>NZ_JBFBEA010000021.1:0-184011 GCF_040683495.1 Streptomyces sp. NPDC093544 | reverse complement strand
GAGACGCCTGCGTCGACGAAGCCGATGCCTTTGATGCCGAGTTCGACGGCGTGCTTCTCGTCGTCCGTCCAGCGGGAGTTGCCGCCGTCCACGACGACGTCACCGGGCTTCAGGAGGGCGGCCAGCTCGTCGATGGTGGACTGGGTCGCGGCACCCGCCGGGACCATCACCCACACCACCCGCGGGCCTTCGAGCTTGCCCACAAGCTCTTTGAGGCTGTGGACATCGGCGAGGTCCGGGTTGCGGTCGTATCCGAGGACGGTGTGGCCTGCGCGGCGGATGCGCTCGCGCATGTTGCCGCCCATCTTGCCGAGGCCGACGAGACCGAGCTCCATCAGTTGTTCCTTAGGTTTGCGACGTGGCGTGAGGGCACTTTCGTACCTGTGTCCGAGCCTAAACCCGGACGCTCACGCACACCTGTGGGCATACGCGCTCAGACGTACGCCCCACCTGCGGCTTCGGCGGCCGGGTGGGCCGGCCGCCACGCATCAGCCGCTGAGGCGCACCGGCATGATCAGGTACTTGTATGCCTCGTCCGCCTCGGCGTCCAAAGCGGGCTTGCCGCTCAGCAGCGCGGGCTTCGTGGACGTCGTGAAGGAGAGCTGGGCGACCGGTGAGTCGATGGCACTCAGGCCGTCGAGCAGGAACGTCGGGTTGAAGGCGATCGAGACGTCGTCACCCTCCAACTGGGCGTCGACCCTCTCCACAGCCTGTGCGTCGTCACTGGAGCCCGCCTCCAGGATCAACACGCCCTGCTCGAAGCTCAGTCGCACCGGGGTGTTCCGCTCGGCGACCAGGGCCACGCGCTTGACGGCCTCCACGAAGGGGGCGGTCTCGATGACGGCGATCGAGTTGAACTCCGTCGGGAACAGCGAGCGGTACTTCGGGAGGTCGCCTTCGAGCAGCCGGGTGGTCGTACGCCGCCCCGCGCCCTCGAAGCCGATCAGACCCTCGCCTGCACCGGAGCCGGACAGCGCCAGGATCACGCTGTCGCCGCTCGTAAGGGCCTTGGCGGTGTCCAGGAGCGTCTTGGCGGGCACCAGGGCCACCGCGGACGCCTCGGGGTCCTCCGGCTTCCACAGGAACTCACGGACCGCGAAGCGGTAGCGGTCGGTGGAGGCGAGGGTGACCGTGTCGCCCTCGATCTCGATGCGGACGCCGGTGAGGACGGGCAGAGTGTCGTCGCGCCCGGCCGCGATGGCCACCTGGGCGGCCGCCGAGGCGAAGACCTCACCGGGCACAGTGCCGGTCGCCGAGGGCATCTGCGGCAGCGCCGGGTACTCCTCCACAGGCAGCGTGTGCAGTGTGAATCGCGAGGAGCCGCAGACCACGCTCGCCCGTGAACCGTCTGTGGAAATCTCCACCGGCCGGTTGGGGAGGGCGCGGCAGATGTCGGCGAGCAGGCGGCCGGAGACCAGCACCGTGCCCTCCTCGTCGATCTCCGCGTCCACCGACACCCGTGCCGAGACCTCGTAGTCGAAGCTGGAGAGGCTCAGGGCGCCCTCCTCGGCCTTCAGGAGCAGGCCGGCGAGCACAGGCGCCGGCGGACGGGCCGGGAGGCTGCGTGCCGCCCAGGCCACTGCCTCCGCAAGTACGTCGCGTTCCACCCGGATCTTCACCGTTGCCGCCTCCGTCTGTTGCCGGCGCTCTCGCCCTGCTGGCCTTCGTCGTTTGACTCGGTGTCGCTCGGCCCAGGGATGGGCAGGACACCGGGGACCAGTCTGACGCACAGCACTGACAGTCGTTGCCCCTCGGGGTCAAGTCGTGCAGAGCGGCACCGGAGGCTCCGAGCGTGAGTTGTGCACAGCCCCGTCTTCGAATCGATTCTCAGGCTCTCTCTAGTTGGTCTTAGTAGTAGGGCCTGTGGAAACCGTGGATAACCCTGTTTTCGCAGCTCAGAGGGTATTTTTTGTCCACTGACCCTGTGGGTGGGAGCGGTGGAAAACCACGCTCTTCTGTGGACGGCGAAAAGTTCTGCACACGCGATGCACAGGCGGAGGTCACTTCTCCCCAGCACCGTCCCCAGATTTACCCACGTTCCCCACAGGCCAATCGCGCACCTTGGTGTGACGCCTTTCACTCGACACGGTGAGAGGGCGCGTCGGGTTGCCGAACAGTGGACAGAGGTGTGGAGAAGCTGGAGATCGCTGGGGACAACCCGGCCCAGCCTGTGGGCTGACGGTGGACAACTTGGTGCACACCCTGTGGATCTTTTCTTCGTCCACAGCCTGTGGACGAAGTTCGTCCACCAATCCACAGGCGGGTGACCTGGTCCGATGGTCTTTCAACAGTGCGGCCTGTGGACACGATCTGGACAACTTCCCAGTCCCCAGGGTGTGGACGCCGGAAAGTCACCGAATCTGTGGAGAGTGGCCGTAACCCGGCTCGTAATCGAACAGAGGATGACCGCCGATCGACGGAGGGCGCCCTCCGTCGACGTACGAAAACGTCGGCGGAGCCCTCGACGCGGGCTGGAAAACGCTCCGGACGGGGCACGAAAACGCTCCGGGCGGCCCCTGGCACGCGCACGAGGACAGCGAAAGGCGCCCTCGGGAAGGTGTCCCGGGGCGCCCTCGGCGACGTACGACGGTGTCTGTCGTCGGCTCTGTCAGCCGTTCTTGATGCGGTTCGTCAGCTCGGTGACCTGGTTGTAGATGGAGCGGCGCTCGGCCATCAGCGCGCGGATCTTGCGGTCGGCGTGCATCACGGTCGTGTGGTCGCGGCCGCCGAACTGCGCGCCGATCTTCGGAAGTGAGAGGTCGGTGAGCTCGCGGCAGAGGTACATGGCGATCTGGCGTGCCGTCACCAGGACGCGGCTGCGCGAGGAGCCGCACAGGTCGTCCACGGTGAGACCGAAGTAGTCGGCGGTGGCCGCCATGATGGCCGGCGCGGTGATCTCCGGGGACGAGTCCTCGCCGCCGGGGATCAGGTCCTTGAGGACGATCTCCGTCAGACCGAGGTCCACCGGCTGCCGGTTGAGCGACGCGAACGCCGTCACCCGGATCAGCGCGCCCTCCAGCTCGCGGATGTTCCGCGAGATCCGGGACGCGATGAACTCCAGCACCTCCGGCGGGGCGTTGAGCTGCTCCTGCACCGCCTTCTTACGAAGGATGGCGATTCGCGTCTCCAGCTCGGGCGGCTGGACGTCCGTGATCAGACCCCACTCGAAACGGTTCCGCAGCCGGTCCTCCAGGGTGACCAGCTGCTTGGGCGGCCGGTCACTGGAGAGCACGATCTGCTTGTTCGCGTTGTGGAGCGTGTTGAAGGTGTGGAAGAACTCCTCCTGTGTCGACTCCTTGTCCGCCAGGAACTGGATGTCGTCGACCAGCAGGATGTCCATCTCGCGGTACCGCTTGCGGAAGCTGTCGCCCTTGCCGTCGCGGATGGAGTTGATGAACTCGTTGGTGAACTCCTCCGAGCTCACGTACCGCACCCGCGTGCCGGGGTACAGGCTGCGCGCGTAGTGCCCGATCGCGTGCAGCAGGTGCGTTTTGCCGAGGCCCGACTCCCCGTAGATGAAGAGCGGGTTGTACGCCTTCGCCGGTGCCTCGGCGACGGCGACCGCGGCGGCGTGCGCGAAGCGGTTCGAGGCGCCGATGACGAAGGTGTCGAAGAGGTACTTCGGGTTGAGGCGCGCGGTGGGCTCGCCCGGACCGCTGGCCGGTGCGGGCTGCGCGGCCAGCGGTCCGGGTGAGCCGCGGTGCATGTGGCCGCTGCCGGAGGGCGGCTCCTGAAGATCGCGGCGGTCGGGACGCTGGTCGTAGTCGGAGCGCTGCTGCTCGTACGGCGGGCGGTCCATGGACTGCGGCCGGTAGTCCTGTGAGGGCGACGCGTAGGGGTCACGCTCCGGGAAGCCGAGGCGCTGCTGCTGCCACCCGTAGTCGTCCTGGTGCCGCGGCCAGGCGCCCGGCTCGGGCCGCTGGTAGTCGGGATAGGCGGGGCGGGCGCTCGGGAGCTGGTCGCCGGGGGCCCCGGGGAGCTGGTCGGGGCGGCCGGACCTGTGGTCGTCGGCGCGGTGGCGGCCGTACCCCTCGTATCCGTCGCGGCGCTGACCGTCGTAGGGGTTGCGGTCGTCGCGTGTCTGGGGGTCGTACGGGTTTCGCTCGTCGCGGCCCTGGCTGTCGTACGGGGGGCGCTCGTCGCGCGCCTGGGTGTCGTACGGGCTTCGGTCGTCGCGGGTCTGCCCGTCGTACGAGTCGCGGCCCTGGCCCTGCCCCGAGGGGGGCTCGGACTCTTCGTACCGGGGCTGGGAGGGCGCCGGAGGTTCGCCGGCGGAGTCGTCGACGGTGATGGCGATGCGGATCGGGCGGCCGCACTCGCGGCTCAGGGTCTCGCTGACGATCGGCGCGAGACGGCCTTCGAGTACGCCCTTCGCGAACTCGTTGGGGACCGCGAGGAGTGCGGTGTCCGCGACCAGCGCCAGGGGCTGGCAGCGCTTGATCCAGTGCTCGTCCTTCGCCTCGACACCCTGACCGCGGCCCTCGCCGAGAAGTTGCTCCATTACTCGTGGCCACACTGCGGCAAGATCGGCAGGTACGTCAGCCACAGGGCACGCTCTCTCATGGGTCCCACGAACGTGTGGTTCTGGGAGCAGGTTGGGAAGATCACTCGGGTGGGGCGGTGGGAACAAAGCCGCTGGGGCGGTGAGAAGAGAACGAATCGGAGTTTGGCCACGGTAGTCAGGGCGACCGCTGCGGTTCAAGTTGTTGTCCCCAGCCTGTGGATAGTGTCTCCTGGCAGGTGCTGGTTTGACCGGATGGCGTAGCCGCGCGTACCGTGACCAGGTCGAGTTGTCGATGGCTGCTGCCGCCTGCCTCCGATGGGCACAGGTCACTTCGAGTGATCGGGAAGCGGTGCACTCGGGCGTATACGAGCTACTCGTGGGCGCACGGTGACAGCCAGGACGGCATCCCGCCACCACCGATTATTTCTGGAGCCCCCGAGTGAGCAAGCGCACCTTCCAGCCGAACAACCGTCGTCGCGCCAAGACCCACGGCTTCCGCCTGCGGATGCGCACCCGTGCCGGCCGCGCGATTCTCGCGAACCGTCGTGGCAAGGGCCGATCCAGCCTGTCCGCCTGATCACTTACAGGTCATGACGTCGTGCTGCCTACCGAGCATCGGCTGAGGCGGCGCGAGGACTTCGCGACCGCGGTACGCCGAGGACGCCGGGCCGGACGCCCGCTCCTTGTCGTCCATCTACGTAGCGGTGCAACGGACCCGCACGCGCCTGGGGAGAGCGCTCCCTCGACGCGTGCGGGTTTCGTCGTGAGCAAGGCCGTGGGCGGGGCTGTCGTACGCAACAAGGTGAAGCGCAGGCTTCGCCATCTGATGCGTCACCGGGTGGCTCTGCTGCCCACCGGTAGCCTGGTAGTCGTACGAGCGTTGCCCGGCGCGGGTGACGCCGACCATGAACAGCTGGCCCGAGACCTGGATGCCGCCCTTCAGCGGCTGCTGGGAGGGGGCGCGCGATGAAGTACCCGCTGCTGGCTCTCATCAAGCTGTACCAGTGGACGATCAGCCCGCTCCTGGGGCCGGTGTGCAAGTACTACCCGTCGTGTTCCCACTACGGCTACCAGGCCATCGACCGGCACGGTGCGATCAAGGGAACGGCACTCACCGCCTGGCGCATCCTCCGGTGCAATCCGTGGTCGCTGGGCGGTGTGGACCATGTTCCGCCGCGCAAGCGTCCGCGGTGGCACGAAATGCTGCGTAACGCCTGGCGTGCACGCAAGGGCGGGACCTCCGCCGCCGAACCGGCCATCGAAGGGCACGGTATGTCCGACCACCCCTCGAGCCCGGCCGCCGAGACCCCGTCCCATGCTCAAGGAGCCTGATTAGTGGACACGATTGCCAGTCTGTTCAGCTTCATCACGACACCCGTCTCCTGGGTCATCGTCCAGTTCCACTCCGTGTACGGCAAGATCTTCGGCGCCGATACGGGCTGGGCCTGGGGCCTGTCCATCGTGTCCCTGGTGATCTTGATCCGTATCTGCCTGATCCCGCTCTTCGTGAAGCAGATCAAGGCCACTCGGGCGATGCAGACGCTGCAGCCCGAGATGAAGAAGATCCAGGAGCGCTACAAGAACGACAAGCAGCGTCAGTCCGAAGAGATGATGAAGCTGTACAAGGATTCGGGTACCAACCCGCTCTCCTCGTGCCTTCCCATCCTGGCGCAGTCCCCGTTCTTCTTCGCCCTTTACCACGTGCTCAACGGCATCGCGACCGGCAAGACGATCGGCGTCATCGACGACTCGCTGCTGACCAGTGCCCGTAAGGCGCACATCTTCGGTGCCCCGCTCGCGGCGAAGTTCACCGACGGCGCCGACAAGGTCGCCCAGCTCGGTGCCACACTGACCGACGTCCGTGTCATCACCGCGATCATGATCGTGTTGATGTCGGGGTCGCAGTTCTACACGCAGCGTCAGCTGATGACGAAGAACGTCGACATGTCCGTGAAGACGCCCTTCATGCAGCAGCAGAAGATGCTGATGTACGTCTTCCCGGTCATGTTCGCCATCTTCGGCATCAACTTCCCGGTCGGTGTCCTCGTCTACTGGCTGACCACCAACGTGTGGACCATGGGCCAGCAGATGTACGTCATCCGCAACAACCCGACGCCGGGCAGCAAGGCTCAGGCCGCGTACCTGGAGCGCCTGGAGAAGCACGTCACGCACCACGAGAAGACGCGTGGCCGTGGTCAGAAGGCCATCGTCAAGGCGATCGTCGCCAAGGGCCGCGACCGCAACGAACACGAGCGCAAGTTCATCAACACTCTGACCAAGGCGGGCCTGGCGGCCCAGGCCGACGGCACCGTGTTGAAGGGTGTGAGTGACGCCGTCACCGAGGCCGAGGACGGCACCCAGACGACCGTGGGCGGCGCCCCCAAGCGCCAGCAGCCGAAGAGGCAGTCCAAGTCCCAGCGTCAGTCGGCTACGGCCAAGGCGGCGGGCGAGTCCGAGCCGAAGACCTCGCTGACCAAGTCCGACGAGCCCGAGGACGCCAAGCCCAACGCCGCCAAGCCGGCCGCGGGCGGCAACAAGCCGGGCTCCGGTACCCGCAGCAAAGCCCAGTCCGGACAGCGCAAGGGTCCTCAGCGGCCCAAGTCGCCGTCCAAGAAGTAAGAAGGAGTCCATCCCGTGACGGAAGGCACCATCTCCGCTGCCGCCGAGGGCGACACCCTGAGCCGCCTTGAGCAGGAGGGCGAGATCGCGGCGGACTACCTCGAGGGTCTGCTCGACATCGCTGATCTCGACGGCGACATCGACATGGACGTCGAGGCCGACCGCGCCGCTGTCTCGATCATCAGCGACGCCGGCGGTCGCGATCTGAACAAGCTGGTCGGCCGGGACGGTGAGGTACTGGAAGCCCTGCAGGAGCTCACGCGCCTGGCGGTACACCGGGAGACCGGCGACCGCAGCCGCCTCATGCTGGACATCGCGGGCTACCGCGCGAGGAAGCGCGAGGAGCTCTCCGAGCTGGGTGCCAAGGCCGCGGCCGAGGTCAAGAGCTCCGGTGAGCCTGTGAAGATGAACCCGATGACGCCCTTCGAGCGCAAGGTCGTGCACGACGCGGTCAAGGCTGCGGGGCTGCGCAGCGAGTCCGAGGGCGAGGAGCCGCAGCGCTTCGTCGTCGTGCTTCCTGCCTGATCGGTACGTACGTTCCATCGGCCCCGTCTGTTGCGCAGGCGGGGCCGAACTTTGTCAGCCTGGTAGTCCTCGGTGGAGCCTGATAGTCCCTGGTATGCCTGGCAGTACCCGGTAGTCCCTGATGGTCCTGGTGGTCAGCGCTCAATGCGCTTATGCGGTACGGAAGGACGGTCCCCGTGACGGAGGCAGCGGAGCTTCCTCCCGCGCCGGAGCAGGCGCGTGAGGTTTTCGGCAATCGCTTCGCGGACGCGGTCCGGTACGCGGAGCTCTTGGCCGAGGCGGGAGTGCAGCGGGGGCTGATCGGCCCGCGTGAAGTGCCCCGTCTGTGGGAGCGGCACTTGTTGAACTGTGCGGTGCTCTCCGAGGTCGTGCCCGAAGGGGTGACGGTGTGCGATGTCGGCTCGGGTGCCGGACTGCCGGGCATTCCGCTGGCGCTCGTCCGCGAGGACCTCAAGATCACGTTGCTTGAGCCGCTGCTGCGTCGCACGACCTTCCTGACTGAGGTCGTGGAGCTGCTGGGCCTCGACCATGTGACGGTCGTCCGTGGTCGCGCGGAGGAGGTCATGGGCAAGCTCGCGCCCGTTCACGTGGTGACCGCGCGCGCCGTGGCGCCCCTGGATCGACTGGCCGCCTGGGGCATCCCGCTGCTGCGTCCTTACGGCGAGATGCTCGCCCTCAAGGGCGACACCGCCGAGGAGGAGCTGAAGAGCGCTGCAACGGCGCTCAGCAAGCTCGGTGCCGCTCAGACATCCGTGCTCCATGTAGGAGAGGGAGTGGTGGATCCGCTCTCCACCGTCGTACGGGTAGAGGTCGGGGAGAGCCCCGGTGGTGTGCGCTTTGCAGCCAAGCGGGCAAAGGCGGCCCGGATCGGGCGAACGCGACGCCGACGCTGAGCCTGAGAGGCCGAATGGACGTTGAACTCCCGGATCCGCATGGCGGAGCCGGGAGTTTTTCGTCACTATCGCTGATCCGTCCTGACGACGAGCAGTACTCCACACAAGCTGCCAAACCTACGCATCTCGGAGTGTCGCGCCATGATGGCCGCGAACCCTATGCATCGTGTTTCACGTGAAACGTCGCTCACTGTTGCACGGCATCATCAGTCGCGGCCGGGCCGCGGCCGTATCCCGGGACCGGAAACCTCTCGCTTCACTCAGAGAGGGTGCGGAGTTGTCCACAGAGGTGGATTTCTCCACAGAAGAACGGGCCTCGCTGGTTCACGACCCCGAAGGCATGGGAGGCTCTGTTCATTGCGAGCCTGAAGTCGAGGAGAGTGAATCCTTGCGGTCCGACGCCAACATCGCGGGACCGATGACCGATCCGGTCCCCGGTCCCCGTACCGAGTCGATGGGGGAGGATGTTTCACGTGAAACACCGCCTCCAATGGACGACACTCCCATCGGTCGTGCTGCCCAACTGGCAGTGGAGGCGCTAGGTCGCGCCGGTGAGGGCCTGCCCCGGCCTGAGCAGACCCGGGTCATGGTCGTTGCCAATCAGAAGGGCGGGGTGGGTAAGACCACGACCACGGTCAACCTTGCTGCCTCACTCGCTCTGCATGGCGGCCGTGTCCTGGTGATCGACCTCGACCCTCAGGGCAATGCCTCCACCGCGCTGGGCATCGACCATCACGCCGAAGTTCCATCGATCTACGACGTGTTGATCGACAGCAAGCCGCTCTCCGAAGTCGTCCAGCCGGTCGCCGATGTCGAGGGTCTCTTCTGCGCGCCGGCCACCATCGATCTCGCCGGTGCGGAGATCGAGCTGGTGTCCCTGGTGGCGCGGGAGAGTCGACTGGAACGAGCGATCCAGGCATACGAGCAGCCGCTGGACTACATCCTCATCGACTGCCCGCCGTCGCTCGGCCTCCTGACGGTCAATGCGCTGGTGGCCGGCGCGGAGGTCCTCATCCCCATCCAGTGCGAGTACTACGCGCTGGAAGGCCTGGGGCAGCTCCTGCGCAATGTGGACCTGGTACGGGGGCACCTCAACCCCGACCTCCATGTCTCGACGATCCTGCTCACCATGTACGACGGCCGGACGCGCCTGGCGTCGCAGGTCGCGGACGAGGTGCGCAGTCACTTCGGTGAGGAGGTGCTGCGGACGAGCATTCCTCGCTCGGTCCGTATCTCCGAGGCGCCGAGCTATGGGCAAACGGTGCTGACCTACGATCCAGGGTCAAGCGGTGCCCTCTCGTATCTTGAGGCAGCACGGGAAATCGCCCTCCGCGGAGTTGGTGTGGCGTACGACGCGGAACCTGCCCACGTGGGCGTACAGAACGGTCAGAACATGGTGGAGGGGATCCAGTGAGCGAGCGACGACGGGGACTGGGGCGTGGCCTCGGCGCACTCATCCCTGCGGCACCGACAGGAGAGAAGGCGGCTTCCGCGGGTGGAGCGTCCACCTCGCCGACGGCTGTGCCCGTACTCACCGCCGAGCGCGGTGTGGCTGCGGCGAAGGTGGCCATGCTGCCGCCTGTTTCACATGAAACCGAGGAGCTGTCGGCGAACGGAGTTCTGGAGGAATACCCGTCACCTGTGGGTGCTCACTTCGCCGAACTACCCCTCGACTTCATCGTCCCGAACCCGCGCCAGCCTCGCGAGGTGTTCGACGAGGACGCTCTCTTCGAGCTGGTCACCTCCATCAAGGAGGTCGGGCTTCTCCAGCCTGTCGTCGTACGTCAGGTCGGTCCGACGCGCTACGAGCTCATCATGGGCGAGCGGCGCTTCCGGGCATGCCGTGAGGCCGGGCTTGAGGCGATTCCGGCGATCGTGCGGGCCACGGAGGACGACAAGCTCCTCCTGGACGCTCTGCTGGAGAACCTGCACCGCGCGCAGCTGAACCCGCTGGAAGAGGCGGCGGCCTATGACCAGCTGCTCAAGGACTTCAACTGCACGCACGACCAGCTGGCGGACCGCATCGGGCGGTCGCGTCCGCAGGTCTCCAACACTCTGCGTCTGCTGAAGCTCTCTCCTGCGGTTCAGCGCCGTGTTGCCGCCGGAGTTCTCTCCGCCGGACATGCACGGGCCCTGCTCTCTGTGGATGACTCGGAGGAGCAGGACCGGCTGGCCCACCGGATCGTGGCCGAGGGGCTCTCGGTGCGGGCCGTCGAAGAGATCGTCACCCTCATGGGATCGCGGCCGCAGACCGCCCCGCGCTCCAAGGGGCCGCGTGCCGGCGCGCTGCTCTCCCCGGCGCTCAGTGATCTGGCTTCGCGTCTCTCGGACCGCTTCGAGACGCGAGTGAAGGTCGACCTGGGACAGAAAAAGGGCAAGATCACCGTCGAGTTCGCCTCGATGGATGACCTTGAGCGGATCCTCGGTTCTCTCGCACCGGGCGAAGGACCGGTTCTTCAGAAGAGCCTCCTGGACGACGACTCCGAGGACACGGAGGCCTGAGTCGCAGGTGGTGGGACGGTCTTTGATCGGCCGAACCACCAGAGCGGGCCGTGTCCGGTGTGTACCGGACACGGCCCGCTCTTTTGCTTTCTGGCGGTATCGATGGAATCGCATCGTCGATACGATGCGTTCGGGTATGGCGCATCCACCTGGCAGCACCTTTTTGGGGAGGCGGGGGCCGTGCAATCCATGACCCGTACCGGACTGCTGACCGCAGGCCTGGGACTGGGAGCGGTCGGCGGGTTCGTCGGCAGTCTGCTCAGGGAGCGAAGTGCCCTGACAGCCGCCCGTGTCGTCGCGGGCGAAGGAAGCGAGGAACATCCTTCATGGGGCGTCGGCTCGTACCGCTCACGCTGGACAACCTTAAGGACCTTCCCGAGCGCTGTCGCTCGTGTGTCTTCTGGGAGCTGGACCCAGTCAGTGGGCAGGCCGCGGTAAAAGCAGGCACACCTGACCTGGAAAAGGAGGCCTGGATCTCCGCCGTCCTGCTGGAGTGGGGATCCTGCGGCCGTGTTGTCTACGTGGACGACGTACCGGTGGGGTTCGTGCTGTACGCGCCTCCGGCCTATGTCCCCCGCGCCACAGCGTTCCCCACGAGTCCGGTGTCACCGGATGCGGTTCAGCTGATGACCGCCTTCATCCTGCCGGGCTACCAGGGACAGGGACTCGGCCGCGTGATGGTTCAGACAGTCGCCAAGGATCTGCTGCGCCGGGGCTTCAAGGCGATCGAAGCCTTCGGCGACGCGCGGTGGAAAGAACCGGCCTGTGTGCTGCCCGCGGACCATCTGCTGGCCGTGGGCTTCAAGACGGTCAGGCCGCACCCCACCAATCCGCGACTGAGGCTGGAACTGCGGACGACGCTCTCGTGGAAGGAAGACGTGGAGCTGGCCCTGGACCGCCTTCTGGGAGCCGTACAGAAGGAGCCGGCGCTCCGGCCCCTGTAGTCGGCGCTCGTGCCCTACAGAGGCTGCTCTGACCTTGCAAAGAAGAATGGGCCAACCCAAGAGGGCTGGCCCATTCGTGTTTCACGTGAAACATGCGCCGCTCGCGCGGCAGTTCACCGACTAGTCGGTGATGAAGTCTGCGAGGTCGCGCACGATCGCAGCCTTCGGCTTCGCACCGACGATGGTCTTGGCGACCTCGCCACCCTGGTAGACGTTCAGGGTCGGGATCGACATGACGCCGTACTTGGCGGCGATCCCCGGGTTCTCGTCGATGTTGAGCTTGACGACCTCGATCTTGTCGCCGTACTCGGCGGCGATCGCCTCGAGCGACGGCGCGATCTGGCGGCACGGACCGCACCAGGCGGCCCAGAAGTCCACCAGGACGGGCTTGTCGTTCTTGAGGACGTCCTGCTCGAAGGAGTCGTCAGTCACGTTCTTGAGAGTGCCGGCCACGGCAGGCTCCTTAACTCGTTGGTGCGGTGGGGCGGATGGGATCAGACAGTGGCAGCCGCGGTAGCGGCCTCGTTGTCCGCGAGGGCGGCGAGGTAACGCTCGGCGTCGAGGGCCGCGGAGCAGCCGGTGCCGGCTGCGGTGATCGCCTGGCGGTACGTGTGGTCGACGACGTCACCGGCGCCGAAGACGCCGGTCAGGTTCGTCCGGGTCGAGGGCGCCTCGACCTTCAGGTAGCCCTCCCCGTCGAGATCGAGCTGGCCCTTGAAGAGCTCGGTGCGCGGGTCGTGGCCGATCGCGATGAACAGACCGGTCACCGGCAGCCCGGAGATCTCGCCTGTCTTGAGGTTGCGCAGCTTCAGACCGGAGAGCTTCGGGTTGCCCTCGATCTCGGCGATCTCGCTGTCCCAGACGAACTTGATCTTCGGGTCGGCGAAAGCGCGCTCCTGCATTGCCTTGGAGGCGCGGAGCGTGTCCCGGCGGTGGACGATCGTCACGGACTTGGCGAAGCGGGAGAGGAAGGTGGCTTCCTCCATCGCGGTGTCGCCGCCGCCGATCACGGCGATGTCGTGGTCCTTGAAGAAGAAGCCGTCACAGGTGGCGCACCAGGAGACGCCGCGTCCGGAGAGCGCGTCCTCATTGGGCAGGCCGAGCTTGCGGTGCTGTGAGCCTGTCGTGACGATGACGGCCTTGGCGCGGTGGACGGTTCCGGCGGTGTCCGTGACGGTCTTGATCTCGCCCGTCAGGTCGACGGCGACGACATCGTCCGGAACGAGCTCGGCACCGAAGCGCTCGGCCTGGGCGCGCATGTTGTCCATGAGCTCCGGGCCCATGACGCCGTCCTGGAAGCCGGGGAAGTTCTCCACCTCGGTGGTGTTCATCAGCGCACCGCCTGCGGTGACGGCGCCCTCGAACACCAGGGGCTTCAGCGACGCGCGCGCGGTGTAGAGCGCTGCCGTGTAGCCGGCGGGCCCGGAGCCGATGATGATCACGTTACGGACGTCGGTCACGGCTTGATTCCTCGTCTCTGGAGACTGCTGCGTACTGCTGGTGGGAGCCTCTCTCAGAACTCTCACCCCACCCAACGGATCCTAAGGGGCCAGCATTCCCGCTGTGTCCGGGCACACGGAGACCCGAGACCGAAGAGAGAGGCCATGCGGCGTCGGGGCAGGAGCTCGTTCGGCTCTCAAAACCTCAGGAAGGGGTGTACGACTGCTTCAGCAGGAGCTTTCCCGGGGACGCCGAGCCCTGCTTCATGCACGCGGCGTCGACGATATAAGCCGCGACCTTCGTGCTGTCGGAGGCGTCGGGCTGTACGACGAGATAGACGCTCGTGCCTTTGTACGTACCCGACTCAGCGGCGAGGACCGCTCCGCTGTTCCCCGTTCCGTCCTGGACGCATTCAGGGACGGTCACGGCGGGCGTGATCAAGGTGCCGACTTCCGGGGACGCGGAACCGGTGCCATGGGACTGGACGCCCCAGGGCTCGTCGGTGCCGGAGCGATCTTCTGTGTTCTTGTTCTTCGTGAGGAGATCAGAGACCTGGCTCTCCAACGTCCCTTCGGAGAAGGTGACGGTCGAACCCGACTCCGGTGGTGTCTCTGCCTGAGAACTCTTGCCCGTGCTGTCGTTGCCGATCGTCTGCAGGAGGATCGCGCCCAGCCCCAGAGCGGCGGCCGTGAAAGCCGTGCCGATCACGGCCACCCTGCGACGTCCGGGGCGTACTCGGTGGGGCCGCCCGGGGCCGGTGGCTGCGCGAGGTCCCGAGGGGCGGTCCGTGGAGGCGGAGGAGCCTGAGTCGGGAGATGCAACGAGGACACCCGCGGTCGATGTTTCACGTGAAACACTCGCGCGGTCGTCCTTCGTGTCCGCGTCACCACCGGGTGCCGTGGCACTGAGCAGCGCTTCCGCGGCCAATGCGGCATCAATGCGGCCGGCCACATCGGCGGGCATACGCGCCGGGCCCGGCAGGGAGCCAAGCAGGCTCCGGATCTCCTCAAGCGAGTCGTACACGTCAGCACAGAGCGGGCAGTCGTCGAGGTGTCGTCGTACGTCCGCGGTACGGGAGGGAGTGAGGAGACCTTCGGAGAGGTCGGAGATCTCCGCGACGTCCGGGTGCCCGGCCGTATCCGTCGTGGATGTCACGCTCTCCCACCTCCGCCCTTCACAGCAGCTGAATCGCTTGGCCCCGCATCATGTGGTCCCGCTGCGGGTGGGACGGATGTCCCCTGCGTCCGGTTCCGTCCGCCCCCCGACTTCTTGCTGTCCTCCCTGCTCTCGTTCTCCGTACGGAGATGGGTGAGCAACGGGAGGAGTCTTGCTCTGCCACGAGCGCAGCGGCTCTTCACCGTGCCGATCGGCACGTCGAGAACACGGGCGGCCTCCGCCACGGGGTAGCCCTGCATGTCCACCAGCACCAGCGCGGCGCGCTGGTCGGGCGGAAGGGTGGCCAGAGCCTTGAGGAGCTCTCGGTGTAGATCGTTGCGCTCCGCCGGAGCGGAGGCGGACTCGTGCGGCTCGAGGAGCTGCTCCAGGCGTTCGGTGTCATCGACGGGAGAGGTCTTTCTGGAAGCGGCTTTGCGGGCGCGGTCCAGGCAGGCGTTCACCGTGATGCGGTGCAGCCAGGTGGTGACGGCCGACTGGCCGCGAAAGGTGTGGGCGGCGCGGTAGGCGGAGACCAGGGCGTCCTGGACGGCGTCAGCGGCTTCCTCACGGTCTCCCAGCGTCCGCAGGGCCACCGCCCAGAGGCGGTCGCGGTGACGCCGCACAAGCTCACCGAAGGCATCGGAGTCACCCTCGACATGCCGGGCGAGGAGGTCCTGATCGCTTGCTTCGCCGTATGTGGCTTCATCGGCCATCGGACCCCCTCCCCTTTGTCGATGAGCGTCAGCTGGTGAACTTCACGTCCGTGATGGCTTGCTTGTAGCCGGCGTCGCTGTATTGGTCGCCGGATGCGTGCGGCACCGCGGTGAGCCAGAGCAGAACGTATCGGGTCTTCACCGGCTCCTTGGCCGAGATCTTCAGGTCCTTGCCCGAGGTCGTAGCTGTCGCGATCTGCGACATGGAGCTGAGCGGGGCGGACGACGACAGTGAATCGGCGGCGTACAGGGTGGCTGTCGTGTGATCGCCGGGGTAGTAGAGCCCTATCGAGGCCGCCGACAGATCCTGGCTGGAACCGAGGTCGTAGACGATTCCCACGCCTTGCTTGAACGGTGCCAGTTCGGGACCGCCCTTGTAGGAGTAAGTCCGCCAGTACGTCGAACTGTCGTCGTCGTAGGTCAGCTTCGCGTCACTCGCGTGCTGCGGTTTGCCATCCGGGTAGTACTCGGCCGCATCCTGGATGGTGATCGGCTCGACAGGCTTTGCCTTTTCGCTGCTCTTGTCGTCGCTGTCCGTCGTCTGCGTCTGGTTCGTGTCGTCGGACTTGAGCTGTTCCATGAGCGCGTCCGCGAGCTGCCAACTGCCGAGGCCCAGCGCGGCGATGAGGAGAGCCGACACGGCCCACTTCAGGGCCTTGCCGGTGCGGCTCTGTAGCGGGGACGGCGGGGCAGGCATGGGCTGTGTCACGCCTGGACGCGGCGCCTGACGACCGTAGGTGCCCTGCTGGTACGACGTGCGCTGGTACTCCGGCGGGGCGGTGAACGCGGGCTCCGGCGGGCGGATGCGAGGCATCTCGCTGATCGCCTTCACCAGTTCCTCCGGCGCGGTGCACGCGGTCTCGTGGCGGGAGGCGGTCGCGCCGTCGTTGGCGAGCGCGCGCATGGTGAGTTCGGACAAGCCTCGGTGAACGCCGGCCCGAACCTGGTCGGGAGGGATGAGACCGATGTCTTTGGGCAGCCCCGACAGACCGTAGGCGTCGTTGTCGTACGGCCAGCGTTGGGTCAGCGCGGCGTACAGAAGCGCGCCGATCGCCTCCGTGTCGGTGCGCTGTGGGGTGTCCGAAGTGATGCCGCGCAGCGCGGCGTTGACCGCGAGCCCGCGGATGCGCCATTGGCCGGACGAGGTGCGCAGCACGGCGCCCGGGGTCAGCCGCAGGTGCGCCAGGCCCTCACGGTGCGCCGCAGCCATGGCCTGGGAGACCTGGGTGACCATCTGGTACGCGTCGTGCACCTCCAGCGGGCCGGAGGCCAGGAGCGTCGTGAGCTCCGTGGCGTCCGGAAGCCACTCGTGCACCACATAGACAAGGTCGTTCTCCTCAACCGCGTCCAGGACTTGGACGAAGCGGGGATCGCCCAGCAAGGCGGAGGAGCGGGCCGCTGCGAGTACGGATCGGGCCCGCGGATGGTCGGCGGGCAGCAGATGCACACCGACGGCACGGCGGAGTTTCTCGTCCATCGCACGCCAACTGCTGAAACCGTCCAGACGGGTGACGCACTCTTCGAGGCGGTACCGTCTGGCGAGCTTGTGACCGCTGTGAAGTTCGGGCGGTGAGGCCTTTCCGGGACGCTCGGTCCCGCCGCTCCCCTGTGCCTTTTCGCTCTCCGTGTCCCGCTCCCGCTTCTGGGCCACCCCGTCGGCCGTGGACTGGTCCGCCTTGGCGGTCAGCGGCTCGTCGCCGCTGTTGTCTGCCACGTCGACGGCAGCCGTGCTCCGTTCCGCCACCGTCGTTCCCGCCTCCCCATCCGTTGCGTGCTCCCACGCAGAAACCAATTGTGCCCACAGTCCGCCGCTATGCACGACACGCGGCGGCTAACGATGGTTGTGCGCGTACCCCCGCCTCAGCGTCCCAGGCGCCCGCGGACCATTCCGACCAGTGAGTTGAGCTCTTCGATGCGCATCTTCCGTGCTGCGATGTAGAAGACGCCGAGGAGGGCGATACCGCCACCGAGGAGGGCGAGTAGCGAGCCACCAACGCCCTGTCCCAGCGTGTGGCTGATCCCGTAACAGGCTGCCCCGCTGAGCAGAGCGGCGGGCAGCGATGCGATACCCAGCCGGGCGTACGTCCGCAGGACCCGTGTGCCGTCGAGGTCGCCGCCCAGCCGCTTGCGTAGACGGCTCCAGGCGATACCGACGCCGATCGCGTAGGCGAGGCCGTACGAGGCCGCCATGCCGACGACGGCCCAGCGGGCAGGGAGCACGAAGAAGCAGAGCGCCGAGGCCCCGGCGTTGACGACGGCAACGATGACCGTGTTGTAGAAGGGGGTCCGGGTGTCTTCGTACGCGTAGAAGGCGCGCAGCACGACGTACTGCACGGAATACGGGATCAGGCCGAGGCCGAAGGCCATCAGCATGTAACCCATGTTCGTGGAGGCGCTGATGCCGGATGAGCCGAAGATCAGCGTGCACATCGGAATGCCGAGTGAAACGAAGCCGAAGGCGATGGGCACAATCGCGACGGCCGTGGTGCGCAGGCCCTGGGAGATGTCGTCGCGGATGGCGCCGGCGTCTCCCTCGTGGGCCGAGCGGGAGATCCGTGGCAGCAGGGCAGCCATGAGGGAGACGGTGATGATCGCTTGCGGAAGGCCCCAGATGAGCTGGGCGTTGGCGTAGGCGGCGAAGCCGACGCCCTCGATCTTGCCGGCGTCCTTGCCTGCGGCTGTCGACAGCTGGGTGACGACCATTGCACCCGCCTGGTTGGCGAGGACGAAGAGCACCGTCCACTTGGCGAGCATCGCGGCCTTGCCGAGGCCGTGGCCCTTCCAGTCGAACCTAAGGCGCAGCTTGAATCCGGTCTCGCGCAGGTACGGGATCATCGCCAAGGCCTGTACGACGAGGCCGAGGAGAATGCCGATGCCGAGGAGACGTTGGCCCTCCGGCGGGATGTTCCCCACTGCCATCCCGGAGTCCGCCGCGCTGCCGTACACCCAGATGAACATTCCGAGCGTCACGATGATGACGATGTTGTTCAGGACCGGGGTCCACATCATCGCGCCGAATTTTCCGCGAGCGTTGAGGATCTGCCCCATCACCACGTGGATGCCCATGAAGAAGATCGAGGGCAGGAAGTAGCGGGTGAAGGTGACGGCGACGTCATTGGCCTCAGGGCTGCTGGCAACGGGCACCGAAAGCATACGGACCAGTAGCGGCGCGGCGAAGATCGCGAGCGCGGTGAGTGAGCCGAGGGCCACCATGACGAGGGTCAGCAGGCGGTTGGCGAAGGCCTCGCCGCCGTCGTCGTCATCCTTCATGGCGCGCACGAGCTGGGGCACGAAGACCGAGTTGAGCCCGCCGCCGACGGTCAGGATATAGATCATCGTCGGTAGCTGGTAAGCCACTTGGAAGGAGTCGCCCAGGAGGCCTAGGCCCAAGGCGGAGACGATCATCGCTGACCGGATGAAGCCGGTGAGGCGGGACACCAACGTTCCCGCCGCCATCACCGCGCTCGACTTCAGCAGCCCCGAAGCCCGCCCGCCCTGCTTCGGTGCGGCAGCGGGCGGCGGTGGCTGCGCGGCGGCCGGAGCCGGTTCGGGGGCCGGTGACGGTACGCCGGGCGGACCGGCGTACGGACGGCCGGCGCCCTGCCCCTGGTCACGGAAGAGGTGGGCGAAGGCGTCGGGCTCGTGCTGCTGCTCGCCCGCCTGGGTCACCAGGTCGTCGACGCCCACGAACTGGGTGGTGCGCGCGTCCTCACCGTAAGGAAGGTGCCGGGTCGGGCCCGCGGGCTCCGGCGGGGGCGTCTGGGCCCAGACGCGCGGGTCGGGGGCGTACTGCGACGTGGGCGGCTGGGCGTACAGCGGAGGCTGCGGGTAGTACGTGCCCGGGGGCGGCGGGGGGTGCGCGGCGCGGTCGTAGAGCGCCTCGGTCACCGGGTCCTGGGCGGAGAGGTCCTGCGCTCGGTAGGGGTCCTGGGCGTATGTGTCCTGGAAGTACACGTCCGCGGGGGGCCCCTGCGGCGCCTGACCGGACTGGGGCGGCGGACCCTCGGGATAGCCCTCCGGGTAGCCGGAGTTCCCGGTGCCTTGATCCGGGTAGCCCTCGGGGTAGTCCGAGCTGCCCGCGCCCTGACCGCGGTCACCGTCGTACGGCGCGTTCATGGTTACCCCACCTCATCGTCCCCGGGCCCACCGGCCACGACATCGCTCAACGGTCCACTCTCTCACCCGTCCCGGACGGGCCGGTGCTTTGCGGTCCGGTGTCCGGTGTCAGGTCACTCGGGTGCTCCGGGTCATCTGCCCCGGACTCCGCGTCGGACTCGCCGGAGGGGCGGTCCTGGGAGTCCTCGGCAGCGCTGTCCTCAGTGTCCACGGTGCCGTCGCCGCCTTCGCCCGCGCTCTCGGCCTCGCGAACGTCCTCCTCGGCCTGCCGGGCGGCCGCGCGCTTGCGCTGTGTGTACATCCGGTATCCGGCGAGCACGAGCAACAGGAAGCCGCCGCCGATGACCAGCATCACCGTGGAAGTGATCTCGGTGACCTTCACCTCGAAGGTGACGGGGGTGCCGTATCTCTGGCCGTCCACCGTATACAGCTGGGCGACCACCTTCACCGGACCGTTGGCCTTGGTCGAGGTGGTGAACTTCACCGACTGGCTGTGCTCGCCCGAGACCGCGATCGGCTTCTCGTCGTAGGGGCCGTCACCGATTTTGAGACGGGTGGGCTGCTGCGAGGTGAGGCGCAGGACCAGATGGTCGACGCCCTGCACAAGGTTGTTCTGCACGGTCACGGGGATCGTGGCGCTGCGACCCGAGAGTTGCGCGTCGGACTTCTCGATCAGCTTCACGAGGCCCGTGAGGTCGTTGAGATACGACGAAACGCTCGTCCGGAAGGCTGCCGCCGGAGCGGCACGGCCGCGCCAGGACGTGGACATCCCCCGGTCCATGGCCCGGCCGAACGGGGTGACCACGCGAGACTGGTCGGTGAGGATGACCTTGAAGTTGTCGAGACTGGTCTGCGTGTCCCGGATCCACTCGAAGGCCGACTGCGGCAGCTCCTGCTTGCGGAGCGAGGAGGAGTACGCGGACTCGGCGGGCACTTTCGTGGTGGCACCCGGGTCCGGCTTGGCCTTGGCGGCAGCGGAAAGGCCCTGGGATTCCGACCAGTTCCCGTCCCGGAGTGCCGTCAGCGCCTGCGCCATCGTCTCGGCCTGGCTCGCGGACGGCATGCGCTGCGGGGCGATCACGATGCTGCGCTGCTTCTGCGGCTCCTGCAGGCTGATCGCCAGGCTCTGGGCCAGGAACTCCTGCACAGCGAGGGTGGAGGTGGCGGCCTTGGTCATGTCGCCCTGGAACTCGGTCGAAAGCCGGGCGTCCGCAACCACCGCGGTCGTCCCGCCACCGATGGGGCGGGCGGCACTCGGCGTGTACGACAGCCCGCCCGTCTCAACCAGGCTGTCGCTGCGGGCGATCACCTTGTCGGCCCCCGCGGAGGTGGCGACCTTGACGATCGACGGGTCGAGGGCGCCGTCCGTCGGCCAGGCGAAGTCCGTGTTCGGCGTGACGTGGAGGACCGTGTCCACCGTGCCGGCGGCCACGTCCGTCGCGTCCTTGAGGTGACTCAGGGAGCCGGTGACGTTCGTGCCGTTGTGCGCCAGCGATGCGAGGTCGGGGTCGGCGAAGGGAAGGGCGACGACCTCCTTGTCCTTGACCGTCGTCTCCAGCTTGGCCAGCCACTGCTTGGCGATCGCCTGGTTCTTGCCGGCCGTGGTGGTGTCGCCGTCCTGGATCTGGTAGCTGCGCGTCATGGCGTCGACGGAGGCCAGCAGGTCCGGGTCGAGGACCCACGTGACGTCCAGGTCGCCTCCCAAGGACACCAGCTGGTCCAGGCGGCCGCCCGGGGAGATCTCCGCGGCCAGGTCGTCGTTCTCGAAGACGGGCGTCTGCTGCGCGTCCGAGCCGGTCTCCGCCGTGAGGTGGACCGTGGAGATCAGCGGCCAGAGATACGTCGTCTTCGTCTTCGTGTCAGCAGCGTCGGGCTGCCAGGGGAGGAACGTCCGCTGGATGCCGAGAATCTGGTCCCACGGCTGAGCGGCAGTCCGGCCCGTGAGGGAGACACCGAGCTGGTAGACGCCATCGGCGCCGAGGTCCAGCTCGTCGACGGGCACGGAGATACTGAAGGGCTGTGAGACGCCGACGGTGAGCTCGGAGAACTTCGCGACGTACGTGCCGCCGACCTCCGTGGGATCGAGACCCGACTGGAACCCGGTCCGCTTCGCGGCGCTGTCGATGGCGGAGCGGCTGTTGAGCGACGGACCTACGCGGACGCCCACGTGGGCGTCCGTGATCGCCTGCTTGCCGTTGTTGGTGACCGTGCCGGAGACGGTGATGGTGTCGCCGGTCGTGGGGACGCTGGGGGTGAGCGAGTCGAGGGAGACGGCGACCGTGCTGGACCCGGTGGCGTCGGCCACAGCGGTCTTCTCGGTGGCGTACGCGGACGTGCCCAGGGGCAGCTGGAGCAGCCCGGTCAGCAGGGGCACACCGGCGAGCAGTGCGCCGCTGCGCCGGAGCCACCGGCGGGCAGGTGAGGGACTCATCCCCTGGAAGTCTGCCGCCTCGGCCACGCGCTCGCCCGTCCCTCGTCATCGTCAGTGGTCGTCGGAATGTGCGTCCACGCATGGTAACGATGTGCGCTGAGGGGAAGTGCCGCGGACTGCTCCACAAGATCGGAAGACTGGGTGGGGTGTCCTGTATGTGTGTGTATCGATGCCCTTATAAGAAGGGGACGGCTGTGCGCGTTTTATGGAGGCGCCCGTGGGGGCCTCGGCCACGTACCCTTTTCTGTTGTGCCGAACGCCAATGAAGACAATCCCAGTGCCCTGAGCCAGGTGCAGCGCCGCGCGGTGACTGAACTGCTGCGGGTGTCCCCTGTCGCCGACGATCTCGCCCGCCGATTCGAGGAGGCCGGGTTCTCACTCGCTCTGGTCGGCGGCTCGGTCCGGGACGCGCTCCTTGGCCGGCTCGGCAACGACCTGGACTTCACGACGGACGCCCGCCCCGAGGACGTATTGAAGATCGTGCGGCCCTGGGCGGACGCCTTGTGGGAGGTCGGGATCGCCTTCGGCACAGTCGGCGCGCAGAAGGACGCCCGCGTGGGCGATGTGCAGCAGTCGTTCCAGATCGAGATCACGACGTACCGTTCCGAGGCGTACGACCGGACCTCCCGGAAGCCCGAGGTGTCCTACGGCGACTCCATCGAGGAAGATCTCGTGCGCCGTGACTTCACCGTGAACGCGATGGCCGTCGCGCTGCCGGAGAAGGAGTTCATCGACCCGCACGGAGGCCTGGACGACCTGTCGGGTCGCATCCTGCGGACCCCGGGTACCCCCGAGGCGTCCTTCTCCGACGATCCGCTGCGGATGATGCGAGCCGCACGGTTCGCCGCGCAGCTGGACTTCGAGGTGGCGCCCGAGGTGGTGTCCGCGATGACGGACATGGCTGGGCGCATCGAGATCGTCTCCGCCGAGCGGGTACGGGACGAGCTGAACAAGCTGATCCTTTCCGCGCACCCGCGTAAGGGTCTGACGCTGCTCGTCGACACAGGGCTCGCCGACCATGTGCTGCCGGAGCTTCCCGCGCTTCGCCTGGAACGCGACGAGCACCATCGGCACAAGGACGTCTACGACCACACCCTGATCGTCCTGGAGCAGGCGATGGAGCTGGAGGAGGACGGTCCCGACCTGACTCTTCGGCTCGCCGCGCTGCTGCACGACATCGGCAAGCCGAGGACGCGCCGCTTCGAGCAGGATGGGCGGGTCTCCTTCCACCACCACGAGATGGTGGGCGCGAAGATGACCAAGAAGCGGATGACGGCACTCAAGTACTCGAATGACCTCGTGAAGGACGTCTCACGTCTGGTCGAACTCCACCTGCGCTTCCACGGGTACGGCACCGGTGAGTGGACGGACTCCGCGGTTCGTCGCTATGTACGCGACGCGGGCCCCCTCCTGGACCGGCTCCACAAGCTGACCCGCTCCGACTGCACCACCCGTAACAAGCGGAAGGCGACCGCACTCTCCCAGGCGTACGACGGCCTGGAGGAACGCATCGCCCAGCTCCAGGACCAGGAGGAGCTGGACTCGATCCGCCCTGATCTCGACGGCAACGAGATCATGGACATCCTGGGTATCGGCCCCGGGCCGGCCATTGGCCAGGCGTACAAGTTCCTGCTCGAGCTTCGGTTGGAGAACGGGCCGATGGAGCATGACGCAGCTGTGTCGGCACTCAAGGAGTGGTGGGCCGCGCAGGGCTGTCTTGGACCGGGTCATGTTTCACGTGAAACATGACCCGGTTCGTTACGGAGGGACGATGTTTCACGTGAAACACCGCTCCTCACGGCTGGGGCGCCAACGGCCGCGCTTTGAGGCGGGCCAGAGCAGCAGCCACTGCTGCGTAGAGAACTGCCACGGTAAGGACGAGGGAGACCGACCGTCCGTCTGGAGGCAGTATTAACGCGGCTACTGCGGCCGCACCGACGAAGGCGACGTTGAACAGGACGTCGTAGACGGAGAAGATCCGGCCGCGGAAGGCGTCGTCGACCGAGGACTGCACGATCGTGTCCGTCGCGATCTTCGCGCCCTGCGTGGTCAGGCCCAGGACGAAGGCGGCGACCAGCATGGGAGCAGCGGCGAACGGTAGGCCGAGTGCGGGTTCCAGGACTGAGGCGGCGCCGGCGCACGCGACGATCCAGCCGCCAGGGCCCAATCGCCCCGCAACCCAGGGCGTCACCACGGCCGCGACGAAAAACCCCGCACCCGAGATGCCCAAGGCCAGCCCCAGCAGTGCGAGTCCATCGTCATCCGAGCCTGAGGTCCAGGCGTACCGGCACAGCATCAGCACCATTACGGTCAGAGCGCCGTAACAGAAGCGCATCACCGTCATCGCCATGAGCGCCCAGGCCGCCTCCCGCCGGGCGGGCTCGGCCAGATGGCGCACGCCTGACGCGAGGCCGCGTGCTGTGCCGGTGAGAGCCGTGGACAGCCTTGACGGCATCAACTCCTGGTCGGGTCCAAGCAGTTCCGGAGCGAGGCGCAGGGAGGCGAGGGCCGAGCACAGGTACAGGGCCGCCCCGACGAGAACGACTGCCGCGTCGGAGTCCGAGGCGACCAGCCGTACGACGAACGCGAGCCCACCGCCCATGGTCGCGGCGAGCGTTCCGGCGGTGGGCGAAAGGGAGTTGGCCATGACCAGCCGGTCGGAGTCGACGACGCGGGGCAGCGCGGCCGAAAGACCGGACAGGACAAAGCGATTGACCGCAGTGACGCAGAGCGCGGAGACGTAGAAGAGCCAGTCCGGGACATGGCTCAGCATCAGGATGGCCGTCACGCATGCCAGTGCCGCCCGTAGAAGGTTGCCGTACAGGAAGACCTGGCGGCGTCGCCAGCGGTCCAGCAGGACGCCGGCGAAGGGGCCGATGAGGGAGTACGGGAGCAGCAGAACGGCCATGGCGGAGGCGATCGAGCCCGCCGAGGTCTGCTTCTCGGGTGAGAAAACGACGTACGTGGCGAGCGCGACCTGGTAGACCCCGTCGGCGCCCTGGGACAGCAGCCGTACGCCGAGCAGGCGCCTGAAGTCCTGGAAGCGCAGGAGTACGCGCAGATCACGTACGACAGCCATGGGCACAGCCTCACATACGAGGAGGGTCCCCGGGCGAAATGCCCGGGGACCCTCAACAGCCTTCAAGGAGATGAGCTTTGGCGCGCACCCCTGTGTCTCGCTAGCGCTCGACCTCGCCCTTGATGAACTTCTCGACGTTGGCGTAGGCCTCGTCGTCGAAGTACTGGACCGGCGGGGACTTCATGAAGTAGCTCGACGCGGAGAGGATCGGGCCGCCGATGCCGCGGTCCTTGGCGATCTTCGCGGCGCGCAGGGCATCGATGATGACACCCGCGGAGTTCGGGGAGTCCCAGACCTCGAGCTTGTACTCCAGGTTCAGCGGGACATCGCCGAAGGCACGGCCTTCGAGGCGCACGTACGCCCACTTACGGTCGTCCAGCCACTGCACGTAGTCCGACGGACCGATGTGGACGTTCTTCTCGCCCAGGTCGCGGTCCGGGATCTGCGAGGTGACGGCCTGCGTCTTCGAGATCTTCTTGGACTCGAGGCGGTCGCGCTCCAACATGTTCTTGAAGTCCATGTTGCCGCCGACGTTGAGCTGCATGGTGCGCTCAAGACGGACACCGCGGTCCTCGAACAGCTTCGCCATCACACGGTGCGTGATGGTGGCGCCGACCTGCGACTTGATGTCGTCACCGACGATCGGGACGCCGGCCTCGGTGAACTTGTCCGCCCACTCCTTGGTGCCGGCGATGAAGACCGGGAGGGCGTTGACGAAGGCTACCTTGGCGTCGATGGCGGCCTGGGCGTAGAACTTCGCCGCGTCCTCGGAGCCGACGGGCAGGTAGCAGATGAGGACGTCGACCTGCTTGTCCCTGAGGATCTGGACGATGTCGACGGGGGCCTCGTCGGACTCCTCGATGGTCTGGCGGTAGTAAAGGCCGAGGCCGTCGAGGGTGTGGCCGCGCTGGACCGTGACTCCCTTGTTCGGGACGTCGCAGATCTTGATGGTGTTGTTCTCGCTGGCACCGATGGCGTCGGAGAGGTCGAGACCGACCTTCTTCGCGTCGACGTCGAAGGCGGCGACGAACTCGATGTCACGGACGTGGTACTCGCCGAACTGGACGTGCATCAGGCCGGGCACCTTGGCCGCCGGGTCGGCGTCCTTGTAGTACTCGACGCCCTGCACCAGCGAGGCGGCGCAGTTGCCCACGCCGACAATGGCTACGCGAACCGAACCCATTCCGATTGCTCCCTGTATGTACTGGTGAAACCCCGAACGGATCTCACGTGGTGGTGTCGTCGGACGGATCCGGCCGGGAGCTGTCCCGGTGCCGGGGCAGGCCGCCCGCCTCGCCAGATGTGCTGTCCTGCTGAGCGGAGCTTTCGGGGGCGGGACCTTTGACGTCCCGTCCTGCTCGCTCGCTCTCGATGAGCTCGTTCAGCCAGCGCACTTCGCGCTCCACGGACTCCATTCCGTGGCGCTGGAGCTCAAGCGTGTAGTCGTCGAGGCGCTCCCGGGTCCGCGCCAGAGAAGCGCTCATCTTCTCCAGGCGCTCCTCGAGGCGGCTGCGGCGGCCCTCCAGTACGCGCATGCGTACATCGCGTGACGTCTGCCCGAAGAAGGCGAAGCGAGCGGCGAAGTGCTCGTCCTCGTATGCGTCGGGGCCCGTCTGGGAGAGCAGCTCCTCGAAGTGTTCCTTACCTTCCGCCGTCAATCGATAGACGATCTTGGCGCGGCGCCCTGCGAGTGCAGCGGCGAGGGCGTCTTCGGGTGTGGCCCCCGTCTCCTCGATCAACCAGCCGTTGGTGACCAGCGTCTTGAGGCAGGGGTAGAGCGTTCCGTAACTGAAGGCACGGAACACACCCAGTGACGTATTGAGTCGTTTGCGCAGCTCATAGCCGTGCATCGGCGATTCGCGGAGCAGGCCGAGGACGGCGAACTCGAGGATCCCGGAACGCCGGCTCACGTCGCCTCCTCCCTGTCGCTGTCGCCTCGGCACGGTCTTTATGCCGAGCTGATGTATCGACTCGATACATCGACACGATAGAACGGCCACTCGGATGCGGCAAGAGGGGTCACGGTGAACGGCGTCACATCACTGATTCATACGAAGCAAGTTGCCTGATTTGGGGTGAACTTCGGCGCTAGGCGGGTTTTGACGGTGCGTAGTCTGTGCGGCATGCACACCACGGGGAACCAAGTGACGTCTGAGGACGTCACCGTCCTCGGTGCAGTACGGATGAATGCGATTACAACCGCATCCGTACTTCGGGGGGACCGGAAACCAGCCGCTGCCGTTTCCAGGCGTGCATGGGTGCGCCTGCCCGAGGAGTAATCGTTCGATGAGCGAGCACCGTCGCAAACTGCCGCAGACGCAGGAAGGCGGACGTGCCGCGGCCCGACGCGGCCAGTCCGGCTCGACCTCCGGCCGCCGCGCGGCACCGCGAGGCGCCACCGAGTCTCCTTCCGACTCCTATGGGTCGGGGGGTGAAGAGGAGCGCTCGTACGGTGGCCGTGCCGAGGCACGCCGTGCCGCGCAGAGAAGTGGCGGCGGCCGGCGCAGAGGAGCCGACGGCGCCGGAAGCGGTGGCCCCGGAGGCGGAGGCCGACGCGGTGGCCCCGGCGGTCCGACCGGGCCCGGTCGGGGCCGCGGCCGTGGATCCGAGCCTGCCAAGAAGCGCATTGTCGACTATCCGCGCGCGAACAAGTACGGCGCAGCGCGCTGGATTCCGTCCTGGAAGCTGGTCACGGCGCTGTTCATCGGCTTCTTCGGCAGCCTGGTGGCAGTGGCGGGTGTCGCGTACGCCCTGGTGGGTGTCCCGGACGTGGCCAAGACTGCCGAGGCACAGAACAACGTCTATTACTGGGCCGACGGCAGCGAGATGGTCGCCACAGGTGGTGAGACGAACCGCCAGATCATCAGCTACGCGCAGATCCCCAAGGAGATGCGGTACGCGGTGATGTCGGCCGAGAACAAGACGTTCGAGACCGACAGCGGTGTCGACCCGATGGGTATCGCCCGAGCCTTCTACAACATGGCCAAGGGCGGCCAGACGCAGGGTGGCTCCACCATCACCCAGCAGTTCGTGAAGAACGCGATGCTGGACGACCAGTCGCAGACGATCTCCCGGAAGTTTACGGAGCTGTTCGTCTCCGTAAAGGTCGGTGCCTCCATGGGCAAGGAGGAGATCATGGCCGGCTACCTGAACTCCGCGTACTACGGGCGCAACGCCTACGGCATCCAGGCGGCGGCGCGTGCCTACTTCGACAAGGACGCCACGGACCTGAACCCGAGCGAGTGCGCCTTCCTGGCGGCGATGCTCAAGGGCGCCACGTACTACGACCCCGCGGGTGCCGTGTCGATCGACCCGTCCGCCACTCCGGAGGCCAACCGCGAGCGCGCCGAGTATCGGTGGGACTGGATTCTCGACGAAGAGGTCAAGGACGGGCGCCTGACCGCCGCGGAGCGCAACAAGTACCCGAAGTTCCCCGAGCCTCAGAGCCCGCGTTCGAACGCCCAGCTGAGCGGGCAGGTCGGCTACCTCGTCGACCTGGCCAATTCGTACCTCATCAACAACAAGACCAAGATCACTCAGGAGCAGCTTCAGCAGGGCGGCTACGAGATCCATACGACCTTCGAGAAGGAGAAGGTCGACGCGCTGGCAGCTTCCGTGAAGGAAGTCCAGGACAAGAACATCGATCCCAAGAAGCGCCCGCAGACGGACACATTCGTCCAGTTCGGCGGGGCTTCCGTGGACCCGGACACCGGCGCGATCAAGGCCATCTACGGTGGCGAGGACGCGACCAAGCACTTCACGGACAACGCCGACGCGACCGGTGCCCAAGTCGGTTCGACGTTCAAGCCGTTCGTCCTGGCGGCCGCCATGTCGTGGGGTGCGCGGGATCCCGACGGTGACGCGGTCCAGGCGCAGGACGAGCGCACCGTCGTTTCTCCGAAGAGCCTCTACAGCGGGAAGAACAAGCTGAAGATCGAGGACTACGACGGCACCATCTGGACGGACAAGGAAGACAAGGAGTGGCTGCAGACGAACGACGGCGGTGAGTCGTACAACGCGCCCAGCTACGACATTGACCTCCGCGAGGCGATGCGCGAGTCCGTCAACTCCGCGTACGTCCAACTGGGCATGGACGTCGGCCTGGACAAGGTCAAGGAGGCCGCAGCGGACGCGGGCATCCTGGAGTCGAGCTTTGCCGGCGCCAGTTTCCCGTCCTTCTCGCTCGGTACGTCCTCCCCGAGCGCGATTCGTATGGCTGGTGCGTACGCCACCTTCGCGGCCAGCGGCAAGCAGAACGATCCGTACTCGGTCGAGAAGGTCACTGACCAGACCGGCACCGTCTTCCAGCACAAAGGCGCGGCCAAGGAAGCCTTCACCGCGGACGTCGCCGACAATGTCACCGACGTCCTGAAGACCGTGGTCGACAAGGGAACCGGCACCGCCGCCAAGCTGACGGGCCGGGATGTGGCTGGTAAGACCGGTACCACCGACGGCAACAAGTCGGCCTGGTTCGTCGGGTACACCCCGCAGTTGTCGACCGCGATCGGCATGTATCGCATGGACGACGACGAGACCAAGAAGAACCGTGAGTTCCTGGAGATGTACGGCACGGGTGGCGAGGAGAAGATCCACGGTGCCTCGTTCCCGGCTCAGATCTGGCACGACTACATGGAGCAGGCGCTCAAGGGCGAGAAGGCGGAGGACTTCCCGACGCCCAAGGACATCGGGAAGGTTCTCAACGACACCCCGAGTCCGAGCGTGACCCCCTCGCCCACCGAGAGTGTGGTGGAGAGCCCGACGCCGACGCCGACTCTCAGCGAGGAGACCGCTACGGCCTCGCCCTCGCCCTCGGCGAGTGAGACCTGTGGCAACTTCGACTGGAACTGCTCCGACGATGGTGGGACAGACACCGGCGGTACCGATACGGGTGGTACGGACGGAGGGGCGTCCGCCACACCATCGGAGTCGACCAGTGAGAGTACGAGTAACGGCAACCAAAACGGAGGTCTCTTCGGAGGATCGAGCGGATAGCCGCCTCCGTGTGTGTTTCACGTGAAACGCACCGTTTCACGTGAAACGAGGGCCGCCGCACCGACCAGGTGCGGCGGCCCTCGTCGTGTACCCAGGTGCGTACGGCAGGATGTGCGCCATGCCCAGTGCAGAGACGACGCGAGCGAGCGTGCGCGAGCCAGAGCTGGTACGGCCGACCAAGGAAGATGAGGTGGCCGCGACCGGCAGTGAGCTGATCGGCGGCCCCATCGGACGACGAGCCCTGCTCGGGACGTCCTGGTGGACCCCCGTGCGGGTGGTCGCACTCATCGCGATCGGCGTATTCGCCCTCGGAATGGTGCAGAAGCTGCCGTGCTACGACGGCGCCTGGTTCTTCGGGGCCAGCTCCCAGTACACGCACGCGTGCTACTCGGACATCCCGCACCTCTACCAGGGGCGCGGCTTCGCCGACGGTCTCGTGCCGTACTTCGACAAGCTCCCCGGCGACATGGACTACCTCGAGTACCCGGTGCTGACCGGCGTGTTCATGGAGGTCGCGTCCTGGCTCACTCCAGGCAGCGGAAGCATCCAGGACCAGGAGCAGATCTACTGGATGGTCAACGCCGGGATGCTGATGGTGTGCGCGGCGGTCATCGCCGTATGCACCGCGCGCACCCACCGTCGCAGGCCCTGGGACGGCCTCCTGGTCGCTCTCGCGCCGGCTTTCGCGCTTACGGCCACCATCAACTGGGATCTCCTCGCTGTGGCCCTCCTGGCCGCTGCGATGCTCATGTGGTCGCGAGGCCGTGTGCTGGCGTTCGGTGTGCTCATCGGGCTCGCCACGGCCGCCAAGTTCTACCCGTTCCTGGTACTCGGACCGCTTTTCCTGCTGTGCTGGCGAGCGGGCAAGTGGCGTGAGTTCGGGACCGCGCTGCTGGGCGCGGTCGGAGCCTGGCTCGTCGTGAACCTTCCGGTGATGTATCTCGCACCGGAAGGGTGGTCGAAGTTCTACAGCTTCAGTCAGGAGCGGGGAGTCGACTTCGGTTCGATCTTCCTGTTCCTCTCGAACTGGCTGAAGATCACGATCACCGCCGACACGGCGAACACCTGGGCGCTGATGATGATGCTGCTCGTCTGCCTGGGCCTGGCCGCGGTCACCCTCACCGCCCCGCGCCGCCCCCGCTTCGCTCAGCTCGCCTTCCTGATCGTCGCGGCCTTCATCCTCACCAACAAGGTCTACTCGCCCCAGTACGTACTGTGGCTGGTCCCCCTCGCCGCGCTGGCCAGGCCGCGCTGGCGGGACTTCCTGATCTGGCAGGCGTGCGAGGTCGCGTACTTCCTGGGTATCTGGATGTACCTCGCCTACACGACCAGCGGCGACGCTCACAAGGGCCTGCCGACCGAGGGCTATCAAGTCGCCATCGCTGTACACCTGTTGGGGACGCTGTACCTGTGCGCCGTGGTCGTACGCGACATCTTCATGCCCGAGCGGGACATGGTGCGCCTCGCTGGTGACGACGATCCGTCGGGCGGAGTGCTGGACGGTGCGGAGGACGCCTTCGTGTTCGGGGCCGCCGCCCATCCGCCGCGGCACGCCGCGCACTTCGACGGGCCTCAGGTGGACTGGGGCAGCGGGAGTGCCACGGCTGGAGACCGTTCGCCCTGAGCGAACAGGACGTAGCGAAGCCAGTTGAAAGGCCGTACACGGACACCGTGTACGGCCTTTCAACTGGGTCGAGCTGGTCGAGTTCCGGGGTCAGAGTTCGACGACCCGGTCGAACTGCGTGGTGGTGTGCCGCAGATGAGCCACGAGTTCGTCACCGACCTTCGGCTCGGTGGCGTCGGCGGGCACGAAGAGGATGGAGACCTGCATGTGCGGGGGCTCCGCGAACCAGCGCTGCTTGCCCGCCCAGACGAACGGGGAAAGGTTCCGGTTGACCGTCGCGAGGCCGGCACGGGCGACGCCCTTGGCGCGCGGCATGACGCCGTGCAGCGCTTTCGGGGCCTCCAGGCCCACACCGTGCGATGTACCGCCCGCGACGACCACCAGCCATCCGTCGGAGGCGGCCTTCTGCTGGCGGTAGCCGAAGCGGTCGCCCTTGGAGACGTGCGTGACGTCCAGGACAGCCCCGCGGTACTCGGTCGCCTCGTGGTCCCCCAGCCACAGCCGCGTGCCGATGCGGGCGCGGAAGCGGGTCTGCGGGAACTGCTGCTGGAGACGGGCGAGTTCGTCGGCCTTGAGGTGGCTGACGAACATCGTGTGCAGCGGCAGGCGGGCCGCGCGTAGGCGGTCCATCCAGCCGATGACCTCCTCGACGGCGTCCGAGCCGTCGGTGCGGTCCAGCGGCAGGTGGATGGCGAAGCCCTCCAGCCGGACGTTCTCTATGGCGGAGTGCAGATGGGGCAGATCCTGCTCGCTCACACCGTGCCGCTTCATCGAGGACATCACCTCGATGACGACACGGGCGCCCACAAGGCCGTACACGCCGTCGATGGACGACACGGAGCGGATCACGCGGTCGGGCAGCGGTACTGGCTCCTCGCCCCGCCTGAACGGCGTCAGGACCAGCAGGTCGCCGCCGAACCAGTCCTTGATCCGTGCGGCTTCGTATGTGGTGCCGACGGCGAGGACGTCCGAGCCCAGGCGGGTGGCCTCGTCAGCGAGGCGCTCGTGGCCGAAGCCGTACCCGTTGCCCTTGCAGACGGGGACGAGCCCCGGAAACTGCTCGGACACCTGCTTGTGGTGTGCCCGCCAGCGCGCGGTGTCGACGTAGAGCGTGAGCGCCATGGCCGGTCCCGGAACCTTTCTCGTGGCTGCGGTGTATCAGAGGTATGAAGGGAAATTCTGGCGGATTCGCCGGACCGATGGAGCGAAACCGGGCCCGGTCAAGGGCACGGCATGCGGATCGGGCCGGGTCAGCGGCGCGACATGTAGATGTCGAGTGCCTTGTGGAGCAGCTTGTTGAGCGGGAAGTCCCATTCGCCGAGATACTCCGCGGCCTCCCCGCCCGTGCCCACCTTGAACTGGATCAGGCCGAAGAGATGGTCGGTCTCGTCCAGCGAGTCGGAGATACCGCGCAGGTCGTAGACGGTCGCCCCGAGCGCGTACGAGTCCCGCAGCATCCGCCACTGCATCGCGTTCGAGGGCCGGACCTCCCGCCCGATGTTGTCCGAGGCGCCGTAGGAGTACCAGACGTGCCCGCCGACGACCAGCATCGTCGCGGCGGACAGGTTCACGCCGTTGTGCTGGGCGAAGTAGAGCCGCATGCGGTTGGGGTCCTCGTTGTTGAGGGCCGTCCACATGCGTTGGAAGTACGACAGCGGGCGGGGCCGGAAGTGGTCGCGGGTCGCGGTGATCTCGTACAGCCGCTGCCACTCCTCCAGGTCCTGGTAGCCGCCCTGGACGACCTCCACGCCCGCCTTCTCGGCCTTCTTGATGTTGCGGCGCCACAGCTGGTTGAAGTTCTTGTGGACCTCTTCCAGGGAGCGGTTGGCGAGCGGCACCTGGAAGACGTAGCGGGGCTGTACGTCGCCGAAGCCGGCGCCGCCGTCCTCACCCTGCTGCCAGCCCATGCGGCGCAGTTTGTCGGCGACCTCGAAGGCGCGCGGTTCGATGAAGTCCGCCTCGATGTCACGCAGGCGCTTCACGTCCGGGTTCTGGATGCCGCCCTTGATGGAGGTGGCCTCCCAGCGCCGGATGATCACCGGCGGGCCCATCTTCACGGAGAAGGCGCCCTGCTGCTTGAGGTGCGCGAGCATCGGCTCCAGCCAGTCGCCGAGGTTCGGAGCGAACCAGTTGATGACCGGACCCTCGGGCAGATAGGCGAGATAGCGCTTGATCTTGGGCAGCTGGCGGTACAGCACAAGACCCGCCCCGACCATCTCGCCGGACTTGTCGTCGAACCACCCGAGGTTCTCGGAGCGCCACTCCGCCTTGACGTCTGCCCAGGCCGGGACCTGCATGTGGCTAGCCGCGGGCAGACTCTGGATGTATGCCAGATGCTGCTCACGGCTGATGGTCCTCAGGGTCAGGCTCATTCCGGGCGCTCCTCGGGCTGGTGTGTCCCCATGGGTACAGGGGCTCCGGCTCTCGCGCCGAAGCCTACTGCGCCCTGCGAGCGCCTCGTCTGGCCGTATGGAAGCTGCGCCCCGACCGATACGCGGCCAGGACGCCCTGAGGTGTTGTTCGGCCGTCTGGCGGGCCGTCAGCCGATGACGCCGCCGAACAGGCCGCCATGTGCCATGCCCAGGAAGAAACCGACTCCCGCGGCACCGAGACCCAGGATCAGCCCGAAGCGCTCCCGTGTCGTCTCCGAGATGAACTGTCCACCGGCGCCGGTCAGGATGCCCACCAACCCTGTCCAGGAGCTGAGCAGATGAAGGCTGTGGAACTGGGCCGTGATGAAGGCCGTCACCCCGAGCACCAGGGTCAGCCCGACCAGTGTGTCCTGGAGGGGGTGGGGCTTGTGGTCGGTGGCGAGCAGGGAACCGACGGTGTTGGGTCGCAATGTCTGTGCCATAAGGCACCTCCTGCGGAAGGCGGCGCACTGTAGCGCCATACACACCCGATGTGTACAGATTGACGCTCAACCCGGTCGGATTTCAACCGGAAGCCCATGTGCAGGTAGTCTGTATCCTCTGCACCGGTGTCTGCCCAGGCCATGGCCAGGTCACGACAGGGAATCCCGTTCGGTTCGCCGCTCGGGGAGCCCGATTGTCAGTGGCGGCCGATACCGTTGCGTACGCATCACAACCCTCCTGCCACGGAACGACCGTGGCCGCTGAGTCCAAAGGAGGTGGGTTCCATATGCGTCACTACGAAGTGATGGTCATCCTCGACCCCGATCTCGAAGAGCGCGCTGTCTCTCCGCTGATCGAGAACTTCCTCTCCGTCGTCCGTGAGGGCAACGGAAAGGTCGAGAAGGTCGACACCTGGGGCCGTCGTCGTCTGTCCTACGAGATCAAGAAGAAGCCCGAGGGCATCTACTCGGTCATCGATCTGCAGGCTGAGCCCGCGATCGTCAAGGAGCTCGACCGACAGATGAACCTGAACGAGTCGGTCCTCCGGACCAAGGTCCTCCGTCCCGAGACCCACTGAGCTCTCCAGCTCAGCTGATCCCGGGATTCGAGTAGCAGCACCAGCAGCCAGCAGCAAACCCGCCGAGAGGTTCCCCCATGGCAGGCGAGACCGTCATCACGGTCGTCGGCAATCTTGTCGACGACCCCGAGCTGCGCTTCACCCCTTCCGGTGCGGCGGTCGCGAAGTTCCGTGTCGCGTCCACCCCCCGCACCTTTGACCGACAGACCAATGAGTGGAAGGACGGCGAAAGCCTGTTCCTGACCTGCTCGGTCTGGCGTCAGGCGGCGGAGAACGTCGCCGAATCGCTCCAGCGAGGCATGCGCGTCATCGTGCAGGGCCGGCTGAAGCAGCGGTCCTACGAGGACCGTGAGGGCGTCAAGCGCACGGTCTACGAACTGGACGTCGAAGAAGTCGGCGCCAGCCTGAAGAGCGCCACGGCCAAGGTCACCAAGACCACGGGCCGAGGCGGTCAGGGCGGATACAGCGGCGGCGGCGGTGGCGGCGGTCAGCAGGGCGGCAGCTGGGGCGGAAGCTCCGGCGGCGGTCAGCCGCAGGGTGGCGGCGCTCCCGCCGAAGACCCCTGGGCGACCAGCACTCCTGCCGGTGGCAATCAGGGCGGTGGCGGTGGCGGTGGCGGTGGCGGCTGGGGCGGAAGCTCCGGCGGCTCGACCGGCTCCGGCGCTTCTGGTGGCTCTGGCGGCGGCTACTCGGACGAGCCCCCCTTCTAAAAGGGGTGGGGCTCGTACCCCCAACTTCTTGATCACACAGGAGAAACACCATGGCGAAGCCGCCTGTGCGCAAGCCTAAGAAGAAGGTCTGCGCTTTCTGCAAGGACAAGGTCACGTACGTGGACTACAAGGACACGAACATGCTGCGGAAGTTCATTTCCGACCGCGGCAAGATCCGTGCCCGCCGCGTGACCGGCAACTGCACGCAGCACCAGCGTGACGTCGCCACGGCTGTGAAGAACAGCCGTGAGATGGCGCTGCTGCCCTACACCTCCACCGCGCGATAAGGGAAGGGTGACTGACATATGAAGATCATCCTTACCCACGAGGTCTCTGGCCTCGGTGCCGCGGGCGACGTCGTCGACGTCAAGGACGGTTACGCTCGCAACTACCTGATCCCGCGGAACTTTGCGATCCGCTGGACCAAGGGCGGCGAGAAGGACGTCGAGCAGATTCGTCGTGCTCGCAAGATCCACGAGATCGCGACCATCGAGCAGGCCAACGAGATCAAGGCCCGCCTCGAAGGCGTGAAGGTCCGTCTGGCTGTTCGCTCCGGCGACGCCGGTCGACTCTTCGGTTCCGTCACCCCGGCCGACATCGCCTCGGCGATCAAGGCTTCCGGTGGCCCCGAGGTCGATAAGCGCCGCATCGAGCTGGGCGCGCCGATCAAGACCCTGGGCGCCCACGCGACGTCCGTGCGTCTGCACCCCGAGGTTGCCGCCAAGGTCAACATCGAGGTCGTCGCGGCCTGACCGCCGCGCTCGGCATAGCTGAGGGAAGGGCCGTACCCGGCTGGGTGCGGCCCTTCTTCGTTCTACGACGGTGCGGTTGGGTTTCACGAAGGCGTGACTCTTCTTCGTTTCACGTGAAACAGGGCGGAGGTTTCACGTGAAACGCTCAGCGCGTCGCGCCCGTGACGATCCAGCGTCCCGAGCGGGAACGCAGCCACAGGGTCATCATCCGGACAGTCATCATCAGCGTCATTGCTCCCCAGAGCGCGGTAAGACCGCCGCCGAGTATGGGTACGAGCAGCGCCACGGGAGCGAAGACCAGCAGAGTGAGCAGCATCGCCCAGGCCAGATATGGGCCGTCGCCCGCACCCATCAGGACCCCGTCCAGGACGAAAACGATCCCGCTGACCGGCTGCGACACGGCGACCAGCAACAGGGCGGGCAACGCCGCGTTCTGTACGACCGAGTCGCTGGTGAACAAGGGGAGGAACAGGGGGCGGGCGGCGATGACCAGCAGGCCGAGCACGACTCCCGTGGCGATTCCCCACTGGACCATGCGACGGCAGGCCTCCCGGGCACCCTGGGTGTCGCCCGCGCCGAGGTAGCGTCCGATGATGGCCTGCCCGGCGATGGCGATCGCGTCGAGTGCGAAGACGAGCAGGCTCCACAGCGACAGGATGATCTGGTGTGCGGCCATGTCGGCGTCACCGAGGCGGGCGGCGACCGCGGTGGCGATCATGAGAATGGCACGCAGCGACAGCGTGCGCACCAGCAGGGGCGCACCGGCCTGTGCGCAGGCCCGTATCCCAGCGGCATCGGGCCGCAATGAGGCGCCGTGCTTCCGGGCGCCGCGGATGACGACGTACAGATAGACCGCGGCCATGCCGCACTGGGCGATGACGGTGCCCCAGGCGGAACCTGCGATGCCGAAGCCGGCGCCGTAGACGAGCCCGACGTTGAGAGCGGCGTTGGCGACGAAGCCGGCGACGGCGACATACAGCGGGGTTTTTGTGTCCTGCAGACCGCGCAGGACACCGGTGGCCGCGAGCACGACGAGCATGGCCGGGATGCCGAGTGCCGAGATTCGCAGATAGGTGACGGCGTACGGAGCGGCGGTGTCCGAGGCGCCGAAGAGTTCCATCAGGGCTGGTGCCGTGGGCAGGGTGACGGCTATGACGGCTGCGCCGATCAGCAGGGCGAGCCAGATGCCGTCCATGCCTTGGCGGATCGCGGCGCGCAGATCTCCCGCGCCGACGCGGCGGGCGACGGCAGCCGTGGTGGCGTATGCGAGGAAGACGAAGACACCGACGGCCGTCATGAGAAGGGCTGAGGCAATGCCGAGGCCGGCCAGTTGCGCGGTGCCGAGATGGCCGACGATTGCTGTGTCGGCCATAAGGAAGAGTGGCTCGGCGACGAGTGCGCCGAAGGCTGGAACGGCCAGCGCGACGATCTCTCGGTCGTGTCGGCGTCGGACAGCCTTGGACGCCGCGGGAGCCTGTGTCATGAGCACCAATCTAATCTTCCACAGGTAATAGATACAACCCATGAAGAACCCTTACTTGCTGTCTGATGGGACACGCCGTCGTACGCCGTTTGCAACGATCTTGGTCCGACCGGGAAAGTTTTTCTTCTGCACAGCCAGTGGACGGGAAATGGGCAGGTCAGGGCGGGTTCCTTGGAGATGTTGAGTGCTTGTTCACAGGCCTGTCCACCGGGTCGTGCACAGGTTTTGTGAGGTTCTCCACAGCATCCGGGCCGTCGTCCACATGGCCTGTGGATAACCAGATTGGCTGACGGTGCCCGCGGGCCTAACGTGGGGCGGCGCCCACTCTCTCCGACGTCCTCGAAAACCTCGCAAAAACGACGCGACAGAACCGGAGTTGGGCCTCTTAGTTGTCAGTGCTGTGCCGTAGAAATAAGGGGCACGGCTAGGTCCGCTCCGCGGACGGGAGGAGGTGGCTCGGTGAGTATTTCCGAGCCCTTGGACGACCCTTGGGCCGACAGCGGTCCCAGTGATCGTCTGCCATCCTCCCGTCGGCGCCAAGACGGCGGCCGGAGCCGCGACGAGCAGCACGACCGCGACCGGGACACCGGCTCGTGGGAGGGCGGAGGTTCGGCCTTCGAGCGCGTACCGCCGCAGGACCTGGACGCCGAGCAGTCGGTTCTCGGCGGCATGCTCCTCTCCAAGGACGCCATCGCCGATGTCGTGGAGGTTCTCAAGGGCCACGACTTCTACCGCCCGGCGCACGAAACGATCTTCCAGGCGATCCTCGACCTGTATGCGAAGGGCGAGCCCGCCGACCCCATCACGGTCGCGGCCGAGCTCACCAAACGGGGTGAGATCACCAAGGTCGGCGGGCCGCCGTATCTGCACACCCTGGTACAGACGGTCCCAACGGCGGCGAACGCCGAGTACTACGCGGAGATCGTGCACGAGCGCGCGGTCCTGCGCCGCCTGGTCGAGGCGGGGACACGTATCACGCAGATGGGATACGCGGCCGACGGCGACGTCGATGAGATCGTCAACAGTGCCCAGGCCGAGATCTACGCGGTCACCGAGCAGCGCACCACCGAGGACTATCTACCGCTCGGCGACATCATGGAGGGCGCGCTCGACGAGATCGAGGCGATCGGATCCCGGTCGGGGGAGATGACCGGCGTGCCGACCGGCTTCACCGACCTGGATTCGCTCACCAACGGTCTCCACCCGGGCCAGATGATCATCATTGCCGCCCGTCCCGCCATGGGTAAGTCGACGCTGGCGCTGGACTTCGCGCGAACCTGCTCGATCAAGCACAACATGCCCAGCGTGATCTTCTCGCTCGAAATGGGCCGCAACGAAATCGCGATGCGTCTGCTGTCGGCCGAGGCCCGTGTGGCCCTGCACCACATGAGATCCGGCACGATGACCGACGAGGACTGGACGCGGCTCGCGCGCCGTATGCCCGATGTCTCTGCCGCCCCGCTCTACATCGACGACTCCCCGAACCTGTCGATGATGGAGATCCGCGCCAAGTGCCGCCGCCTCAAGCAGCGCGCCGACCTGAAGCTCGTGGTCATCGACTATCTGCAGCTGATGCAGTCGGGCGGCAAGAGATCCGAGAGCCGGCAGCAGGAGGTCTCCGACATGTCGCGAAACCTGAAGCTGCTGGCCAAGGAGCTGGAGCTGCCGGTGATCGCGCTGTCTCAGCTCAACCGTGGCCCCGAGCAGCGCACGGACAAGAAGCCCATGGTCTCCGACCTGCGTGAGTCCGGATCGATCGAGCAGGACGCGGACATGGTCATCCTGCTGCACCGCGAGGACGCGTACGAGAAGGAGTCACCGCGCGCGGGCGAGGCGGACATCATCGTGGGCAAGCACCGTAACGGTCCGACGGCCACCATCACGGTGGCCTTCCAGGGCCACTACTCGCGCTTCGTGGACATGGCGCAGACCTGATCCGACATCTCGTCGGCCTGGCCAGACCCGGCTCCGACACCTCGCTGGGTCTCGGAGAAAATGTGCTCGACGTGCGATGCCGGGGCAGGTGGACTGGGGGCATGACGACACCTCAGGAAGAGCTCCTTCCCGCAACGGGCCGGGCTCTGTTGCACCGTATCGCCGTCGCTCAGGCCGAAGGACGGGCGCCGTCACTGGTCGCTTCGGTGGTCCGGGGCCGGGAGACGATCTGGACCGGCGCGCGCACCTCGGTGGACGGGCACGGGCCGGACGAGAACGTGCAGTACCGGATCGGCTCCATCACCAAGACCTTCACCGCCGTGCTGGTGCTGAGGCTGCGTGACGAGGGGTTGCTGGATCTCGGTGACCCCCTGGAGAAGCATCTGCCGGGCACGGGTGCGGGGGAGGCCACCATCGCCGAACTGCTCGCACACACGGCGGGGTTGGCTGCCGAGTCACCCGCTCCCTGGTGGGAGCGCACGCCCGGCTCCCTGCGCCCCGAGCTGGCCGATGTGCTGGGTGAGCAGCCTTTCCGGCATCCGGTCGGGCGTCGGCACCACTATTCGAACCCCGGCTACACGCTGCTGGGAGCGTTGGTCGAGGAACTGCGGGGCGCCCCTTGGGAAGAGGTCCTTCAGCGGGAGGTGCTCGAGCCGCTGGGACTGCGCCGTACCAGCGGACGGCCGCAGGCGCCGCACGCGGGCGGGTGGGCCGTCCACCCCTGGGCGGACGTGATGATGCCGGAACCGGCCGAGGACCTTGGCCGTATGGCCTCGGCCGGACAACTCTGGTCCACCACTGGGGATTTGGCGCGCTTTGCTGTGTTCCTTGCTGGGGGCGACGACCGGGTGCTGTGCGCGGAATCCGTGCGGGAGATGCGGACGCCCGCCGCGCCGCCCGAGACAGCGGACCTGGCCACGGGTTCCGCTTATGGCCTGGGTATGCAGATCGTGCACCGTGACGGCCGGACCCTCGTCGGCCACTCCGGTTCCCTGCCGGGCTTCCTCGCCGGTTTGCTGGTGAGTGTGGAGGACGACCTGGCGGCGGTCGTGCTGTCCAACTGCACCTCGGGACCGGCTGTGCTGACCGTCGCCGCAGATCTGGTACGGATCGTGGCGGAGGCCGAGCCCCGGGTCCCTGAGCCCTGGCGTCCGCTACCCGAAGTGGACTCAGCGGTACTGGAGTTGGCAGGGCAGTGGTACTGGGGGACCCATGCCTTCGGGCTGCGGCTGGTCGCCGACGGGGGCGTTTCGCTGGAGCCGTTGTTCGGCACGGGTCGGGGCGCGCGCTTTCGGTCGAACAGTGACGGTACCTGGACGGGGCTGGACGGCTACTACGCCGGAGAGCTTCTCCGGCCCCTGCGGCGCCCTGACGGGTCCGTGAGCCACCTCGACCTCGGGTCGTTCGCCTTCACCCGTCAGCCGTACGAGGAGGGGGCTCCTGTGCCGGGTGGGGTGGACCCTGACGGCTGGCGAGGGGTTCGGTAGGCGCTGCGTAACGGCGGGAGGCGGGTGTTTCACGTGAAACACCCGCCTCCCGCCGTATGCGCGGGTCGCTCCTCAGAGCGGCAGCTTGAAGCCCACGTGGGAGCCCGTGAAACCGAGCCGCTCGTAGAACCAGTGTGCGTCAGTACGTGTGACGTCGGAGGTCAGCTGGACCAACTGGCAGTCCTGGCGCCGGGATTCCTCGATCGCCCACTCGATGAGCCGGGTACCGAGGCCGCTGCCGCGCTCGTCGGCGTGGACACGTACGCCTTCGATGATCGAGCGGGTCGCCCCCTTGCGGGACAGCCCGGGAATCACCGTGAGCTGGAGGGTGCCGACGACGAGGCCCTGGCGCACGGCGACGACGAGGTGCTGGTTTGTATCGCCGCTCAAGCGTTTCAGGGCGACCAGGTACGGGGCGAGGTCGTCCGGCGACTCCCGCTGGGCTCCCAGCGGGTCGTCCGCGAGCATCGCGACGATGGCGGGGACATCGTCCGGAACGGCGGCTCGTATCTCAAGATCTCCCATGGCCGCACCTTACGAGAGCGGGCTCACTCCCGCGCATCGCCTAAGCGGGCACCTTCGCCGATTCCACGACCCGGACCAGTGGGGCCAGTTCGGGGTTTCCGGCCGCCTCGTCGAGCGCCCCGCGCAGGGCGGCGTCATTGGTGGGGCGCGCCTCTTCGAGGAGGGTGAGGCCCGCCTCGCTGACGTTCGTGTAGATGCCGCGCCGATCGGTCGGGCACAGGTAGCGCGAGAGCAGCCCGCGGTCCTCGAGTCGGGTGACGAGCCGGGTGGTAGCGCTCTGGCTGAGGACGACCGCATCCGCCACCTGCTTCATCTGCAGATGACCGCCCTCGCCGTCGTGCTGCCGGCTGAGCACGTCGAGCAGGGAGTACTCCCGCACACTCAGGCCGTGCTTGGCCTGCAGGGCCCGCTCGATGTGGGCCTCGATCCTCCCGTGAAGCAGGGAGAGAGCGCACCAGCCCTGTGAGAGGGCGGTGAGTGCGGGGTCCGTGGCTGTCATGGCGTTTTCTCCGTCCCGGAGCGACTGGATCCAGGATAGAGCACGACTGCAATAGCCCGCACTTGCGCATAACCCGCGTCTGCAACTATTGTGAACGCACGCAAAGCGCTACTGCAATCGTCTGGGAAGGTGTACCCCACCATGCCTCTCGCGCTTCTGGCCCTCGCGATCGGGGCCTTCGGAATCGGAACCACCGAGTTCGTGATCATGGGTGTGCTGCCCCAGGTCGCCGGTGACTTCGGTGTCTCCATCCCCACCGCCGGACTGCTGGTGACCGGTTACGCCCTCGGTGTGGTGATCGGCGCCCCGATCATGACCGCGCTCGGCACGAAAGTGTCCCGCAAGCGGATGCTGATGGTGCTGATGGGCCTGTTCGTGCTCGGTAACCTGCTCTCCGCCGTCGCCCCGACTTTCGGGCTGATGCTGACGGGCCGCGTGGTCGCCTCCCTTGCCCACGGTGCCTTCTTCGGCATCGGCTCCGTGGTCGCCGCCGAGCTGGTCGCCCCTGAGAAGAAGGCAGGCGCGATCGCCATGATGTTCAGCGGTCTGACCGTCGCCAATGTGGTCGGCGTCCCGCTGGGCACAATGATCGGGCAGTCCGCCGGCTGGCGTGTCACCTTCGCGGGCGTTGCCTCGCTCGGCGTGATCGGGCTGCTGGGCATCGCCAAGCTGGTCCCCGAACTGCCGAAGCCTGAAGGCGTGCAACTCCGTCACGAGCTGGCCGCCTTCAAGAACGTCCAGGTTCTTCTGGCCATGGCGATGACCGTGCTCGGGTTCGGCGGTGTCTTCGCGGCCATCACCTACATCGCGCCGATGATGACGCATGTCGCAGGCTTCGCGGAGGGGTCCGTCACCTGGCTGCTGGTCCTCTTCGGCCTCGGCATGGTCGGCGGGAACCTGATAGGCGGCAAGTTCGCCGACCGTGCGCTGATGCCGATGCTGTACGTGTCCTTGGGCGGCCTCGCCATTGTGCTCGCCCTGTTCACGGTCACCGCACACAACAAGATCCTCGCGGCCGTCACGATCGCGCTGATCGGCGCCCTCGGCTTCGCCACCGTGCCGCCGCTACAGAAGCGTGTCCTCGACCAGGCACACGGCGCTCCCACGTTGGCCTCTGCTGTCAACATCGGCGCCTTCAACCTCGGCAACGCCCTGTCGGCCTGGCTCGGCGGCCTCGTCATCGCTGCGGGCATGGGCTACACCGCCCCCAACTGGGTCGGAGCAGTCCTTGCCGCGAGTGCGCTCGTCCTCGCTGTCCTCTCGGCCGCCCTGGAGCGGCGCGCCGGCGCCCGCGGCGCTGTCGTCGCCGGTGGCGTGCCCACCGGACAGCGGACCGCCGTCCACCACTGACCGGGTTGGAGCTCGGTGCGGGGCCAGGGCCGTCCCCGCACCCTCTCGACTCAGCATCACCTGTTGCGACTCAGCATCACCTGCAAGGAGAACCCCCTCATGAGCACCACCACCGCCGTTGCCCCGCTGACCACTGAGGACGCCGAGGTTCTCGTCACCGCGGCCCACCGTGCCGCCGAAGTCTCCGGAGTCCGGGTCAGCGTCACCGTCCTCGACGCGGGCGGTCACCCGCTGGCTTTCCGCCGCGATGACCAGGCCGTGCTGATCTCCGGCGAGACCAGCACCCGCAAGGCCTACACAGCACTCCAGTTGGACTCCGCCACCGCGGACCTCGTCGAGGCGGTCCAGCCCGGCGGCCTCTTCCACACCCTGCCCACCGCGCTCGACCGCCCGCTTCTGTTCATCGCGGGCGGCGTACCGGTCCATCGTGACGGCCGCCTGATCGGGGCCATCGGGGTCGGCGGCGGTGCACCGGACCAGGACCACGGCTTCGCCGTGGCCGCCGTGAAGGCACTCGCCTGACAGCGATTCAGCGCAGACGCGCCGGTCCCCCAAGTCTGGTGGACCGGCGCGTTCTTGTTGTCGGCTGCCAGGCTGTCGCCGTCTTCTAGCCGGCCGCCACCGTCAGGGGAGCGAAGCGTTGTGTCCAGTCGCCGGGCAACTCCGAGATCCCGTACGTCATCACCGCGTTGAAGCTGGTGGACACGAGGCCACGCTCCTTCACCCAGGACAGCAGCTCTTCGTGCCGTACGTCGATGTCGGTGCGCAGAGGGCCGTCGATGTGAGCGGCAAGCGAGGCGATGAGTGCTTTCGCCGTCTCTGTGTCGTGGGCGATCAGCGGACCCACCACGTGGTTGTCCATATTGGGCCAGGCGGCTGCGTATCCGGTGATCCGGCCGTGCTCCTCGGCGACGTGCAGTTGGTCGGAGAAGGCGGGCAGTCGGGTGATCACATGGGTGCGGTCGCAGCCGAAGATCTCCTCGTCGAGCCGGAGAATCGCGCTGAGGTCGCCGGCCGTCGCCGGGCGCGTGAAGACCTTGGGATGCGGCCCGCCGGTGGTGAAGTGGCCGCGGACCATCTCGGCCCGGCCGGTGACTTTGAAGCCCATCTCCTCATAGAGCGGACGGCCGTACGGGGTGGCGTGCAGCGTCAGTGGGGTAGCGCCCATTTCCTCGACGACATGCCGCATCAGACGTCGGCCAACTCCCTGACGGGCGTGTCGTTCGGCGACGAGCACCATGCCGATTGCGCTCAGATCAGGGCGCTCGCGCGGTCCGTACTCGGTCACGATGCAGGCTGTGACAAGTCCGCCTTCGGTTGCGTCGATGCCGTATCCCGTGCCGGCAGCGAGGAGGAGGCCCCACTTGTGTTCCTCGCGGGGCCAGCCTCGGTCCTCGGACAAGTCGGCGCAGGCGATGAGATCGCGAAGCGTCAGGCGACGAATGGGCAGAGCGGCGAGGGAAGGTGTCGGCACGCAGGTCAGGCTGTCCGACCCGCACCCGCGGCGTCCACCTGTTTGCGGGTAGACGTACATGCTTTTGGCCAGGTCATACGCAACCACACAGCACGCGGACAGATGTTTCACGTGAAACAGCTCGCGCTTCCCGGCCGTTGCCTCGGGCGAGCCAACGGATCCGAGTGGGGGATTCCCACTCCCGTGGACAAAGTGCAGATCGCGAACCGGCTCTGTGAAGAATTCGAGGTGAACCGGGCTGACTGTGTGGCCCGCGATGACTCACTGCCGGACAGGGAGCAGTTCGGTGCAGTACCCGTATCCGTAGCGGTCAATACGGGTCGCGATCTGACGGGCCTAGTCACCTACCCCTATGCAGGCAGGACCCTGTGGGGTGCCTATGAATTGACCCGTCGGGCCCGGCAATTGAGGCGACGGAGGCTTGGGTCCAGCCCATTCGTGCTGAAGGAAGGCAGGACTTGTGTCTGAGGCGGCTGCCGGTATGGTCGAGTCCGGTTCGCGGCCGCCGAGATGTGCGCAAGTCGCGTGGAGGCACGAACGCATGCCAATGCAGCCTAACGGGACGGAGAGATCGAAGACCCGCATTCTCCGTTATGTGGCCAGGCATTGGCTCGGGGTGGGATGCTGCAAGTACTGCGGTCAATGTCACATTCTCGACTTACTTGTCCGTACGGAGTGGTAATCCGGGTTCAATGTGGCCGCATTGACCGACCGGGACTGAACCGGGAAAGAAAGCAAGCCGTCTGCGGGGGAAAGTAGGCATCTTCCGACCGTGGAGGTGCGCAGACCGACCGAAAGATGTTCGAGGCGAGGCACACCCATGGACGCTCCGACCACCACGTCGGCCGACAACGGCACTTCCGGCGGCAACGGCGGGGGCGGCTGGTTCACACCGCGCAAGGATCCCGCACCGGCGTCCGCCGGCAGGGAGCAGGAGGCGGAGGGGAGCCGTCTGGCCGCGTTGCGACCGGTGGGCCGGTCGACCGAGAGCAGGCCGACGGACGCGGGTCACACCGGAGGCACTCCCCGAGCAGGCGAGGGCTCAGCCCCGCAGGAGCGAATACAGGCCGTCGAGCGCTCCGAGACCGCTCACACCCGGCGCCCCGAGGCCGCACCCGCCGCCCCAGCGGTGCACCGCAAGCAGGGGCCCCCACCCGAACCCGTACGACCGCAGTCGGACCCCGCACGGCCCGAGCCCGGTTCTCCGCAGACCGAGCAAGCCTCGCCACAGTCCGGGTACGGCTCTCCGAGGCCCGAACCCGGTTCTCCGCATTCAGGCCACGGCTCTCCGCGGCCCCAACCGGCCCCGGAGCAGCCCGCTCCCGCGCCGGAGCCGCGCGTGCCCGCCCAGAGTTCCGTCTCCACTCCTGAGGCGTCTCCGGACGCCGTACTGGTCCGTCGGACCATGGCCGAGGCCGGCCCCGTCGCCGACAAGGTCACCTCCTACTTCTACGCGCTGCTCTTCGTGCGTCACCCGGAACTGCGGTCGTTGTTCCCCGCCGCGATGGACACCCAGCGGGACCGGCTGCTCAAGGCACTGCTGACCGCGGCCGAGCACATCGACAACACCGAGGTCCTCGTCGCGTACCTGCAGAACCTCGGCCGTGGACACCGCAAGTACGGCACCAGGCCCGAGCACTACCCGGCCGTCGGAGAGTGTCTGATCGGGTCACTCAGCCGGTTCGCCTCGGCGGTCTGGGACCCCGAGACCGAGGCGGCCTGGGTCCGCACGTACACGACGATCTCCCAGGTCATGATCGACGCGGCGGCCCGGGACGAACTGCGAGCCCCGGCCTGGTGGTACGCCGAAGTGGTCTCGCACGACCTCAGGACTCCAGACATCGCGGTCATCACGGTCCGCCCCGACCAGCCGTACCCCTTCCTTGCCGGGCAGTACACGAGCCTGGAGACGCCGTGGTGGCCGCGGATCTGGCGCCACTACTCGTTCGCCTCGGCGCCCCGCTCCGACGGGCTGCTTTCTTTCCACGTCAAAGCGATTCCGGCAGGTTGGGTGTCCAACGCGCTGGTGCACCGCGCCCGGCCCGGCGACATCATCCGGCTCGGCCCGCCGACCGGTTCGATGACCGTCGACCACACCACCGACAGCGGACTGCTCTGTCTGGGCGGCGGCACCGGCATAGCGCCCATCAAGGCGCTGGTCGAGGATGTCGCCGAGCACGGGGAGCGGCGCCCGGTCGAGGTCTTCTACGGTGCCCGTACCGATCACGACCTGTACGACATCGACACGATGCTGCGGCTTCAGCAGAGCCACCCGTGGCTCGAGGTGCGCCCGGTGGTCGACCAGCGGGCCCATCATCTCCAACTTCCCGATGTCATACGCGAGTACGGGCCGTGGAGCGAGTACGACGCCTACCTCTCGGGTCCGCCCGGGATGATCCGCAGCGGGGTGGACGCCCTCAGGGACATCGGCATCCCGTCGGACCGCATACGCCACGACGCGGTGGAGGAACTCGTCGCCACTGCGGACTGACCTCAGGACGCGTCGGCACAAGACTGACACGGCGTGGCCCGGCAGAGCGTCAGCCCAGGTCAGGCGCGTGCATGGCCCGTACGCCCTCGATGTTCCCATCGAGATAGTGCCGCAGGGACAGCGGGACTAGGTGGACGGAGGCGATGCCGACCCGGGTGAACGGGACCCGTACGGTCTCGTACTCGCCGCACGGCTCGTCCATCTCGGGGCCATGCCGCAGCGCCGGATCCATGGACTCCAGACGGCAGACGAAGAAGTGCTGCACCTTCACGCCGGTCGCGCCGCCGTCGTCGCCGATGTGCTCGACGGTGTCGACGAAGCAGGGCACCACATCGATGACCTTGGCGCCGAGTTCCTCGTGTACTTCACGGTGGAGGGCGTCGACGACAGTTGCGTCCTCCGGTTCGACCCCGCCACCCGGTGTGAGCCAGTAGGGGTCGACGCCGGGCTTGGTGCGCTTGATGAGAATCAGGTCGTCGCCATCCAGCAGGATGGCGCGGGCGGTGCGCTTGACCACGGGTCGGACGGTCATGGGAGGAATGTGGCCCGGTTGGTTCCACGTGAAACATCGCGAAGCCGCTGGGGTGTCAGGAGATGACTCAGAAGGGGGAGGTCGGGGGCCCGGGAGGGGACTTCACGACCAGTCGGCCGCGGCACGCAGCAGCCACTCGTGTGCCCGTGCGATATGTGGCATGGCGAGCGTGCCGGTGCGGACCACCAGAAAGTAGGTACGCAGCGGAGGCACCGCCGGATCGAGGAGCGCCACGACATCCCCGCGCTCCAGGGCGGCGGTGCACAGATACCGGGGCAGCACGGCGAGCCCCGCGCCCGTGGCAGCGCAGGCGAGTACCGCGCGGAGATCAGGCACGACGACAGTGCCGGAGGCCGCCGGGCGGCAGTCGAAGACGGAGGCCCAGTAGCGGGCGACGAGAGGAAGGGACTCGTGCACCTCGACGACGGGGAAATTCTCCAGCGTGTGGGCGCCCTTGCGGTGCAGCTTGCCGGGACCTATGCGGGAGGCCCAGCGCGGGGCGGCGACCAGGACGTGCTCCTCGTCGCAGAGCGGAGTCGCGGTGAGCAGCGGGCCGCGCGGTTGGGCTGTGGTGATGGCCAGATCGTGATGTCCGGCAGAGAGCCCGTCCAGCGTTTCTTCTGCGTTCCCGAAGGAGGCGCGCAGCGCGAAACCCTGGCCGTCGTCGCCCGTCAGCTCCGTCAGCGCGGGCAGGGCGCGTTCGGCGGTGAACTCCGGCGGCCCGGCGAGGTGCAGGGTCCGTAAGGAGGAGTCCACTTCGAGCCCGGTCTCGGCGATCTCCACCAGGGCGTCAAGGTGCGGTGCGGCCTTGTGGGCGAGCTCGTCGCCGATGGTCGTGGGTGTCACCCCGCGCGCCTGACGCAGGAAGAGTGGCCTCCCCAACTGCCGCTCCAGTGCGCGGATCTGTGAGGTGACGGCAGGCTGCGAGAGTCCGAGCAGTGCGGCGGCCCGGGTGAAGGAACCGGCACGGTGCACGGTCACGAACGTCCGCAGCAGCGCCAGATCCATGGTGCCACTCCCCTCCCACCGCTCCCGGCCGAGCCCCAACTATAAATAAGTCGATAGGTCGCTGTCGCTACTGTGATTGGACACTGACAAAGAGTCAACTAGCCTTGTGCGCGCGGTTCTTCGCGCGTGGAACCGGGACGGTCCGAGCCACGAGGGGGGAGGCTCGGACCGTCTGTTGTGCGTAGCGAAGTGCCACAACTCCCAGCTCGGACGGGCGTTGCCGCTCGCTCACCGGTCGCCCGGGAAGAACTCGGCCCGCGGACGAGAAGGGCTCGGCCCTCGGATCGGTGAAGGCGCTGATCGTTGAAGACTCAGTCCCCGGACTCGTCGAGCGCCCGCAGCACGTCCGCCACCAGGTCCTCCGGATCCTCGGCGCCTGCGGAGAAACGGATGAAGCCCTCGGGCACCGCGTCCCCGCCCCATCGTCCGCGCCGCTCGGCCGTGGACCGTACCCCGCCGAAGCTCGTCGCGTCGTCCACCAGCCGCAGCGCGTCGAGAAAACGATCGGCACGCGCGCGCGTGGGCAGCGTGAAGGACACCACGCACCCGAAGCGCCGCATCTGCTGCGAGGCGATCTTGTACGAGGGGTCGTCGGGCAGCCCCGGGTAGCGCAGCCCGGTCACCTCGGACCGATTCCGCAGCGCCTCGGCGATCGTCAGGGCGTTGGCTGTCTGCCGGTCGGCACGCAGGTGGAGGGTGGCGAGCGAGCGGTGTGCCAGCCATGCCTCCATGGGCCCGAGGATCGCGCCGACGACCTTGCGCCAGCGCCGTACGGGAGTCATCAGAGCGGCGTCGCGCCCGGTGACGTATCCCAGGAGGATGTCGCCGTGCCCGGTGAGCATCTTGGTGCCGCTGGCCACGGAGAAGTCGGCGCCGAGCTCCAGCGGGCGCTGCCCGAGAGGGGTCGCCAGTGTGTTGTCGACGGCGACGAGGGTGCCCTGTTCGTGTGCCGCCGTCACGAGCCGCCGTACGTCGCACACGTCGAGCCCCGGGTTCGACGGGGTCTCGATCCACAGCAGCTTCGCGCCGTCGAGGACGTCGAGCTGGGCGTCGCCGCCGGTCGGGGCCGTGCGTACCTCGATGCCGAACGCGGTCAGCTGCTCCCGCACCAGTGGCAGCACCTGGTAGCCGTCGTCCGGCAGTACCACGATGTCGCCGGCCCGCAGCTGGGAGAAGAGCACCGCCGAGATGGCGGCCATGCCCGAGGGGAAGGCGAGCGTCTCGACGCCGTCCTGGCCCGGGGCTTCCAGCTCGCCGATGGCGCTCTCCAGGAGTGTCCAGGTCGGGTTCTCGTCACGGCCGTAGGTGTACGGGCCGGTGGGTTCCCCCGGCAGATGGAAGTGCGCGGCGAAGACCGGGCCCGGGAGCGTCGGCTCGTACTTGACGGGTTCGGGCAGTCCGGCCCGCACGGCGCGCGTGCCGTCACCGCTCCCGGTGACGAAATCCCCTGACGTCATGCCGCTCGTCCCTCCACTTGCTCCTGCACGGCGGCGAGCAGCCCGCGGCTCGCCGCCTCCACCATCTCAAGACAATCCTCGAAGCCCTCGATATGTCCGTAATACGGATCGGGGACGTCGGGATCGGCGCCCGCGGCGGGGTCGTACGAACGCAGCAGTCGGACCTTCTCCGCGTCCTGAGGTGTGGGTGCGAGGCGGCGCAGGGCCTTGAGGTGGCCGGAGTCGAGGGCGATGACGAGGTCGAGGCGGGCGAACCACGAGGCCTGGAACTGCCGGGCCGCATGGTCGCTCCCGTAGCCGTGCGCCTCCAGCACGGCGACTGTGCGTGGGTCGGCGCCGTCGCCCTCGTGCCAGCCGCCCGTGCCCGCGCTGTCGACCTCGACCAGGCTGTCGAGCCCGGCCTCCTCTATGCGGGCACGGAAGACGGACTCGGCCATCGGGGAGCGGCAGATGTTGCCGGTGCAGACGAAGCAGATGGAGAAGGTCATCGGACGCACTCAGTCCTTGCCGTCGGGCAGGACGACGTTGAGCGCCCAGGACACGATCGAGATGATCAGGCCGCCCAGGACGGCGGTCCAGAAGCCCTCGACGTGGAAACTCAGGTCCAGCTTGTCGGACAGCCATGAGGTGAGCAGCAGCATCAGGGCGTTGACCACCAGTGTGATCAGGCCGAGCGTGAGGATGAAGAGCGGGAAGGTCAGCACCTTCACGACCGGCTTGACCAGGAAGTTCACCAGGCCGAACACCAGTGCTACGAGTAGGAGTGTGCCGACCTTCTTGCCCGTGCTGTCACCGGTCAGGGTGATCTTGTCCAGCACCCAGACGGCGATGGCCAGGGCCGCCGCGTTGGCGATCGTCTTGACTACGAAATTCTTCATGTGTCTGATCGTGGCAGAAGAGATCGACTGGCGAGCGCGGCTGTGGACAGAGCAGACCGCGTACGAGAGTGGACGAGGGCGATGAAGGCATTCCGGCTGGATGAACTGGAGGCGGAACGCGCCGCCAACGACGGTGCCTATCTGCAGTTTCTGCGAGAGCGGAACATGTCGGTCGGTCTGTACGCGCTCGACGCGGGGGACCAGGACCCGCAGCGGCCGCACCAGCAGGACGAGGTGTACTTCATCGTGAGCGGGCGTGCCTCGATCACGGTCGGTCTGGAGACCACGCAGGTGGCGCGGGGAAGCGTCGTCTACGTACCCGCGGGGGTCGCCCACAAGTTCCATCACATCACCGAGGACCTACGGGTTCTGGTGGTGTTCTCTCCGCCCGAGAGCTGACTGCCGTCTCGGGGTTCCCTAGGGGAACGGTCAGGGGGGAACAAGGGATGCGGGGCCCCCGTCCGGTTCCTCTCCGATCTAGCATCGAATGCGAGACACCAAAGAACCCGGAATCAGTGCCCCGGACTTGGGGCGACGGGCGGACAGAGGCAAGGACAAGGGCGATGCGAGAGATCTTCAACGGTATGCCGTGGTGGGTGAAGTGGGTCGCGGTGCCGGTCATCGCCCTCGTGGTGTTCGGTGGCCTGATAGCGACCGTCGTCGGCTTCGTCATCGGCCTGCTCTTCAAGGCGCTGATCTTCGTCGCGCTGGTCGGCGGCCTGATCTACGTCGTGCGAAAGTTCACGACGAGTTCGTCGTCGCGCGGCGACTGGTGAGGTGACGGGGAGGCGCGAGCGGGTGAGCGATCGGTAACGGGTGGGCCGGTAAAGGGAAGCCGAGGTTCCCTCGGCAGGGGGAAGTTTCCCGGTGGGGCGGTCTGCGAGCGGCGGCCGGCAGTTAAAGTCCGGAAGCTCGACGCGGGGTCGACCCCGCGAGCAGCGCACACCTCCCTCCCGTGTTCCCCCGCACGGGCGGTCCCCCTCGCGCTCAGGGAGTGCCCCTTGGCCACCGTTGACACCGTGCCCGCAACATCACACGCTCCACCTGTCCAGCGGTCCGGAGCGACTGCGGGGTCTCGTGTCCCGCCGACCCAGCCGCGCACGTCGCCCGGAGAGGCGCGCGCGAAGACTTCGCCCGCAGAGACGCACGACGGACGGACGGCAACCGCTGAGCAGGACGCTCCGCCGCCCGCGGCCACGCGCACTCCACCCGCGGCCGCCCACGCCCTGCTCGCCGGGGCACGAACGCCCCCGGCGGAGGCCGCGCCGCTGGAGCCGCACCCCACGACCCTCATCGGCTCCGTACAGCGGGCGATGCGCCTCCTGGAGGCCGTCGCCGCGCGCGAGCACGGTGCGCCCGCCAAACAGCTCGCCCGGGAGGCAGGGCTCGCGCTGCCGACGGCGTACCACCTGCTGCGCACTCTGGCTCACGAGGGCTATCTGCGCCGCGAGAAGGGACTGTTCTTCCTCGGCGAGGCCGCCGAGCGATTGAGCAGCAGCGGAGCCCAGCAGAAACGTCGCAGCACGGTGAGCGACCTGCTCGCGCACTGGCGCGATTTGATCGGCGTACCCGTGTACTACGCGACGTACCGCGACGGCGAGATCGAGGTCGTGTGCGTCGCCGACAGCCCGGGCAATCCCGCGGTCGAGGAGTGGGCCGACTTCCGGGAGACCGGGCACGCCCACGCGATCGGTCAGTGTTTGCTGTCGCAGCTGGACGAGAAGGTCCGCAGGGATCATCTCGACCGCTATCCGGTGCAGTCGATCACTCCGTACACGGTGCGTGACAGTGACAACCTGCTGCGGCGCTTGGAGCGCGTGGGGCGGATGGAGCTCGTAGTTGAACGACAGGAGTACGCGCTGGGCACGGTCTGCGCCGCGATTCCCCTCACTGTCGGCACCACCGCGTCGACCATGGCCATCTCCGTGCCGTCGCACCAGGCTGACCGACTCCTGCCCGCCGCACGCCAGTTGCAAGAGGAAATCGGCAGGCTGCCAGGGACACTCGCCATCTCTATCAGTATCTGAAAACTCACTCCTTGTGATCTGCTGTGTACGTTGAGCAAGATTCCAGCAGTGTCAGGGGGACGATTCCTGGCCAGTCGACGGCAAACGACGGGGTAGGCGATGCGTGAGTCGGTGCAGGCAGAGGTCATGATGAACTTCCTCGTCTCGGAGGAGCTCTCCTTCCGCATTCCGGTGGAGCTGCGATACGAGACCTGTGATCCGTACGCCGTGCGGCTGACCTTCCACTTGCCCGGCGACGCGCCCGTGACCTGGGCGTTCGGGCGGGAGTTGCTGGTCGATGGCGTGGGCCGGCCGTGTGGCGACGGTGATGTGCACATCGCACCCGCCGACCCGGACGCGTTCGGCGAGGTGCTGATCCGGCTCCAGGTGGGCGGCGATCACGCGCTGTTCAGGTCCGGCGCGGCGCCGCTCGTGGCGTTCCTCGACCGTACGGACAAGCTGGTGCCGCTCGGGCAGGAGCGTTCCCTCGCCGACTTCGACACCCACCTCGACGAGGCGCTGGACCGCATCCTGGCGGAGGAGCAGAGCGCGGGCTGAGCGCAGCCTCGCTCCCCAAGTGGAGTAACGCTTCCTCTCAACCGGCCCTGCGTACAGGGCAGAGGTCGCACGGCGCGCCAAGTGCCCTGGGCGCCGCCTGGCTTCAGTGCTTACGGCGGCGGCCCTTCCCGCCGCGTACCGGCGTCCTGGCGGCCTCCACGGGCTCCACAGGGCCGCCCGGAGCCACGGGCCGGCCTACCGGAGTCCCCGTGCGGTCGGCCGAGACGACCAGGGCGGCCAGTGCGGTGGTGACCGGCACAGAGGCAACCAGGCCGATCGATCCGACCAGGGTGCGCACGATCTCCTCGGCGACCAGTTCGCTGTTGGCGACTGAGCCGATGCTGCTCTGCGCGATCGAGAAGAGCAGCAGCAGGGGCAGCGCCGCGCCCGCGTACGCCAGCACGAGCGTGTTGACGACCGAGGCGATGTGGTCGCGGCCGATGCGGATGCCCGCGCGGTACAGCCCCCGCCAGCCCATCGTCGGATTCGCCTCGTGCAGCTCCCAGATCGCGGAGGTCTGCGTCACCGTGACGTCGTCGAGCACACCGAGCGAACCGATGATGACGCCCGCGAGCAGCAGACCGCTCATGTCGATGTTCGGATACAGACCGTGGATCAGGCCGGTGTTGTCGTCCGTGTTGCCGGTCAGGGCGGCCCAGCTGATGAACACGGATCCGAGCACCCCGATCAGCAGCAGCGAGAGCAGGGTGCCGATCACCGCCACCGACGTCCGGGCCGAGAGGCCATGGCACATGTAGAGGGCGATCAGCATGATGGCGCTGGCCCCGACGACCGCCACGACCAGCGGATTCGAGCCCTGCAGGATGGCGGGCAGGATGAAGAACGTCAGGATCATGAAGCTGACGGTCAGCGCGACCAGCGCCATGACGCCGCGCAGCCGGCCCACCCCCACGACGACCAGCGCGAAGATCCCGGCGAGCAGTGCCATCGGGATCCTGCGGTTCACGTCGCTGACCGAGTACTGCAGGTCCTTGGGCGCGGAGGGCTCGTACGCGACCACGACCTTCTCGCCCTGGTGCAACTGGCGTGACTGGTCCGGCTGGACGATCTCGGTGAACGTACGGCCCTTGTCGCTGCCGGTGTCGACCCGGATCGTCGCCTTCTTGCAGTCGCCCGTCGCCTGCTGCTGTGCGGAGGAGCCCTCGGCGGTGGAGGTGTCGCCGGTCGGGGTCTCCCCCGAGGCGTTCACAGAATTGCAGTCCACCTTGTCGATCTTGGTGACCGTCGCCTGCTGGGTCTGCCGGTCGAAACCGACGCCGGTGCGCTCGTGCCCTGGGGCGCCGCCCGGCCAGAGCACCACGAGCCCCACGACGACCGCGGCGGCGAAGGGGATCAGCACCGCGCCGATGACCTTGCGCAGGTGCTTGGAGACGGGGGCAGCGGGGCCATGGCTGTGACTGTGCGAGTGGCCGTGGCTGTCGCCCGGGCCCTGTCCGCCACCGGGTCCCTGGCCACCACCGGACCACTGCCCACCGCCCGGCCCATGGCCGTCGCCGGGTCCTCTGCCGCCACCGGGGCCGTGTCCGTGGCCGTCGCCGGGGCCATGTCCGTGCGGCGGCTCGGATGGCGGAACAGGGGGCTGCTGCATCGTGGTCACCGGCCGATCATCGCAAGAACGGACGGGGCCCACTGTTCAGCGCGCCCGATGTGACGCTAGCGTGGAGGCACCTTTGCACACGCGGGAGCTCGGAGCACCGGGCTGAGAGGGCGCTGACCTTCGTCTTAGCGATGTTTCACATGAAACATCGGCAGACGGAAGCCGCTGCGTCGACCGCCGAACCTGTTACCGGGTAATGCCGGCGTAGGGAGTAGGTCTCATGACCAACAAGGACGTAGTAGGCACGCCTGCCTCCAGCCAGACGGACGGGGTTCCTTCCCTGTCCCAGAGCGACGAGGCCGGGCGGTCCATCGGCTGGCACAAGGCGTACGTCGAGGGTTCGCGCCCCGATCTGCGGGTGCCGGTCCGTCAGGTGCACCTCACCAACGGGCAGTCCGTCACGCTGTACGACACCTCCGGCCCGTACACCGATCCGACCGTCGACACCGACGTACGTAGGGGCCTGGCACCGCTGCGCGAGAACTGGGTCATCGCCCGCGGCGACACCGAGGAGTACGCGGGCCGCCCGATCCGTCCCGAGGACGACGGGATCAAGCACACCTCACCGCGCGGAGGCCTCCGTAACCTCGACGCGGTCTTCCCGGGGCGGCCGCGCCAGCCGCGCCGGGGCCGCTCCGGACAGGCCGTGACGCAGCTCGCGTACGCCCGTCGCGGCGAGATCACGCCCGAGATGGAGTTCGTGGCGGTCCGCGAGAACGTCGCCGCCGAGGTCGTACGCGAGGAGATCGCCGCCGGCCGCGCGGTGCTGCCTGCGAACGTCAACCACCCGGAGATCGAGCCGATGATCATCGGCAAGCGGTTCCTGGTGAAGGTCAACGCCAATATCGGCAACTCCGCGGTGACCTCCTCCATCGAGGAGGAGGTGGACAAGATGACCTGGGCCACGAAGTGGGGCGCGGACACGGTCATGGACCTGTCCACCGGCCGCAACATCCACACCACCCGCGAGTGGGTACTGCGCAACTCCCCCGTGCCGATCGGCACCGTGCCGCTCTACCAGGCGTTGGAGAAGGTGGACGGCCGCGCCGAGGAGCTGACCTGGGAGATCTACAAGGACACGGTCATCGAGCAGGCCGAGCAGGGCGTGGACTACATGACGGTCCACGCGGGCGTGCGCCTGCCGTTCGTACCCCTCACCGCGAACCGCAAGACCGGCATCGTCTCGCGCGGCGGCTCGATCATGGCGGCGTGGTGCCTGGCGCACCACCAGGAGAGCTTCCTCTACGAGAACTTCGAGGAGCTGTGCGAGGTCCTCGCGGCGTACGACGTCACGTACTCGCTCGGTGACGGGCTGCGGCCGGGGTCGATCGCGGACGCCAACGACGCCGCGCAGTTCGCGGAGTTGAGGACGCTCGGGGAACTCAACACGATCGCGAAGCGTTTCAATGTTCAGACCATGATCGAAGGCCCGGGGCATGTCCCGATGCACAAGATCAAGGAGAACATCGACCTTCAGCAGGAGATCTGTGATGAAGCTCCGTTCTATACGCTCGGCCCGCTGACGACGGACGTCGCGCCGGCGTACGACCACATCACCTCCGGCATCGGTGCCGCGATGATCGCCTGGTGGGGCACGGCCATGCTCTGCTATGTCACGCCCAAGGAGCACTTGGGCCTGCCCAACCGTGACGACGTCAAGACCGGCGTCATCACCTACAAGATCGCCGCCCACGCAGCCGACCTCGCCAAGGGGCACCCAGGTGCGCAGGTATGGGACGACGCGCTGTCCGACGCCCGCTTCGAGTTCCGCTGGGAGGACCAGTTCAACCTGGCCCTCGACCCGGACACGGCACGGGAGTTCCACGACGAGACCCTCCCGGCCGAGCCCGCCAAGACGGCCCACTTCTGCTCCATGTGCGGGCCGAAGTTCTGCTCCATGAAGATCAGTCACAGCATCACCGAGCAGTTCGGCGGTACGGCGGCTGCGGGGGCCTCCGCTGAGGAGGTCGCTGAGGGGATGCTGCAGAAGTCGAAGGAGTTCGCGGCGAGCGGGAACCGGGTGTATCTGCCGTTGGCCGACTGACTGAGAAGACGGGCGGTGCGCCGGAGCTGTTGAGACAGGTCCGGCGCACCGCCCGGACATCGGGCTCCCCATGCTGCGACGCGTTCGAGTACGTAGCCGTCGAGTTCGGGCGGTGGGAGGTTGAGCGCGGTCACGGCCGAGGAGCGCGACTCCTGGCGAGGGGTATTCCGACGCCCGAAATCCCAGAGTCTGGGCGGACAGGTAGCGGCTTCTCCGCACACTGGTGTCGCGGCCGCTGGAGGTTCCGTGCGGTCGGACAGGGATATGCGTCCGGTCTCGCGGGCCTGGCCACCGACTTCGGTATCAGCGTGGACGAACAGACAGACGCCCCCGTGGGCGCGCGGGCCGCCACCCCGGTGCCCGCTCCGACATCAACACCCGCTTCGACGCCAACGCCTGCCGCAATGCCCGGTGCCCCCAGCCCTCATCCCCCACAAACCTCGCCTCACCGCTGTACTGGAAGGGCGTCGTGGCCGACGGGGTCGAGCGGATGGCCGCAGTCGCCGCGGAGTTGGACGGCGACGGGGTGATGCAGGCATCGCCGGTCTCGCGGACCCGGAGCTGTACGACCGGCCGCTGTCCCAGTTCCCGGCCCGGGTGACCGCAGCACGGCAGCTGGGCATCACCTGAGGCCGAGGCCGCCGCGTGGGAACGTACGCAGCCAACCGTATGCGGGCAACGTGCCGCGCGGGAGCGTACGTACGCAGCCGACTGGATGCCGGTCCGCGCCGTGTGGGCACGTACCAGTCGATCGGATCCAGGCAACCCGCCACGTGCAAGCCTATGCAGCCGACCGGACGCGGGCCCGCGCCGATGGGGCGCGAGCCCGGTTCCTCGTCACGTGACCGTCCCCGACCGTCGGCCGGTCGGCCGGGCGTCACTCCGGCTGGTGTTCAGGCCCCCCGAAGTCCGGGCTGGAGAAGTCCGGGCTCGAGTAGCTCGGGCGCGGGCCCGCCGCCGGGCCGCCGTCGGGGCTGCTGAACCCCGGCCGGTTGTAGCCCAGTTGCGGCATACGGCTCGTCGGTGTCGGCGACGGACGGCCGTATGCCGCCGAGCCCGGGTCCGCGAGTGCCTCCCGGAGGAACGGCAGGATGCCGCGCTCCAGGAGGGCCTCGCGCCAGGCTTCCCTGGCCCGGGCGACCTGTTCGTCGAGCTCGCCGTGTGCTCCGGCCTGGAGCGAGGACGAGCCGTTGCGCAGTGCGGTGAGCAGGAGGCCGACCGCGGCGACCAGAATCGCGGCCGCCGTGATCGCACCGAAGACCCACCCGGTGGTCAGGAGGGTCTTGGCGAACGCCGGCTCGGGGTCGAGCATTTTCAGGATGTACCCCACGAGCAGGAATATCGCCGCGGCTGTCCCGGCGAGGACGGGGGCGAGCACCGCGACGACGGCGATGGCGCCCGCGCCGGCTGTCTCGGTGACCTCCCCCACGGTGGCGGCGAGCCCCATCGCGCTCGAACCCGGCTCGGCGGAGCCGGCTTCCTTGCGGACGGGGGTGGTCGGCGCCGGCTGGCGCAGCTCCTCACGGACCTGCACGTAATGCTGGTACTCGGCGGTCGCGGCCACCGTGATGAGCGCGGTGGCGTTGAGCGCCATGGTGCGCAGTTGCTCCGGGTTGAGCCGCTGGCCGACAGCGGCGAGTTCCGGGCGGTGTGGTGCGGAGCGCAGCGCCTCATCGAGGATCCGCTCGTAGTCCTGGCGGTCCTCGCTCAGCAGGTGCTGCGGAACGCTGTTCATCTGCATCCCCCGATGCTCCGTAGGGCTGATGGCTCGCACGCTGACGAGCCGTTGGGCAGAAACGGAGGGGAGCCTGCTACGGATAGTCCGATGGTAGAGCGGTGACGGCACGCCGTGACAGGGGGTTTCCAGAAATTGCCCCCTGGCCAGCACGGTCCTTCACAGGGCGATGTCTGCCCGAAGAACCCTCAGCTGTCCAGTGGCAGTTGCTGGACCAGCAGTTTTCCGGCCATGGTCACACCGCCGTCCATCGCGATGGCCAGTCCGTCGGCGTAGAGATGAGGTCCTTCGACCACGGGGCCCGCACTGTCCTCGCCGTCCTCCGAGCCCACGTCGCCCAGGAGGTACGGGATGGGACTGTGCCCATGGACGATGCGTGAGCCGCCGTACATGTCCAGCAGGGAGCGCACGGCCTCGGCGCCGCCGTCGTCGCGGAAGGCGAAGCGCTTGGTGAGCTTGCGGAACAGGTCCCAGCACTCGTCCGCGTCGTTGCGGGTGAGGGTTTCGCGGATGGTGTCGTTGACCGCCTCGATCGAGTCGCCGTAGTCGAGGTAGGCGGTGGTGTCGGAGTGCACCAGGAGGTGTCCGTCGACCTGCTCCATGGCGTCGAGGCGGGCCATCCACTGCAGGTGGTGGTCCTGGAGACGGTCCATGTCGGTCTTCTGGCCGCCGTTGAGCAGCCAGGCGGCCTGGAAGGTGGCGGTGCCCGCGCCGGAGTTGACGGGGGTGTCACCGAAGCGTCTGGCGCCGAGCAGCAGCAGCTCGTGGTTGCCCATGAGTGCCTTGCAGTAGCCGCCGGCGGCGGCGGCCTCGGCGGACAGCCGCATCACGAGGTCGATCACGCCGATGCCGTCCGGGCCGCGGTCGGTGAAGTCGCCGAGGAACCACAGGCGCGCGGTCCCGGCCGACCAGTCGCCTGCGTCGTCGATGAGGCCCTGCTCCTGGAGCGCGGCGACGAGCTGGTCGAGGTAACCATGCACATCGCCTACGACATACAGCGGGCCCGGTCCGTCGGCGCCCTCCGGAGCGGCGGGGTCGACATCGACCTGAACCGTGTCACCCCGAGTGATGACGGGCAGATCGCGCCGCGTCGGCGTGTACCCCTCGGGCTCCTCGGCCGGTCCCGCGTCCTCGTCGGGCGGAGTGTCCTGCGCGTACGGACCGGTCTCGTGGACGTACGCGGGCACCCGGAAGTCGCGCAACGTCGCCGTCCGCGCCACCTCGGGTACCTGACCGGCCCCCTGAGTCATCGACCCCTCCACCACCATCGCGCCGCATCTGCACCGGATCGGACTGCCTGGTCGCAGCGGCCCGCGGTGTCGTGGGCCCATCATAGGAATGCGGATCGCGCCATGTGATGACCCAGGGGTGGTGAATCGGAGCAGGAGTCCGGTTCACCGGGGTTTTCGTCCGAATTGGGCGATGCTTTCCCGCCGTGCCCGCACCGGACGTCAACCTTTCTCGGGTGATCGGGGCGGACTCACCGTCGTCCGCGGCGGACGACGTTGCGAGGAGGTCCGCACGATCAGCTCGGTCGGTATCACCTGCTCGACCGGTTGGTCCGATTCGACCCCCTCGATGGCGTCGATGAGGAGCTGGACGACCGCTGTGCCGATCCGGCGTGGTTTGAGTGAGAGCGTCGTGATGGGCGGCTCGGTGCTGGCGTAGACGGTGGACTCGCTGCAGCAGACGAGGAGCAGATCCTCCGGTACGCGCAGACCGTAGCGCCGGGCGGCGGCCAGCAGATCGGTGCCGTTCGGGTCGAAGAGCCCGTAGACGGCGTCGGGGCGGTCTGGGCGGGCGAGCAGCCGGTCGGCGGCGACGGCTCCCGCGCACGGATCGTGCGCCGGGTAGGCCTCGTAGACCGGATCCTGGCCCACGCGCTCGCACCAGCGCAGGTAAGCGGTGGTGGAGAGGTGGGTGTAGGTGTCGGTGGTGGTGCCCGTGAGGAGGCCGATCCGGCGGGCGCCGGCGTCGGCCAGGTGGTCGAGGATGCCGAGGACGGCGGCCTCGTGGTCGTTGTCCACCCAGGCGGTGACCGGCAGCGAGCCGGCCGGGCGGCCGTCGGAGACGACCGGTAAGCCCTGGCGGACCAGTTCGCTGACCACGGGGTCGTGGTCGGACGGGTCGATGACCACGGTTCCGTCCAGGGCGACGTTGGACCACACGTCGTGGCGCGAGGTCGCGGGGAGGATGACCAGGGCGTAGCCCCGGGCCAGCGCGGCCGACGTGGCGGCTCTGGCCATCTCCGCGAAGTACGCGAACTCGGTGAAGGTGAAAGGTTCATCCCCGTACGTCGTCACGGTCAGGCCGATGAGGCCCGACTTGCCGGTACGGAGGGTTCGGGCCGCGGCCGACGGGCGATAGCCCAGCCGGTCGGCGACCTCGCGGACATGGCGTCGGGTGGCGTCCGGGAGCCGGCCCTTGCCGTTGAGGGCGTCGGAGACGGTCGTGATGGACACTCCGGCGGCTGCGGCCACATCTCTGATGCCCGCCCGTCCCGGCCGACCGCCGCGGCGGGTTGTCTCCGCCCGGCTCACCTGGTGCTTCCCTGCTGCTGTCATGGCGAGCCGATAGTAGGGCTCATGCGGTGGGGTAGTGCGGACGCATATGCACTCGTTGACAGGCACGTTTCTGCATGGTCGAAATGGGCCAACTGCCTTAGAAAAGAAGTCAGTTGAACGATCCAATGGCAGGACGTGACTTGTCGGCGCGCATGGGCCTGCCAACCGGGCCATGTCTCGAAGAGGTCTCAACTCACCTTGACGAGGGATGCGCGCCACGGCGTGAGCCACCGGCGCGCGGCGCGAAGCTCAGCGCGCCCCCATTCGTGTGCCTTCGTACGGAGATGATCACTCGGGCTGTTCGTGGCGGCGAGGTGGTTGTCCACAGGCCATTCGCAGCGGCGCGGAATCCTCATAGGGTGAGGAGCATTGGTAGCCGGCGGTGATCATGAGCCGACGGTGGTCGCGAGGAGGACTGCGGTGAGCGAGACGAGCCCCAAGCTGCGTGCCGAGCTGGAGGGTATCCCCACCTACAAGCCCGGCAAGCCGGCCGCGGTCGGTGGTGCGGTGGCGTACAAACTGTCCTCCAACGAGAACCCGTATCCGCCGCTGCCCGGGGTGCTCGAGAGCGTGACCGCCGCGGCCGGCTCCTTGAACCGCTACCCGGACCTGGCGTGCACCGGTCTGATGAACGAACTGTCGGACCGCTTCGGCGTCCCCCTCTCGAACCTGGCCACCGGCACCGGTTCCGTCGGAGTCGCACAGCAGCTGGTGCAGGCCACGAGCGGCCCGGGCGACGAGATCATCTACGCCTGGCGGTCCTTCGAGGCGTACCCGATCATCGCGCAGATCAGCGGGGCGACCCCGGTCGAGGTGCCGCTGACGCCGGGCGAGGTGCACGACCTGGACGCGATGGCGGACGCGATCACCGACCGGACCCGGCTGATCCTCGTCTGCAACCCCAACAACCCGACCGGCACCGTGGTGCGCCGGGCCGAGCTGGAGCGGTTCCTGGACCGGGTGCCCAGCGATGTGCTGGTGGTCCTGGACGAGGCGTACCGCGAGTTCATCCGCGATGTCGAGGTGCCGGACGGCGTCTCGATCTACCGCGACCGGCCCAACGTCTGTGTGCTGCGCACCTTCTCCAAGGCGTACGGGCTCGCGGGCCTGCGGGTCGGTTTCGCGATCGCCCATGACCCGGTTGCGGCGGCACTGCGCAAGACGGCGGTGCCCTTCGGTGTGAGCCAGCTCGCACAGGACGCGGCGGTCGCCTCGCTGCGCGCCGAGGACGAACTGCTCGGCCGGGTCGGCTCCCTGGTGTCGGAGCGCGTGCGGGTGGTCGAGACGCTGCGCGGGCAGGGCTGGACGGTGCCCGAGACGCAGGCCAACTTCGTGTGGCTGCGGCTGGGGGAGCGCACGCTCGACTTCGCCGCCACCTGCGAGCAGGCAGGGGTCGTCGTGCGGCCGTTCGCCGGCGAGGGGGTCCGGGTGACGATCGGCGAGACCGAGGCGAACGACATCTTCCTCAAGACGACGGAGGGGTTCCGCAAGGAGCTCTGATTGCCTACGGCGGTTCCTGGTCCGCCACGAGTTCTACGCGTACGGGGTCGCCGTCGCGCACGGTGGCGAGCGTGTGGGGGTCGCCGTCGACGCGACCCAGCACGTTGCACGGGCTCGCGAGGCGGCATTCGGTGCCCCGCGAGACCGGGGTCGGCCCGTAGGGGAGCGCGATGGCGTCGCCGTCGGTCCAGAAGGCCACCGTGCCGGGCTCGACGACCTGTTGGGCGCCGTCCTCGCGGGCGACGGAGACGCCGGTGTCGAAGTAGACCTCCTGGCCCCAGGTGCGGGCGGTGGAGGCGAGCGGCAGCGCCTGGGCGAGGGCTTGGGCGGTCGGGGTGTCGTCGAGGGCCGCGGTGAGGTTTCCCGCGGGCCACGAGATCCGTATCCGCGTGCCTGCCTCTGTCCTTGCCTGCATGACCAGGGATTCAACAAGGCGTTGAAGGGCTTGCCAAGGGTTCGAACCGGCCTCTTTGTGTCGACAATCCGTCAGTGACCAGCCGGTCCGCGCTTAGGCACCCCCCGCCTGTCAACCCTCGAACGGCCATGCGTCATACTTGCTTGTGAATGTGAACGCGTTCACAAACGTGTCCCGGTTGCTCCCGCGATGTTCGTGACAAAGGGGGCAAACTGCCGCTGTACCACGGCGATGTAAGGAGACTGACGACGTGGAATTGGCTTTGGCGCCCGAGACTCTGGCGCGCTGGCAGTTCGGCATCACCACCGTCTACCACTTTCTCTTCGTCCCCCTGACGATCTCGCTCGCCGCACTCACGGCGATCCTGGAGACCGCCTGGGTGCGAACGGGCAAGGAGCACTACCTCAGGGCGACCAAGTTCTGGGGGAAGCTGTTCCTGATCAATATCGCCATGGGTGTCGTGACCGGCATCGTGCAGGAGTTCCAGTTCGGCATGAACTGGTCCGACTACTCGCGCTTCGTCGGTGACGTCTTCGGTGCCCCGCTCGCCTTCGAGGCGCTGATCGCCTTCTTCTTCGAGTCCACCTTCATCGGGCTGTGGATCTTCGGCTGGGACAAGCTGCCGAAGAAGATCCACCTCGCGTGCATCTGGATGGTCTCGATCGGCACGATCCTGTCGGCGTACTTCATCATGGCGGCCAACTCCTTCATGCAGCATCCGGTCGGCTACCGGATCGTGAAGAAGGCGGACGGCAGTACACGGGCCGAGCTCACCGACTTTCCCAAGGTGCTTTTCCAGGAGACGGTGCTCGTCAACTTCTGGCATGTCATCAGCGCCTCCATCCTGGTCGGCGGCGCCTTCATGACCGGCATCGCCATCTTCCATCTCCGCAAGAAGCAGCACATCCGGACCATGCGGATGTCGCTGCGGCTCGGCCTGGTCACCGCGCTCGTCGGCACGATCCTCACCGTCGTCAGCGCCGACACCCTCGGCAAGGTGATGTACGACCAGCAGCCGATGAAGATGTCGGCAGCCGAAGCCCTGTGGGACTCGGAACAGCCCGCGCCCTTCTCACTCTTCGCGTATGGCGACGTCGCCAAGGGCCACAACACGGTCGCCATCGAAATCCCGGGGATACTGTCCTTCCTCGCCAAGAACGACTTCAACGCCAAGATCCCCGGCATCAACGACCTCAACAAGGCCGAGCAGGAGAAGTACGGGCCCGGCGACTACCGTCCCAACATCCCCACCGCCTACTGGTCGTACCGCTGGATGATCGGCTTCGGCGGCGTCTCGATGATTCTGTGCGTCGTCGGCCTCTGGCTGACCAGGCGGAAGTTCTGGCTGGCAGCGGAACACCGCACGGGGGACGAGGACGTGCCGAAGCTTATGCTCACCAAGCAGAGGGAGCTGACGCCGAAGCTGGGCATCTGGTGGTGGCGACTGTCCCAGTGGACGCTGATCTTCCCGCTCATCGGCATCTCCTGGGGCTGGATCTTCACGGAAACCGGACGTCAGCCCTGGGTGGTGTACGGCCTGTTGAAGACCAAGGACGCCGTCTCGCCGGGGGTCTCGCAGGGCGAGGTGCTGACCTCTCTGATCGTGTTCACCCTGATCTACGCGATCCTCGCCGTCATCGAGGTGAAGCTGATGGTCAAGTACGTCAAGCAGGGGCCGCCCGAGCTCACCGAGGCCGACCTCAACCCGCCCACGAAGATCGGCGGCGACTCCACTGACGCCGACAAGCCGATGGCCTTCTCCTACTAGGCCCAGGGAGCCACTGAGTCATGGAACTCCACGATGTCTGGTTCGTCCTCATCGCGGTCCTCTGGACCGGCTACTTCTTCCTGGAGGGCTTCGACTTCGGGGTCGGCATCCTCACCAAGCTGCTGGCCCGCGACCGTACCGAGAAGCGGGTCCTCATCAACACCATCGGACCCGTCTGGGACGGCAACGAGGTCTGGCTGCTCTCCGCGGGCGGCGCGACCTTCGCCGCCTTCCCCGAGTGGTACGCCACGCTCTTCTCCGGCTTCTACCTGCCGCTGCTGCTCATCCTGCTCTGCCTGATCGTGCGCGGTGTCGCCTTCGAGTACCGGGTGAAACGGCCCGAGGAGTACTGGCAGCGCAACTGGGAGAACGCGATCTTCTGGACCTCGCTGATCCCCGCGTTCATGTGGGGCGTGGCCTTCGGCAACATCGTGCGCGGTGTGAAGATCGACCAGCACTTCGAGTACGTGGGCAGCTTCTGGGACCTGCTCAACCCGTACGCGATCCTCGGCGGTCTGGTCACGCTGACGCTGTTCACCTTCCACGGGACGGTGTTCGTCGGGCTCAAGACCGTCGGGGACATCCGGGAGCGGGCGCGGAAGCTGGCGCTGAAGCTCGGTCTTGTGACCGCCGTGCTGGCTCTTGCCTTCCTGATCTGGACCCAGATCGACAACGGTGACGGCAAGTCCCTGGCCGCGGTGATCGTTGCGGTGGCCTCGCTCGTCGCGGCGCTGGTGGCGGTGAAGGCGGGCCGTGAGGGCTGGGCGTTCATGCTGTCGGGGCTCACGATTGTGGCGGCCGTCGCGATGCTCTTCCTGTCTCTCTTCCCGGACGTCATGCCGTCCTCGCTCAATGACGACTGGAGTCTGACGGTCACCAACGCTTCGTCGAGCCCGTACACCCTGAAGATCATGACCTGGTGTGCGGGGATCGCGACACCGATCGTCCTGCTCTACCAGTCGTGGACGTACTGGGTGTTCCGCAAGCGGATCGGTACGCAGCACATCGCCGTGGACGGCACGCACTGAGTCCCGCTGTGCGCGCTGGGTCCGCCCAAGCGCGCCGAGTCCGAATAACGGCATGTTTCACGTGAAACATGCCTGATGAGCCAAGGGTGTGTTTCACGTGAAACCAATCGACCCGCGCCTGCTTCGGTACGCCCGCGCCACTCGCTTCTTCCTCGCGGCGGTTGTCGGTCTGGGGGCCGCCGGGGCGGCGCTGGTCATTGCCCAGGCGATGATCATCGCCGAAGTGGTGGTCGGCGCGTTCCAGCACGGCTACTCGGTCGCTGAACTCCGCGCGCCGCTGGGCCTGTTGGTCCTGGTCGCGGTGGGGCGGGCCGTTGTTTCCTGGCTCACCGAGCTCGCCGCGCACCGGGCGAGCGCGGCGGTCAAGTCGGAGTTGCGGGGGCGGCTGCTGGAGCAGGCCGCGCTGCTCGGTCCCGGCTGGCTGAGCGGGCAGCGGACGGGTTCGCTGGTAGCCCTTGCCACACGGGGAGTTGACGCACTCGACGACTACTTCTCGCGTTATCTGCCGCAGTTGGGGCTCGCGGTGGTGGTCCCTGTGGCAGTGCTCGCGCGGATCGTCACCGAGGACTGGGTGTCGGCGGCAATCATCGCCGGCACGCTGCCGCTGATCCCCGTCTTCATGATTCTCATCGGCTGGGCCACCCGGAGCCAGATGGACCGTCAGTGGCGGATGCTGTCGCGGCTCTCCGGACACTTCCTGGACGTGGTCGCGGGGCTGCCCACGCTCAAGGTGTTCGGCCGGGCCAAGGCACAGGCCGAGTCGATCCGGAAGATCACTGGCGACTACCGGCAGGCGACCATGCGGACGCTGCGGATCGCCTTCCTGTCGTCCTTCGCGCTGGAACTGCTTGCCACGATCTCGGTCGCGCTGGTCGCGGTGACCATCGGTATGCGACTCGTCCACGGCGAGATGGATCTGTACGTGGGGCTCGTCGTCCTCGTCCTCGCGCCCGAGGCGTATCTGCCGCTGCGGCAGGTGGGGGCGCAGTACCACGCCGCCGCCGAGGGACTCTCGGCGGCCGAGGAGATCTTCTCGGTGCTGGAGACACCGGTGGCCGCCTCGGGCTCGCTCCCCGCGCCGGAGGGCGAGATCGGCTTCGAGAGCGTGACCGTGCGGTACCCGGGACGGTCAAGTGATGCGGTCTCGGACGTCTCCTTCGCCGTCGGGCGGGGGGAGACCGTGGCTCTTGTCGGGCCGAGCGGTGTGGGCAAGTCGACGCTGCTGAACGTACTGCTGGGATTCGTGGAGCCCACCGAGGGGCGGGTACGGATCGGGGGAGTCGATCTCTCCGAGGTCGACCTGGCGGACTGGCGCTCGCGGGTCGCCTGGGTACCGCAGCGCCCCCACCTGTACGCCCGGTCCATCGCCGATAACGTACGTCTGGCGCGGCCCGACGCGGACGACACGGCGGTACGGCAGGCGCTGGCCGACGCGGGCGCCACCGGCTTCGTCGACGCGCTGCCTGACGGGGCCGACACGGTGCTCGGTGAGGACGGCGCCGGACTGTCGGCCGGCCAGCGCCAGCGTCTCGCTCTGGCCCGGGCGTTCCTCGCGGACCGTCCGGTACTGCTCCTCGACGAGCCGACGGCCACGCTGGACGGGGCGACGGAGGCGGAGGTCGTAGAGGCGGTGCGGCGGCTCGCTGTAGGGCGGACGGTGCTGTTGGTGGTGCACCGGCCCGCGTTGCTGGGAGTGGCCGACCGCGTGGTGCGGCTGGAGCCCGGGGCAGACGCCCAGGCGTCCGGAGTGCCAGACGCCGCGGCGTCTGGAGTGCCCGCCCAGGCGTCCAGGTCGGTGCATGCCGGAGACGCGCGGGAGATCCGGGCGGCTACTGAGAGGCCCTGGAGCGTGCCAGCGGCAGCTGGGGACGACTCGCACCTGTCCACGCGAGGGCGTGGAGGCGTACTTGCCCGCGTCCGTGCCATGGCTGCCCCCAGGCGGGGAGCGCTCGCCCTCGCCCTCCTGCTCGGCAGCCTCGCCCTCGGGAGCGCCGTCGGGCTGATGGCCACCTCCGGGTGGCTCATCTCACGGGCCGCTCAGCAGCCGCCCGTGATGTATCTGATGGTGGCGGTGACAGCCACCCGGGCGTTCGGGATCGGGCGGGCCGTGTTCCGGTACACGGAGCGGCTCGTGTCGCACGACGCGGTGCTGCGGATGCTGGCCGACACCCGGGTCGCGGTGTACCGGCGCCTTGAGCGGCTGGCGCCCGCGGGGCTGCGGGCGACCCGGCGCGGGGATCTGCTGTCGCGGCTCGTCGCCGATGTCGACGCCCTCCAGGACTACTGGCTACGGTGGCTGCTGCCCGTCGGGGCCGCGGGTCTCGTGTCCGCCGGCTCCGTCGCCTTCACCGCGTGGCTGCTCCCCGAGGCCGGTGCCGTTCTCGCCGTGGGGCTGCTGGCGGCCGGGGTCGGCGTGCCGCTGCTGACCGGCGCCGTGGCGCGCCGTGCTGAGCGGCGGCTGGCACCCGCGCGCGGTGTCCTGGCGACACAGGTGGCCGATCTGCTCACGGGAACAGCGGAGTTGACGGTCGCGGGTGCGCTGCCCGCTCGTACCGCCGAGACGCGCAGGGCCGACTCGGTGCTCACCCGCCTCGCCTCCCGGGCCGCCACCGCGACCGCACTCGGCGACGGGCTCACCGCGTTGGTGTCCGGGCTGACGGTCGCGGCCGCTGCCCTTGTGGGCGCCCAGGCGGTCGCCGCCGGGCGGCTGAGCGGCGTGGCGATGGCCGTCGTCGTCCTCACTCCGCTGGCCGCCTTCGAGGCCGTCCTCGGACTGCCGCTCGCCGTCCAGCACCGCCAGCGGGTGCGCAAGAGCGCGGAGCGGGTGTACGAGGTGCTGGACGCCCCCGACGCCGTACGCGAACCGGAAGAGCCGGCGCAGGCGCCCGCGTCCGCGTTCCCCCTGGTCCTCAAGGAACTGGGCGCTCGGCACGCCGGACAGGACCGGGACGCGCTCGCCGGGCTCGACCTGACCCTGGAACAGGGCCGCAGGGTCGCCGTCGTGGGTCCCTCCGGGTCCGGCAAGACCACGCTCGCGCAGGTGCTGCTGCGGTTCCTGGACGCGGACGCGGGGACGTACACGCTGGGTGGAGTGGACGCGTACGAGTTGGAAGGGGACGCCGTACGCCGACTGGTCGGGCTGTGTGCCCAGGACGCGCACCTCTTCGACAGCTCGGTGCGCGAGAACCTGCTGCTGGCCCGGAAGGACGCGACCGAGGCCGAGCTGCGTGACGCGCTCGCGCGGGCCCGGCTCCTCGACTGGGCCGACGGGCTGCCCGACGGGCTCGACACGCTCATCGGCGAGCATGGCGCCAGGCTCTCCGGGGGCCAGCGCCAGCGGCTCGCGCTCGCCCGCGCGCGGCTCGCCGACTTCCCCGTCCTCGTCCTGGACGAGCCCGCGGAACACCTCGACCTGCCGACGGCCGACGCCCTCACCGTGGATCTGCTCGCCGCGACCGAGGGCCGTACGACGCTGCTGATCACCCACCGTCTGGCCGGGCTTGACGCGGTGGACGAGGTGATCGTGCTGGCGGAGGGCCGTGTGGCCCAGCGGGGGCCGTACGCGGAGTTGGCGGCGGTCGAGGGTCCGCTGCGGGAGATGGCGAAGCGGGAGGCGGCGGGGGATCTGCTGGTCGGTGCCGTGGTCTAGTGGCCCTGTCGGCCCTGTCGGCCCTGTCGGCCCTGTCGGCCCTGTCGGCCCTGTCGGCCCTGTCGGCCCTGCCGATCCCGCTGACCTCGCAGCCTCGGCTTCGCGGCGCGGTGGCGAGGTGGCACGGGTTGTCTCTCGGGGCGGCCACGGTACTTGGATTCGGGGCCTGGCACCGGCTTTCCGCGACGGCGGGCTCGATCTTCCTTTTTCTCTCGACTTTCCATGGCAAATGGGACTAACTACGCTCAATGTATGTCGGCAGCCCACGCCTCACCCGAGTCCGAGCCTGATGACGATTCAGGTGCAGCTGGTCTGACCGCCCGCGGCAAACAGGGGCTGTCCGCCGAGCTGGCCGTGCGGGTGCCTCAGCTGTTGGAGGCGGTGCGGTCGGTCGCTGCGGGGCTGGAGTTGCACACCACGCTGGATCGGATCTGTGAGACGGCGGCTGAGCTGGCGGATGCGCGGTATGCGGCGATCGGGGCTGTGGCGGAGGAGGGGGACGGGCTCGTGGACTTCGTGTTCCACGGGGTCGAAGGGGAGACCGCCGGGCTGATCGGGCGGTTGCCCGACGGGTGCAGAGGGCTGCTCGGGGCGCTCATCCACGAACCGGCGCCGGTTCGGCTCGCGAATCTCGCAGACGATCCGCGCTCCTGCGGCTTTCCGGAGCACCATCCGCCGATGCGGAGCTTCCTGGGGGTCCCCATCCGGGTGCAGGGCGAGATCTTCGGGAATCTGTACGTGACGGAGAAGCGGAGCGGCGGGTCCTTCAGCGACTACGACCTCGCCATGGTCGGCGTGCTGGCCACGGAGGCGGGCATCGCCATCGGCAACGCCCGTCTGTACGAGGCCGCTCAGCAGCGCGAGCGTTGGATCGACGGTTCGGTGGCCGTCACGACCGCTCTTCTGTCGGGCGGTGGCGCCGAGGAAGCCCTTCAGGTCGTCGCTGAACAGGCCCGCCGACTCTCCGGCTCGGCGGCCGGGGTCGTGCTGCTGCCGGCTGCCGAAGGCGGCCTGGAGGTCGTCGCCGTCGCCTCGGAACGCCCCTCGAAGGCGCTGGGAACGGTCTTCCCGCCGGAGAACGAGTTCGTCGCCGAAATCCTCGACGGAAAGATCGTGTTCGTCGAGGACGCGGTCACCGACCCGCGTATGGTCACCGACTTCGCCCGCGTGTACGGGCCGATGATGATGCTCCCCCTGCAGAGCGACGGCCGCGTCCTCGGGTGCCTCGTCACACCTCGTGCGCCGGGCGCTCGCCCGTTCACGGAGACCGAGCGGACCCTGGCCGCGCAGTTCGCCGCGCAGGCCGCGCTCGCGCTGATGACGGCCGAGGCACAACGCGACCGGGAGCGGCTCGCGGTGTACGAGGACCGCGACCGGATCGCCCGAGACCTGCACGATCTCGTGATCCAACGGCTCTTCGCCACCGGGATGATGCTGGAGAGCGCCCAGCGGCAGTCCGTCGCTCCCGAGGTCCGGGAAGGTGTCGGCAAGGCGGTCGACGCACTCGACGTCACCATCCAGGAGATCCGCACGGCCATCTTCGCGCTCCAGCAGGACCCCACAGAAACGCCGTCCGGCCTGCGCACCCGCGTACTGCGCGAGATCAACATGGCCGCCGTACCCCTCGGCTTCAAGCCCACCCACCGCTTCGTCGGCCCTGTGGACACCATGGTCGGGGAACTCACCGGCAAGAACCTCATCGCCGCTCTGCGCGAGGCCCTCTCCAATGCCTTCCGGCACGCCGGAGCCTCCCGTATCGACGTCGTCGTCGACGCGACCGTGACCCTGCGGGACGGGCGCCACGGCGTCCGGCTGACCGTCGCCGACGACGGCGTCGGCATCGCCGACGGCGGCCGGCGCAGCGGCCTGCACAACCTTGAGCGGCGAGCCGAGTCCCTGGGCGGCGAGAGCTGGTACGGCCCCGGGGCTGGTGAGGACGGGGACGGGGACGGGGACGAGGACGAGGACGGGGACGGGGGCGGTACGACAGTGGTGTGGCAGGCGCCGTACTGAGCGCACTCGGCAGCTCTGCTGAACCGAGAGTGCTCCACGGCTCCACCAAGCGCACCGCACGGCTTCCCCGAGGACACTCGACAGACACTCGACGGCGCAACCGAGCGCACCGCGACGTTCCCCCAAGCACACTCCACCGCCCCGTCGGGGCAACACGCCCAAGCCAGACGCCTGTTCGGCCCAGCCGACGGAGCCATCCGTGAAGCCCGTTCCCCCAGGCGTACCCCTTGAACAGGACCGCGAGTGCGGGTACGGGACACGATCGCTGTCATGCACTCACCTCGCCGCCATCCCTTGCTCGTGCCGGCCCTGCTGTGCGCGGTCGCGGTTCTCGCGGCCCGGCCCACCTCCGCCGAGGGCGAGTCCGGGGCCGAGCCCGGCATCAGCGCTCAGGTGGCGCGGCTGTACGAGGACGCCTCCGTGGCGGCGCGGCAGTACGAGGCGGGACAGCAGGAAGCCGAGGCTCAGCGGGGCAGGGCGCAGCGGGCCGAGGAACTCCTCGCGCGGGAACGGCAGGACATCGCGGTGCTGCACGAAGACCTCGGCCGGATCGCGCGCACCCAGTACCGCCAGGGCGGCAGTCTGCCGTACACCGTGCAGTTGCTGCTCGCCGACAGCCCCGAGGAGCTGATGCGCGGTCAGCGTGCCGTGTGGCAGGCGGATCTCGCCGTCAACAACGCGGTCAGCAAGAGCCGTCGGGCCGAGGAAAGACTCGCCGCCGACGAGGCGAAGGCCCAGGCGGAGTGGCAGGTGCTGGAGAAGCGCAACGGTGAACTCGCCGAGATGAAGCGAACCATCCAGGCGAAGCTGGACGAGGCCCGGTCGGTGCTCCAGGGCCAGGCGGACGCCGCGGTGGTGGCCGGCTCCTGTCGTGGTGCCGTCCAGCTCGACCAGCCGGACAGGGACCTCACGCGCGCGTGGGTCGCGCCGGTGGAGACGTACGAACTCTCCGCGAGCTTCGGCAGCGGCGGCGAGCGCTGGGCGAGCCGGCACACCGGGCAGGACTTCGCGGTGCCGATCGGCACGCCGGTGCGGGCGGTCGGAGCGGGCCGGGTGGTGAAGGTGTCGTGCGGTGGGGCCTTCGGCATCGAGATCGTGGTCCAGCACCCCGGCGGCTACTACACGCAGTACGCGCACCTCGCCGCCGTCACCGTCGACCAGGGGGACCAGGTCGCGGCCGGGCAGTGGATCGGGCAGTCGGGCACCACCGGCAACTCGACCGGCCCGCATCTGCACTTCGAGGTGCGGGTCACGCCGGAGCTGGGGTCGGGGATCGATCCGGTGCCATGGCTGGCCGAGCACGGGGTCCAGCTGTAGCTCCACGGAACAGCTGCAGCCGACGTCGGCGAAGGCCCATTGCTGGGGCCGGCGGGAACGGCTGCAGCCGACGTCGGTAAAGGCCATCGCTGGAGCCGGCCGGAACGGCTGCAGCCCGCCTCGGCAAAAGGCCACCGCCGAAGCGGGCCGAACGGCTACAACCGACCTCGGCAACAGGCCACCGCTGGGTCGGTCGAACGGCTACACCTGCCGCTCGGCGATGATCCGCTCGATCACCACCGCCACCCCGTCCTCGTTGTTGGCGACCGTGCGCCCGGAGGCCGCGGCGATCACGGCGGGGTGGGCGTTGCCCATGGCGTACGAGCGGCCCGCCCAGGTGAGCATCTCGACGTCGTTCGGCATGTCACCGAAGGCGACGACCTCCTCGTGGGAGATGCCGCGCTCGGCGCAGCACAGCGCGAGCGTGCTCGCCTTGGAGACACCGGGGCCGCTGATCTCCAGGAGGGCGCTGGGGCTGGAGCGGGTGACACCGGCCCGGTCGCCGATGGCCAGGCGGGCGACGGTGAGGAAGTCGTCCGGGTCCATCTCCGGGTGGTACGCGAGCACCTTGAGGACCGGCTGATCGGCGTCTAGCGCGTCCTCGGCGAGGAGCTTCTCGGCGGGCGCCATGATCTCCGGGGGCTCCATGTGCAGCGACGGGTAAGCCGGTTCGAGGTGGAGCCCGTACGTGCGCTCGACGGCGACCGTGGTGCCGGGGGCGGCGGCGCGCAGCAACTGGATGACGTCGAGAGCGACGTCGGGCGCCAGCTCGCGGATCTTGACGAAGCGGTGGGCGCCGGGGCCGCCGTGCAGGTCGACCACGGCGGCGCCGTTGCCGCAGATCGCCAGGCCGTGTCCGTGGACGTGGTCGCTGACGACGTCCATCCAGCGGGCCGGGCGGCCGGTGACGAAGAACACCTCGATGCCCGCCCGCTCGGCGGCGGAGAGGGCGGCGACCGTGCGCTCGGACACCGACTTGTCGTCGCGCAGCAAAGTGCCGTCGAGGTCCGTGGCGATCAGCCGGGGCGGAACTATGGAGGCCGGGGTCTCGGGCCGTCGAGTCGCGGAGGTCACGGGGCCATTCTCCCGCATATGCGTGCACGTGCGGGCGGCGGTCCGCACAGGTGAGTGATTACCGTCCTCACCAGCACCGTTACAACCCGTCAAGCCCGGTCGACGGATCAGGCCAGCTGCGCGGCCGCCTCCATGGCGATCCGCTCGAAGATCTTCTCGTCCGCCGCGAAGTCGGAGTCGGGGATGGGCCAGTGGATCACCAGGTCGGTGAAGCCCAGCTCGGCGTGGCGGCCCGCGAAGTCGACGAACGCGTCCAGCGACTCCAGCGGACGGCTGCGGTCCGGAGTGAAGCCGGTGAGCAGGATCTTGTCCAGTTCGTCCACATCTCGGCCGGCCTCGGTGCAGGCGACGCCCAGCTTTTCGACCTGCCCACGAATGGCTTGAACCGACTGCTCAGGGGTCCCCGTCTCGTACAGCTTCGGGTCGCCCGTCGTCACCCACGCCTGCCCGTAACGCGCCGCGAGCCTCAGTCCGCGCGGCCCGGTCGCGGCCACCGCGAAGGGCAGCCGGGGGCGCTGGACGCAGCCCGGGATGTTGCGGGCCTCGTGCGCCGAGTAGAAGTCGCCCTCGTACGACACGGAGTCCTCCGTCAGGAGGCGGTCGAGCAGCGGAACGAACTCCGCGAGGCGGCTTGCGCGCTCACGCGGGGTCCAGGGCTCCTGACCGAGCGCCGTCGCGTCGAAGCCGGTGCCGCCCGCGCCGACACCCAGGGTGATCCGGCCGTCCGAGATGTCGTCGAGCGAGATCAGTTCCTTGGCCAGGGTCACCGGATGCCGGAAGTTCGGTGAGGTCACGAGCGTGCCGAGGCGGAGGCGGTCGGTGACGGCGGCCGCGGCGGTCAGCGTCGGCACAGCCCCGAACCACGGGCCGTCCCGGAAAGTCCGCCACGACAGATGGTCGTACGTGAACGCGGTGTGGAACCCGAGCTGCTCCGCCCGCTGCCACGCGGCACGACCGCCCTCGTGCCAGCGGAGGTACGGCAGGATCACGGTGCTCAGACGCAGACTCATGCCATCGAGCCTAAGCGCAGGAGCGAACGGTCAGCACACGCGCCCGCCCAGCGCACGCGGTCGGCGCGCACCCCTGTTCAGCACACGCGCCCGCTGAGCCACGGGCTGAGGTTGATCATCAGCAGGTGCTCCTTGTACGTACGGTCTCCGGGCAGCGGCACGATGAGCCGGTAGCCGGGCGGGAACCGGCGCGCACTCACGTACGCGAGGCCGCCGAAGACGGAGCGCAGGAAGGCGGGCACATCGTCGCGCGGGATGTCGGCGAACTCGACGCCCTCGACGGTGATCAGCGCGTCGTCCTCCGGATAGAGCCGCACGCTCAGCCTGGGCAGCCCGCCGAACTCCACGAAGGCCTCGTGCGGAAGCGAACCGTCGGGGTCGGCGGTCACACCCACGCCCGCGGCGCTGCGACGGGACGTCTGGTCGGCGCCGATGTCATGGCTGACCTCGATCTCACGCGCGTACTCGACCGCGATCGCGCGCAGCGCGGTGACGGCGGCTTCGGTGCTGGGCAGCTGTTCCATGTTCCCGATCATCCCTGAGTGGCGTCAGTGCGCGGCCGGGAACCGGATGTACCGCGGCGGTACGGCCTCGGTGAGCCACACCCCGTTCGCGCTGACGTGGAAGACATGGCCGTCGCGGTCCATGGCGGCGGCGTCCACGGAGAGCACGACAGGCCGGCCGCGGCGGGCGCCGACGCGGGTGGCGGTCTCGCGGTCGGGCGAGAGGTGCACGTCGTGCCGGTTCATGGGCCTGAGACCCTCGGCGCGGATCGCGTCCAGGCTGCGGGCCACCGTCCCGTGGTAGAGGTACGCGGGCGGAGTCGCCGTGGGCAGTCCGAGGTCGACTTCGACGGAGTGGCCCTGGCTGGCGCGGATCCGGGTCCCCTCGACCGCGAAGCGCCGCTTGTCGTTCGCGGCCACCACGTGGTCCAGCTCCTCGCGCGTGAACCCGAAACCGTGCGCCGACGCCGCGGCGATCAGCCTCTCGATCTCGACCCAGCCTCCCTCACCGAGCGTGAGCCCGATCCGCTCGGGCTGGTGCCGCAGGTGCTTGGAGAGGTACTTCGACACCTTCACGGTGCGTCTTTCGTCCATCCCGCAAGGGTGCCTGGCGGGACGGAGATCACGCATTTGATTTTGGTCCTGAGGTTTGATCCACAGCCAAGTCCAGTTATCCACAGGGGAATTGGCGATTCTGTGGACAACCCACAAGCCGTTTAGGGAAGTTCGTCAACTATAGGATTTTTGTAATGGTTTGACGTGAGCTGGTCCAAGGTGCGTGCCTGCACCTCCCGTTCGGCGGCCGCGGTGACGAAGGCGGCGACCTGCCCTGCGCCAACCAGCCTCTCCACCGCCCCTATTGTCCCGGCCGGGAGCGCCACGAAATGTGTCTCGTCCAGGGGTTGCGGCACCTTGTCCGCACCAAGGTGCTGACGCAGATGCCGGTTGGCGAACAACCGCATGGCACGGGCCAGTTCGGCGTCCACCGTCTGCTGAGCGAGCGGCCGCAGCCGTCGTACGAGCGAGGCCGCTTCAGCCGCATCCGCGTCCGTCGGCGGGTGCTCCCCCAAATAACGGGCGAACACATGCTCGGTCGTGAACTCCAGGAAACGGGAAGCGATGTGCTCGACCTGCCCCCTCAACTCCCGCAGGTGGACGGAGATCGCGGACAACGGAACCCCCGCCGCGTACAACTCGACGGCCACAGCGAGCTCTTGAGGGCTCGGAACCAGGAAAAGATCCTCGTCCCCCGGCACTGGCTCCAGTACACCGAGTTCGATCGCGTCGGCGACCGCCGCGTCGTCCGGGCTGCCGCCGAACCGCTCGTCCAAGTCGGCCCGGGAGATCCGTACGGCCTCCTCGTCGGTCCACGGCCCGTCGACCTCCGCGACCAGACCGAGGACCCCACCGAGACCCCGGCCCGCGTCCCAGGCCTCCAGGAGTTCCTTGATGGACGCGAGCGTGTACCCCCGGTCGAGAAGGTCGGCGATCTGGCGCAGCCGGGCCAGGTGCGCGTCCGCGTACACGTTGGAGCGGCCCCGCCGCTCGGGGCGGGGGAGCAGGCCGCGGTCCTGGTAGGCACGGATGGTGCGGACCGTGGCCCCGCTGAGATGCGCCAGATCCTCTATCCGGTACGCGACACCGGCCGCCGGACTGCCACTGACACCAGACGTTGGACTGACACCGGCCGCCGGGCTGATACCGGCCGTCGGACCCATACTGGGCACCCCGCCCGCCACGTCCACCGACTCCTCGTTCACGATCCTCGCCCTCCCCACCTCTCCACCTCCCCACCTCGCTACGCGATCGCCGTCCGCCCGATCGCTCCCGCCGCCGACCGGGCCGCCGAAGACTGCGCCAGATACTCCACCGCCCGGCGCAGCGAGCCCTCCTGCGACGGATGGTACGACCGGCGCAGATAGCGGGGTACGGCCGCGCCGAGCTCCCTCCAGGTGGGCAACAGCCCCTTGCGTACGGCCCTGTTGTGGGCGGCGAGCGAATAGCGCAGGCGTCCGGCGAGCTGAGGGTCGTGGCGTATGAGGTACGCGGCGCCCCATCCCCACAGGTAGAGCATCATCGGCGCGGTGACCGCCATGCCCGCGACCCGGCGCGCGTACCGGGGCAGGCCCTCGCCGCCGCAGTGCTGGAACATGTCGAAGGCGACCGCGCGGTGCTCGACCTCCTCGGCGCCGTGCCAGCGCAGCAGGTCGAGCATGACCTCGTCGGCGTCGGCGAGATCCAGGCCTTCCGTCGCCAGGACCCAGTCGCCCAGCACCGCCGTGAACTGCTCGATCGCCGCGATCACCGAAAGCCGGAAGCGCAGCCATCCCTCGGGCGGAACCGGCGCGCCCAGCGGTGGCTGCTCGCCGAGCAGCTTCTCGAAGAGGAAGTCGACGTACTTCGTGAAGTCCGCGGTGTCGAGCCGCTGCGCCGCCAGGTGCTCCAGGACGTACGCGTGCTGCACGCTGTGCGTCGCCTCCTGCCCCATGAACCCCTTGACGTCCTTGAGGAGTTCGGGGTCGTCGACGAGCGCGAGCGCCTCCTTGAAGACCTTCACGAACCACCGCTCCCCCGCCGGCAACAGGAGATGCAGGACGTTGATGACATGGGTGGCGGTGGGCTCGTCCGGAATCCAGTGGAGCGGGGTCTTCTCCCAGTCGAACGAGACCCGACGCGGGGTGATCGCGTAGCTGCCCTCGCGCAGGGAGTCATCCGTCGAGTCACCCATCGTGTCGCTCACAGCGGCGGCTCCAATCGTGCGATCGCGCGCAACGCCCTCGGCGTGAAGCGGGACATGAGGCGGGCGCCGCGCGCCTCCGGAGTGACGGGCACGACCGCCTGGTTGCGGACGACGGCGCGCAGGATCGCGTCGGCCACCTTCTCCGGCGGGTAGTTCCGCAGCCCGTACAGCCGCGCCGACTTCTTCTGGCGCCGCCGCTCCTCGCCCGCGTCGACGCCGGCGAAGCGCGCGGTCGAGGTGATGTTGGTGTTGACGAAGCCGGGGCAGATCGCCGAGACGCCGATGCCCTGGCCCGCCAGCTCCGCCCGCAGACACTCGCTGAGCATCAGCACGGCCGCCTTGGACGTGCTGTAGGCGGGCAGTGCCTTTGACGGCTGGTACGCCGCCGCCGACGCGGTGTTGACGATGTGGCCGCCCTGCCCGCGCTCGGCCATCTGCTTCCCGAAGAGCCGGCAGCCGTGGATCACGCCCCACAGGTTCACGTCGAGGACCTTCTTCCAGTCCTCCGGCGTCGTGTCGAAGAAGGACCCCGAGAGCCCGATCCCGGCGTTGTTCACCAGCACGTCCACCACGCCGTACTCGGTGGCGACCTTCTCGGCGAGCTTCTCCATGGCCTGCGCGTCGGAGACGTCGACGGTCTCGGCCCAGGCCTCGGGGGAGCCGATCAGCCGGGACATCTCCGCCGTGCGGGCCGCGCCCTCCGCGTCGCGGTCGACGGCCACCACGCGCGCGCCGGCCTCGGCGAACGCGAAGGCGGTGGCCCGCCCGATGCCGCTGCCCGCGCCGGTGACCAGCACGAGCTGCCCGCCGAACCGGTCCGCGTACTTGCTGGTGGCGAGGGTGTCCCCCACGGGTACCCCGGCCTCGTTGGCGTGCACGAACTCGGCGATCCAGGAAGCCAGTTGATCGGGCCGGGTCCGCGGAACCCAGTGCTTGGCCTGGAGCGTGCGGCGCACCAGCCCCGGTGCCCACTGCTCCAGCTCGTCGTACAGCCGCTCGGAGAGGAACGCGTCCCCCAAGGGCGTGATGAGCTGCACGGGCGCGTGTGCGTACGCGTCCGCGCGGGGCCTGCTCAGCCGCGCCCGTACGTTGTCCCGGTACAGCCATGCTCCGTGCGCCGCGTCCAGGGGCAGTGACGGTGTGGGATAGCCGTCCGAGGGGACCTTCTCGACGCGCCGCAGGATCTTCGGCCACTGCCTGCCCAGAGGGCCGCGCCAGGCCAGCTCGGGAAGCACGGGAGTGTGCAGCAGATACACGTACCAGGATTTGGCGCCCTGGCCGAGGAGCTGGCCGATCGCGCGCGGGGTGGGCCGCTTCGCGCGCTGCTTGATCCAGTGCCCGAAGTGGTCGAGGGAGGGCCCGGACATCGATGTGAAGGACGCGATCCGGCCCTCGGCGCGCGCGACCGTGACGAACTCCCACGACTGCACCGAACCCCAGTCGTGCCCCACCAGATGCACGGGTTTGTCAGGGCTGACCGCGTCCACGACGGCGAGGAAGTCGTCCGTCAGTTTCTCCAGCGTGAACCCGCCCCGCAGCGGCTGCGGGGCCGACGACCTGCCGTGCCCGCGGACGTCGTACAGCACGACGTGAAAGCGCTCGGAGAGCCGCCCGGCGACCTCGGACCACACCTCCTTGGAGTCCGGATAGCCGTGCACGAGCACCACCGTGGGCTGCTGCGGGTCGCCCAACTCGGCGACGCACAGCTCGACTCCGCCCGTCCGCACCCAGCGCTCGCGCGCTCCCGTGAGACTCACTTGTCCTCCGCCCAGCGCCGCACGTGCGGCAGATCGTCGTCCAGCCAGAACGCGCTCTGCTCGGGGTCCTTCGAGTCGGTGACGACCAGGATCTCCTCGAACTTCGCGCCCGTACCCCGGAATCCGAGATGCGGCTCGACCGCCCACAGCCCCGGCCGGGGCGGATGGTCGGAGAACCGGTACGGCGACCACAGCGGCGACCAGCCCTCACGGTGCCCGCGGAGCGCATCGCTCGCCAGCCCCTTCAGGGCCTGGGTGCCGAACCCGAACAGATGCGGTGACCAGGCGCGTTCCCTCACCCGGTCGACCTTGTGGGCGATCACGCCGAACGGATACGCGCGGTGCCGGTTCGCATAGCCCTGGCGGACCATGAGCCGGTCCACGTCCTCATAGATATCGCGCAACGGGCGGCGCTCGCGCACCTCGCGAAGGATCAGCTCGCGGTGCGCCTCCAGGTCGGCCATCAGCTTGTCCTGCACGGGATTCAGCCCCAGGGAGCCCGAATAGCCGATGTCCGCCGTAAAGCCCTTGTAGACCGGGGCCAGGTCGAGAATGAACGGCATCCCCGCCTTCAGACGGCGGTTGGTGGGGAAGAACTGCAGCGGGATGCGGAAGTCGACGAACGCCGTGCGGTCACCGAACCAGGCGAAAGGCAGATGGAACCAGTCCCGCACCCCGCGCTCGCGCAGCCACGCACGCTGCATCGCCGCCGCCTCACGCTCGGTCACCCCCGGCTTCAGCTGCGCCGCGACCGCCTCCGCGCACTCGTAGGCGAGACGCTGCACTTCCCTGAATCCCCGCAGCTCCGCGGAGAGTTCACTTGTCGCTGCACTGCTCATGCCACCGTCCGTCCACCACGATCGCCGTACGTGCCCGTAACTTGACACTGATGAATGTGACAATGGTTGGCGGCTGCGTCAATAGGCCTGCGCGAGCCCTGTGGACAGCCGGACTGATGTGGATAACCCTTCGCCGGTTGTTCGACCTCAGGGGGGACCCTTACGGAACCCCTACACCTGAAGAGGGACGCCGATACAGCTCCCTGGTCTGACGACCCGCTGTGGCGTGCGCCACTACCTTCGAACCGTGACTGTGATCGCGACCGAAAGCCTGAGCAAGCGGTTCCCCAGGGTGACCGCTCTTGACCGGCTCTCCGTGGACGTCGGGCCCGGTGTGACCGGACTCGTCGGAGCCAACGGAGCCGGCAAGTCCACATTGATCAAGATCCTGCTGGGTCTGTCCCCCGCCACCGAAGGCCGAGCACAAGTGCTCGGCCTGGACGTCGCCACCGAAGGCGGCGCCATCCGCGAGCGGGTCGGGTACATGCCTGAGCACGACTGCCTGCCGCCCGACGTCTCGGCCACCGAGTTCGTCGTCCATATGGCGCGCATGTCCGGACTCCCACCTGCCGCGGCCCGCGAGCGCACCGCGGACACTCTGCGCCACGTCGGCCTGTACGAGGAGCGGTACCGCCCCATCGGCGGCTACTCGACGGGCATGAAGCAGCGCGTCAAGCTCGCCCAGGCCCTTGTCCACGACCCGCAACTGGTCTTCCTCGACGAGCCGACCAACGGCCTCGACCCGGTCGGCCGCGACGAGATGCTCGGCCTGATCCGCCGGATCCACGCCGACTTCGGCATCTCGGTGCTCGTCACCTCGCACCTTCTGGGCGAGCTGGAGCGCACCTGCGACCACGTCGTCGTGGTGGACGGCGGCAAACTGCTGCGGTCCAGCTCCACCACGGACTTCACGCAGAAGACGACGACCCTCGCCATCGAGGTCACCGACACCGACGAGCACCCGGACGGCACCGGCGCGGTGCGCGACGTGCTCCACGCGCGCGGGGTGGAGACCCACGACGGCAGCGGCCTGCCGGGCGCCGGGCACATCCTGCTGCTCACCGCCGAGGGCGAGGAGACCTACGACCTCGTCCGCGACATCGTCGCCGACCTCGGCCTCGGCCTGGTCCGCATGGAACAGCGCAGGCACCACATCGCCGAGGTGTTCCACACCGAGAGCGACCAGAACGGCGAACGTGACGAGCGCGAGCAGCGGAAGGAGGCGGTCGGCCATGGCGGTTGAGCAGCCCCAGGTCAAGCCCACAGCCCACGCGGGCGAGCAGACCCGTATCCACAACATCGGCTACCGCAACTACGACGGGCCGCGCCTGGGCCGCGCGTACGCCCGCCGCTCGCTGTACTCGCAGTCGCTGCGCGGCTCCTACGGACTCGGCCGCTCGGTCAAGTCCAAGGTCCTGCCCATGCTGCTCTTCGTGGTGATCTGCGTACCCGCGCTGATCATGGTGGCGGTCGCGGTCGCCACCAAGGCGAAGGACCTGCCCGTCGACTACACGCGCTACGCGATCCTCATGCAGGCCGTCATCGGCCTCTACGTCGCCTCCCAGGGACCCCAGTCCGTCTCCCGGGACCTGCGCTTCAAGACCGTACCGCTGTACTTCTCGCGGCCCATCGAAACCGCCGACTACGTACGCGCCAAGTACGCGGCCCTCGCCTCCGCACTCTTCGCCCTCACCGCCGCGCCGCTGATCGTCCTCTACGTAGGGGCCCTTCTGGCCAAGCTCGACTTCGCCGACCAGACGAAGGGCTTCGCACAGGGACTGGTCTCAGTGGCACTGCTGTCGCTCCTCTTCGCCGGCATCGGTCTGGTCATCTCGGCGGTCACCCCGCGCCGCGGCTTCGGCATCGCGGCCGTCATCGCCGTGCTGACCATCTCCTACGGGGCCGTGTCCACCGTCCAGGCCATCGCCTTCAACCAGTCCAGCGACCTCACGGCCGTCTCGTGGCTCGGCCTCTTCTCGCCCATCACCCTCATCGACGGAGTACAGACGGCCTTCCTGGGAGCCACCTCCGCCTTCCCCGGAGGGGAAGGCCCCTCGTCCGCGCAGGGCGTCGTCTACCTCGTCGTCGTCCTGGGTCTCATCGCCGGCTGCTACGGCCTCCTGATGCGCCGCTACCGAAAGGTCGGGCTGTGACCACGCTCAACATCGACCACGTCTCCCGCTGGTTCGGCAACGTGGTGGCGGTCAACGACATCACGATGACGATCGGCCCCGGAGTCACCGGCCTCCTCGGACCGAACGGCGCCGGAAAATCCACCCTCATCCACATGATGGGCGGCTTCCTGGCCCCCTCCACGGGCACCGTCACCCTCGACGGCGAACCGACCTGGCGCAACGAACAGATCTACAAGAAGATCGGCATCGTCCCCGAGCGCGAAGGGATGTACGACTTCCTCACCGGCCTCGAATTCGTCGTCGCCAACGCCGAGTTGCACGGCCTGGGCAAGAAGGCCGCCCAGCGGGCGCTCGCCACGGTCGAGATGGAGTACGCGCAGGACCGCAAGATCTCGACGTACTCCAAGGGCATGCGACAGCGCGTGAAGATGGCGTCCGCGCTCGTCCACGAGCCGACCCTGCTGCTGCTCGACGAACCCTTCAACGGCATGGACCCGCGCCAGCGCATGCAGCTCATGAACCTGCTGCGCCGCATGGGCGACGAAGGCCGCACGGTGCTGTTCTCGTCCCACATCCTCGAAGAGGTCGAGCAACTCGCCGCCCACATCGAGGTGATCGTCGCCGGACGGCACGCGGCGAGCGGCGACTTCCGGCGCATCCGCCGTCTGATGACCGACCGCCCGCACCGCTACCTCATCCGCTCCAGCGACGACCGGGCACTGGCCGCCGCACTGATCGCCGACCCGTCCACGTCCGGCATCGAAGTGGACCTCGCCGAGGGCGCGTTGCGCATCCAGGCCGTCGACTTCGGCCGGTTCACCGCGCTGCTGCCCCGGGTCGCGCGCGACAGCGGCATCCGGCTGCTCACGGTCTCGCCGTCCGACGAGTCCCTCGAGTCCGTCTTCTCGTATCTCGTAGCGGCGTAGGAGGCCGAAGATGTACGACCCCACAGTCGCCCGGCTCACCTATCGAGCCCTGCTCGGCCGACGCCGAGCCCTCATTCTCTGCGCCCTTCCCGCACTGCTCATCGTGATCTCCGCAGCCGTACGCGGCTTCACCGGAGCCGACGACCAGACGGCCGCGGACGTCCTTGGCGGGTTCGCGCTCGCCACGATGGTCCCGATCATCGGCGTCATCGCCGGCACGGGCGCCATCGGGCCCGAGATCGACGACGGCTCGGTGGTGTACCTGCTCGCCAAGCCGCTGAAGCGGCCGACGATCATCTTCACCAAGCTGATCGTCGCCGTCGCCGTCACCATGGCGTTCTCGGCGGTGCCGACCTTCATCGCCGGCATGATCCTCAACGGCAACGGCCAGCAGATCGCCGTCGCCTACACCGTGGCCGCCCTGGTCGCCTCGATCGCGTACGCCGCCCTGTTCCTGCTCCTGGGGACGATCACCCGGCACGCGGTGGTCTTCGGGCTCGTCTACGCGCTCGTCTGGGAGGCACTCTTCGGGTCACTGGTGTCCGGCGCACGCACGCTCAGCGTCCAGCAGTGGGCGCTCGCGGTGGGCCACAAGGTCACCGGCGGTGACCTCGTCACCTCGGAAGTGGGACTCACGACGGCGACGGTGTTGCTGGTCCTGGTCACCGTCCTTGCCACCTGGTACGCCGGGCAGAAGCTGCGGACGCTGACACTGGCCGGCGAGGAGTGAGCGGGGGCTCCACGCGCGTGTGCCCGCATCTCACAGTGCACGCGCGCGTGGAGCCCTCTTTTCTTGACAGAGGCTTCACGTCTGTCTGTGCACACTGGTCGGACGGGGACGCACGGCCAGGAGGAACGGGGATGGCAGCCGAGGAACCACGGAGCGACGGTCGCGAACAGTCCGGGGACGGTGGCGGAGGCGCGGACGGGGAAGCCTGGGACGACCTCGTCCTGGACGAGGACTTCATACGATCCGCCGAGACGGCCGAGCCGTCCGCCCGCGCGCGGATGCTCGCCGCCCGCTGGCGCAACGGGGGACCCGATCCGCAGCCCTGGCGCTCCGACGAGCCGCCCGCGGGGTGGTTCTTCAGCAAGGGACGCCGGCGCAGGTGGCGCCGCGGCTAGGGCAGGCGGCAGGTCCTGGGCATGGCTTCCCGCCCGGGTTTATTCGGTGGCGCCCAACTCGGCGTACCGGCACAGTAGTTGTGTCAACGCCGCCGGTTCGAATCGGCGCCACGATCGGGGAGAGGAGCACGACGATGTTCATCAGGAGCAGTTCGTCGAGCTCCCGACAGGGCAGCCCGCGGCGGGTTCCGGAGTAGTCAACTCCGTCGAACCCGCGCCGCACGGGGGGCTGTCCGGGGCGGCCGCTTCGAGCGCGTTCTCGCGCGGGCCGCCCACCCGGAGGATTGGCCGAGAGGTAAGGCACCGGCTTGCTAAGCCGCAGTCGGGGGTCACACCCCGCGCGCGTTCGATCCGCGCATCCTCCGCAAGACACACGACCGAGTCGCCGCACCCAGGCACACAGCAGGCCTGAACAATCAGCCGAGCAACCGCTCCAGCACCACCGCGATGCCGTCCTCCTCGTTCGAGGCCGTCACCTCGTCCGCCACCGTCTTGAGTTCCTCGTGGGCGTTGGCCATCGCCACCCCGTGCGCCGCCCAGGCGAACATCGGGATGTCGTTGGGCATGTCGCCGAAGGCGATCGTGTCCGCGGCCTTCACACCGAGACGGCGGGCTGCCAGGGACAGTCCCGTGGCCTTGGAGAGGCCGAGGGGGAGGAGTTCGACTATCCCGGCGCCGGCCATGGTCACCCCGACCAGACCGCCCGCGACCTCCAGGGCCACCGCGGCGAGTTCGTCGTCGGAGAGCGTCGGGTGCTGCACGTACACCTTGTTCAGGGGCGCCGCCCAGAGGTCCGCGGCGTCCTTGATCGGCACGACCGGGAGCGGGCCTTCGTGCACCCGGTAACCAGGTGCGACCAGCACCTCGCCGTCGAGCCCGTCGCGGCTCGCGGCCAGCAGGAGCGGGCCGACCTCCGCCTCGATCTTGGCGAGCGCCAGAACGGCCAGCTGCCGGTCGAGGGTCACCGAGGTGAGCAGCCGGTGCTCACCCGCGTCGTACACCTGCGCGCCCTGGCCGCACACCGCGAGGCCCTGGTAGCCGAGGTCGTCGAGGATGTGCCGGGTCCAGGGCACCGCGCGTCCGGTGACGACGATGTGCGCGGCGCCCGCGGCGGTGACTGCCGCGAGCGCCTCACGCGTACGCGCCGAGACCGACTCGTCGGAACGCAGCAGCGTCCCGTCGAGATCGGTCGCGACGAGCTTGTAGGGGAACACCCCAGTCGATCCGGTCGATCCAGTGGTGTCGGTCTCCCCAGCGCTGCCGGTCACTTGGCGATCGGCTCCAGGACCTCGCGGCCGCCCAGGTACGGACGCAGCACTTCCGGCACCCGTACGGAGCCGTCGGCCAGCTGGTGGTTCTCCAGGATCGCCACGATCGTGCGCGGTACGGCGCACAGCGTGCCGTTCAGCGTCGAGAGCGGCTGCACCTTCTTGCCGTCGCGCATCCGCACCGACAGGCGGCGCGCCTGGAAGCCGTCGCAGTTCGAGGCCGAGGTCAGCTCGCGGTACTTGCCCTGGGTCGGGATCCACGCCTCGCAGTCGAACTTGCGGGTGGCGGAAGCGCCGAGGTCGCCCGAGGCCACGTCGATCACCTGGAAGGGCAGCTCGAGGCCGGTCAGCCACTGCTTCTCCCAGTCCAGGAGCCGCTGGTGCTCGTTCTCCGCGTCGTCGGGATGGACGTACGAGAACATCTCGACCTTGTCGAACTGGTGTACGCGGAAGATGCCGCGGGTGTCCTTGCCGTATGTGCCGGCCTCGCGGCGGAAGCACGGCGAGAAGCCGGCGTACCGCAGGGGCAGCTTGTCGGCGTCGAGGATCTCGTCCATGTGGTACGCGGCGAGGGGGACCTCGGAGGTGCCGACCAGGTAGTAGTCGTCCTTCTCCAGGTGGTACACGTTCTCCGCGGCCTGGCCGAGGAAGCCGGTGCCCTCCATGGCGCGCGGCCGGACCAGCGCCGGGGTCAGCATCGGGATGAAGCCGGCCTCGGTGGCCTGCGCGATCGCCGCGTTGACGAGGGCGAGCTCCAGGAGCGCGCCGACACCGGTGAGGTAGTAGAAGCGCGAGCCGGACACCTTGGCGCCGCGCTCGACGTCGATCGCGCCCAGGGCCTCGCCGAGCTCCAGGTGGTCCTTGGGCTCAAAGCCCTCGGCGCCGAAGTCACGGATGCTGCCGTGCGTCTCCAGGACGACGAAGTCCTCCTCGCCGCCGACCGGGACATCGGGGTGGACCAGGTTGCCGAGCTGGAGGAGGAGGCGCTTGGTCGCCTCGTCCGCCTCGTGCTGCTCGGCGTCCGCCGCCTTGACGTCGGCGGCCAGCTGGCCGGTCTTCTTCAGCAGCTCGGCCTTCTCGTCACCCGAGGCCTTGGGAATCAGCTTGCCGAGTGCCTTCTGCTCGGAGCGCAGCCCGTCGAAGCGGAGGCCGGACGACCTGCGACGCTCGTCGGCGGAGAGGAGGGCGTCGACGAGCGCGACGTCCTCTCCACGGGCGCGCTGGGAGGCGCGAACACGGTCGGGGTCCTCACGGAGCAGGCGAAGGTCAATCACCCCTCAAGGTTACCGGTGCGTGCTTCCGGCCAACGACTCGATATTCCGCCCCGTGACTTCTGTCACGTTATGGGCGAAATGCCGGACTGGATTTCTTGATCGGCAATACCCGTCAATAAAAGGGACGATGCTCCCTGAATCGGGGCACGTGGCAGTCAGGCTGTTGACTCGATCCCCTTATAAAGAAGGGGACTTGAGGAGAGGGTTGTCCACAGGGGCCCCCGCCTCCATGAAGTTATCCACAGGGTGTGTGGAAGATCTGTGGATTATGGAAGTGATCATTCCGAAAAGGGTGACGGGGGCGAGGGATTCTCGGGCCAAACCATCCCTACACCCACGTTCGAGTGGATTCGAGCAGAAATGCTTCGCTCCATAGGATTGACCAAGGGAAAAGAGTGGACGAGGGGTGACATGCCGCCCTGTGGACGAACCAGGGGCCCACAGGCCGATTTGTCGACGATGTAGCCCTTCGTTGTCGACTTGTCCCCAGGTCGAGAAGCGTGCCTGTGGATAACTCTTGTGGATGAGGAAAATCGGCAGGTACGACTGGCGGGGCCGACCTGCTCAGAACCGCCCGTCGTGGCATCGCGCCACCCAGTCGGCCGCCGCCACGAACTCCTCGTCCGATGTCCCCCGCAGCGGGGTTCGTACGTCCTCGACGCCCACGTCGGCGCGCGGGTAGGACCCGAGGAACCGCACCTGGAGGCAGATCCGCTTGAGTCCCATCAGGGCGTCGGCCACCCGGCGGTCGGAGATGTGGCCCTCGGCGTCGATGCAGAAGCAGTAGTTGCCGATGCCTTCGCCGGTGGGCCGGGACTGCAGCAGCATCAGGTTGATGCCCCGGGTGGCGAACTCGCCCAGCAGGTCGCGCAGCCCACCGGGGTGGTCGTCGCGCTGCCACAGGACCACGGACGTCTTGTCGGCGCCGGTCGGCGCGGCGGGCCTGGCGGGGCGTCCCACCAGCACGAACCGTGTCTGCGCGTTCTCGGCGTCGTGGATCCCGGTCTCCAGGGCCTCCAGACCGTAGGGGCCCGCCGCGAACTCGCCCGCGAAGGCGGCGTCGTACCGGCCCTCCTGTACGAGTCGCGCGCCGTCCGCGTTCGAGGCCGCGGACTCCCAGAGCACGTCCGGGAGGTTGGCCTTCATCCAGTTGCGTACCTGTGGCTGCGCGGCGGGGTGCGCGGTCACGGTCTTGATCTCCGACAGCTTCGTGCCGGGCCTGACCAGCAGCGCGAAGGTGATCGACAGCAGCACTTCGCGGTAGATCATCAGCGGCTTGCCGGCGACCAGCTCGTCGAGGGTCGTGGTGATGCCGCCCTCCACGGAGTTCTCGATCGGCACGAAGGCGGCTTCGGCCTCGCCGTTGCGGACGGCGTCGAGCGCGGCGGGAACCGACACCATCGGGACGAGCTCCCGGGTGGCAGCCTCCGGAAGCGTCCGCAGGGCAACTTCGGTGAAGGTGCCCTGCGGGCCGAGATACGCGTAGCTGGCTGGCATGACCTCACCCTAATGGGCCTTGCGCGACCCGGCTCACGCCTGTGGAAATGCCCGCCCGGGAGAGCGACGCCCACCGCTGTGGAAATGCCCGTCCCAGAGAGCGACGCCCACTTCTGCGGAAACGACCACCCCCGAGAGCCTGAAGTGGGTCTCACCCTTCCAGCAACCGTTGCCCCACGTACTCCCCCTCCGCCGCCCCGCCCGGCACCGCGAACAGCCCGCTCGCCTCGTGGCGGATGAACTCGGAGAGCGCGTCGCCGCGGTCGAGCTTGCGTTGGACGGGGACGAAGCCGCGTACCGGGTCGGCCTGCCAGCAGACGAAGAGCAGGCCCGCGTCGGGCACCCCGTCCGGGTCGAAGCCGTCGTGGAAGGAGAACGGCCGGCGCAGGATCGCGGCGCCGCCGTTCTGGTCGGGCCGGGTGATCCGGGCGTGTGCGTTGATGGGGACGACCAGGTTGCCGTCGGCGTCGGTCTTGTCGAGGTTCATGTCGGTCGTCTCGGTGCCGCCGCTCAGCGCCGCCCCGGTGGACTTCTTCCGCCCGATGACGTCCTCCTGGGCCTTCACCGAGAGCTGCTCCCAGCTGTCTAGGAGCATGCGGATACGGCGTACGACGGCGTACGAGCCGTTCGCCATCCACGCCGGGTCGCCGGAGGCGGGGACGAAGATGCGCTCGTCGAAGTCGGTTTCGGACGGCTTCGGGTTGCGGGTGCCGTCGAGCTGGCCCATCAGGTTGCGGGCTGTCATCGGCTGGGCGGTGGCTCCCGGTGAGCGGTTGAAGCCGTTCATCTGCCAGCGCACGCGGGCCGCGCTGCCCGCGTCCTTCTGGATCGCGCGCAGGGCGTGGAAGGCGACCAGGGCGTCGTTCGCGCCGATCTGCACCCACAGGTCGCCGTTGCTGCGTGCCTTGTCGAGGTGGTCGGAGGAGAAGTCGGGCAGCGGGTCGAGGGAGATCGGGCGCTGCTTCTCCAGGCCGGTACGCGCGAAGAAGCTGTGCCCGAAGCCGAAGGTGACCGTCAGGGACGACGGTCCGGCGTCCCGCGCGACGTCCGTGTCGTCCTGTGCGGCGGCCTCGCCCGCCATCAGCCGCTGGGCAGTCGTCGACCAGCGGCGCAGCAGTGCTGCCGCCTCTTTGCGGCCCGCGCCCGCCGCCAGGTCGAAGGCGATGAGGTGACCGCTGGCATGGAGGGCGGTGGTGATGCCGGCCTGATGTTTCCCGTGAAACATCGCCGTGTCCGCGCCAAGCGAGGTGAGCGGCAGTGCCTTGTCGGAGGGGGCGGCGGTGTACCCCGCGGCGCCGCCCGCCGCGCCGAGTGCGAGCCCGGTGGCCCCGGCGGTTCCCAGTAGCCGCCGTCGCGAAATGCCCTCCTTGGGGGAGGCGTTTTCGGAAACGGCCTCCCTGGGAGGGCCGACCTTGAGAGTGCCCTCTTCGGGGGAGGCATCAGGGGACGTCTCTTGGGCGGTGCCTCCCTCGGAGGGGGCCCCCGGTGTGGACTGGTCAGCCATGGTGGTTCAGCCGATCTTCGCGTTCTTGTCTACGGTCGCTTGGTCGATGTCGGAGGTCCGCACGGTCACGGCGATCTTCCAGTCGCCCGCCATGGGGATCTGTACCCCGCTTGCCGTCCAGTGGCCGGTGGCGACGCGGTCGGGGGTCACGGGGAGCGGTCCGATGTCCTTCGACTCGAGCGTGAAGGCGATTTTCACCTCGGGGACGTCGAAGGCCTTGCCGTTGGGCCGCACTACGAAGACGTGCATTTCGTTGCCGCCCACGCGGGCCGGGTCGAGGGTGACCTCCACGGTGCCCTTGCCGTCCTCGGCGCCGGTGTCGAACGGGATCTTCAGTGACAGCGGTCCGGCCTGCTGGGAGGTGGCCGAGGTGGCCGCCTTGGCTTCCTCCTCGGTGCGCCCCGGCTCGGTGGATGTCAGCACGGTGGTGACCGCGAGGAGGACGACGGCGACGCCGGCTTCGGCGAGCACTGAGCGGCGCAGTCCGGAGCGGAGCGGGTCGGCGTCGCGGAGGCGCTTGTCGCGCGTGGTGGTCATGGCGGTCTGCTGCCGGGCGAGCTGGGCCGCCCGCCGTGCGTCACCGGAGCCCGCGGCAACCTTGGTCCGTGTCTTCGCGCGCTGTTCGACCACGGCCGCCGCGACGGGTTCCGCAGCCGGAAGCTCGGACAGCTGCCCCGTCCAGCGCCGCGAGATCCACGCGATGCCGACGAGTACCGTCACCAGGCCGATCTTGACGAGCAGCAGTTGTCCGTACGTCGTGTCGGTGAACGCCGACCACGAGCCGACCTGTCGCCAGGACTGGTAGATGCCGGTCGCGACCAGTGTGATCACGCTGCCGAAGGCGATGCGTGAGAAGCGGTGGACGGCCGCCGCCTCGATCTGGGCGTCTGCGGGCGCCCGGAACAGGGCCACTAGCAGCGTCGAGAGGCCGCCGAGCCAGAGGGCGACCGCCAGCAGGTGCAGGACGTCGACGGGCATCGCGATGCCCGTCTGGATGCCGGCCGAGGCGTGCTCGGCCATCGCCCAGGTCGCGGCCAGTCCCGCCGCGACGACGGCACCGCCGATCGCGAGCCCGAAGGTGAGGTCCTTCTTCTCGGCGGCGGCGTCCTCGGCGGCATCCCCGGAATCGGCTTCCGCGTCCGCTCCGGAGTCCTCGCCCTCGCCCTCGCCCGCGGCTTCGGCCTCGTCCCGCTTCACGTACGCCCCGAAGAGGACCGCGATGAACAGCGCGCCTGCGGCGAGCAGCAGCAGGCGTGACACCAGCGCCGCACCCGCCTTGGTCTGCAGCACCTGCCCGAGCAGCGTCAGGTCGAAGATGTCGCCGACCTTGCCGGAGCCGACGTAGGAACCGCGCAGGAGCAGCAGTGCGAGGGTGGCGCCGGTCAGCGCGAGCCACCCGGAGACCACGAGTCGCTGTACGGGGCGGACCCCGGCGCCCCGCTGCCAGCAGGCCAGTACGAAGGCCGCGCCGCCGACGAGGAGGATGAACCCGGCGTACGAGATGTAGCGCCCGGCTTCGTAGAGCGCGCCGACGACTCCGCCGCCCACCTCCTGGTCGGACACGGCGACGGTGGTCTGCGAGGGCGCGCCGATGGAGAAGGTGAAGGCGCCCGCGACGGGGTGGCTGTCCGCCGACACCACCTGGTAGGTGACGGTGAAGGTGCCGTCGGGCAGCCCCGAGTGCAGTTTCACGGCGTACGTGGTGCCGCTCGGGTTGGTCGGTTTGCCGGTGTCGACGCGCTCGCCCTTGGGGTCGAGCACCTGGAGTGCGCCGTCGGAGAGGGCGACCTGCTCGGAGAACGTCAGCGAGACCTCAGTGGGCGCCTTGTCGACCACCGTCCCCTGCGTCGGGTTGCTCCCGGTCAGAGCGGCGTGCGCGGAGGCGGGCGCGGCGCCGGCCAGGAGCGCGCCGGCGACGGCGAGGAACAGCAACAGCAGCGTCCGTACCCGCGCAACGCCATGTGTGGCGCCACGGGGAGCGATGGTCCGCGTCACAGGTGATCTCTCCCTCAGTGTCCGGTCTTCGGGTTGTACGTCGCGGACTGCACCGGCATGGAGATCTTCACCGTGCCGGACTTGGCGAAGTGCAGCGCCACCGACACCTTCTCGCCCTGCTTCGGCCGGTGGGTGAGCTTTTCGAACATGAGGTGGTTGCCGCCGCTGGCGAAGTCGAGGGTGCCGTCGGCGGGCACGGTGAAGGACTTCTCCTCCTCCATCGTGCCGTCCTTGGTGGAGTGCAGTGTGATGTCGTCCGAGAGGTCGCTGGTGACCGAGGTCAGGGTGTCGGCGCTGCCGGAGTTGGTGACGATGAAGAAGCCGGCGGCCATGGAGTCCATGCTCGGGGCGGGCATGTAGGCGCCGGTGACCTTGAGTTCGGGCTTGGCCGAGGTGTTGGCGGAGCTGTCCGCGCCGCACCCGGCGAGTGCCAGGGTCGCGATGGTCAGCGCGGCGGCTCCCGTCCGACGATGCCTCACGGGTTCTGTCCCTTGATGAGCTTGGGGAGATCCTTGATGTAGTCGTCGACGGTGGCGTCCTCGCCGTACAGCACATAGCCCCCGTCGGTCTTCGGCGAGAACGCGATGACCTGGGTGCCGTGTACGGAGACGAGCTTGCCGTTCTTGTCCTTGGTGGTCGGCTCGATGGAGATGCCGAGGGTGCGGGCGCCGGCCTGGATGGTGGCGAAGTCGCCGGTCAGGCCGATGAAGTCGGAGTCGATGCCCTTGAGCCACTCGCGGAGTGCGGCGGGGGTGTCGCGGTCGGGGTCGGTGGTGACGAACACGACGCGGAGCTTGTCCTGCTCGGCCTTGGGCAGCGCCTTCTTGGCGACGGCGAGGTTGTTCATCGTCAGCGGGCAGACGTCGGGGCAGTGGGTGTAACCGAAGTAGATCAGCGTCGGGTCGCCCTTGGTCTCCGCGCGGAGGTCGTACTTCTTGCCCTCGCTGTCGGTGAGTACGAGGTCAGGCTTCTCGAACGGCTGGTCGAGTACGGTCGCGGCCTTGCCCGAGTCGGCCTCGACGGACACGTCGGCGACCGGCTTGTTGCTGTCGTCGCCGCTACCGCAGGCGGAGAGGGTGAGAGCGGCGGCGGCGAACAGGGCGGCCGCGGCATACGTCTTCTTGCGCATACAAAAATGTCCCAGATGTGAGGAGCCCGGTGCGCACCGGGGTCGTACGACGGCCTGTACGGCGATGTCGCAGACCTCCGGCGCGCACCCGAGAGTGCGATGAGCCTCAGGCGCTGGTGCGCCGACGGCCGGCCAGCACGCCGTACGCCACGCCCGCCGCGCCGACGACGATGCCCACGACGCCGAGCACGCGCGCGGTGGTGTCACTGCTGTCGGTGGAAGTCGCGGCGACCTCGGTGGTCTCCGCGTGCTCCGCGGAGGCGCCGGAGGCTTCGACCGAGGGGCTGGCGGTGTCGGTGGAGGCCCCGTGGTGGCCCTCCTCGCTCGCCGCGCTGAGCGCGAGCACCGGAGCCGGGTTCGCGGGCTCCTCGGCGCCTTCCTTCTGCTCCTCGATCCAGCGGACGACCTCCTTGTCGGAGTACGTCTGGATCGCCTTGAAGACGAGTTCGTCGGCGTCCTCGGGGAGCGCGCCGATGGAGAGCGGGAACTTCTGGAAGAAGCCCGACTCGATGCCCTTGCCGGTGGCGGTCCAGGTGACCTTGGTGACGGCCTCGGAGATCGACTCGCCGTGCAGTTCGACCGGCTTGTCCAGCTTGGACTTGGTGACCTTGGCGGTCCAGCCGGCGATCGGCTCCGGCATGACGGAGGCGAGCGGGTGGTCGGTCGGGAAGTTCACCTCGAGCTTGGTGGTCGAGGCGTCGTCGCGTTCGTTGGGGACCTTGAAGTTGACCGTGGCGTATCCGCCCTTGGCGGCTTCGCCCTCGGGCTGCACGCTGACGTGCGCGAAGGCGGGGCCGGACAGGACGAGGACGGCCGAGGCGGCGACGGCACCGGCGGCGGCGATACGGGAAACCTTCATGACAGGAAGCACTCCACTGTGAGTCCGACGAGGTCGGATGGGATCCGGTGAGCTGGGGCGCGCGTGGTGCGCGATGCGCGTGCGGAAAGAGCCCATGGGGCGCCCCTGGGGGCGTCGAGAACGCGGGCACGCGCGTGTGCCGCACGACGGCAGCCCCTCGGTGGAGTGGTGCGTCGCGTCAGGCGGTGAGGACGAGCGCGGTGGAGGACGGCGGTCCGCGCCGGACGACGGTGTGCTGAAGTGCGGTGGTACGGGGTTTCGGCGGCGAGGGCCGTGCGGGGCGCGGAGTGCGCGGTGCCGCGCCGGGCGTACCCGGAAGTCCCGTGCGCAGGGCGCGTACGAATGCGAGCGCGGCGCGCAGGGAACGTACGAGAGCCCCCTCTGTGACCCCGTGCGCCGACAGTCGGATGAGACGCAGCAGGGCCATGTCGCCGCGGCGCAGCACCCATCCGGTGGCGACGGCCGCGAGGACGTGGCCGAGCAGCATCGGCAGGGAGGGCAGCACGGACATCGAGGAACCGGCGGCCGACATGGCGTCCGTGGGGTGGTACATGGACTGCGTCATGCCCGTGTCGAGCCGGGCGTCGGCGAGGACCTGTTGGGCCTGTGCGGGGCTGATCGCCGCCGCGGTCGCGCCGCACAACAGGCGCGCGGCGCGCTCGACGGCCGAGGCGTCGGCCATGACCATGCCCGACGCCATGCCCGACGTCATTCCTGACCCGGTACCTGACCCAGCGCCCGCCCCGGTGGTCGACGCCATGGCCGACCCCATCGTCGTACCGCCGTGCTGGCCGAGCCCGAACAGCGTGTGCAGCACGGTCTGGCCGGTCGCGAGGACCGCCGCGATGCCCGGAAGTGAACGCTCGTGTCCCGCCAGCGGCGCGGCGACGGCGAAGACCGCGAGGAAACCGGCGGCCAGCGTCCACGGGGGGACCGTGGCGGAGGAGGCGAGCACATGACCGGCCGCGGCCAGCACGACGCAGACCGCGGCGAACACCGCGGCCCGGAGCATCCGGAGATCGCATCCGGAGCGCGCCGTGCGCTTGTGGGGGGCAGTCATGGCGGGCTCATCATCGCACTGGGCTTACCCGTTCCCTACGGCAGGTCCACAAGATGACGATTGGTCCGGAGAACGGTGATCAGGGCGACCGTCTCTACTTGGATCCCTATTTGGATCCCTACGTGGAAAGGTCGGTGTCATTCGTGCCGGCCGTGTGTTCCGAGGGGTCCCCGCCGCCTGCACATACACCGATTCCTGTCACCCGCGCATCCGCCGTATGGGCGGCATCACGTCAAGTGGGCGGTTGCGCACGTGTGGTTGCGGCAATACGTAACGGTATGTCGAGCCGCGGCCGGGAGGCTGGAGCATGAGCATCTGGTGGTCACTCCATTTGCGGCGTGAAGCTGCGAGCGTCCCGCTCGCCAGACGCCTGCTGCTCGGCACGATGGAGACCGCGGGCGTCGACCCGGATGTCTCCTTCGACCTCTCCATCGCGCTGAGCGAGGCCTGCGCCAACGCCGTCGAGCACGGCGGCGACACCGCACGGGGCGGCTCCTCCGAGGCCTATCGGGTGACCGCCTACCTCGACGGTGAGACGTGTCGCATCGAAGTCGCCGACTCCGGCCCGGGTTTCCCGTCCGGCAGTGTCACCCGCACCCCGCTCCGTCCGGTTCCGGCCCGCAGCGACGCCGAGCACGGCCGGGGGCTGTGTCTCATCCAGGAACTCGCGGACCACGTCCAGATCGGCAACAAGCCGGGCCGGGGCGGCGCGGTGGTCAGCTTCGACAAGATCCTCAAGTGGAAGAAGGACGCGCCTTTGATGGCGGTTTAGTGAGCCAATGGGCAATGGCGGTGCAGTGAGCCCATAGTCAACTGACAGCGCTACCCCATGTCCTTGACGGGTAACGCCCCTAATTTTCCCAGCATGACGGGAAGCCACAAAGAGAAGACGATCACCCGGCGGCGCGCGATCGCGGTGACCGGAGGGACGGCAGCGGCCGGCGGAATCGCGGTCGCGGGATACCGGGCGGCGTTCGCCGACGAGACGACGGCCACCGCGGACGCCGAGACGTCGGCCTCGGCCTCGGCGAGCTCCACCGGCAGCGGCCAGTGCGTGCTGATGTCGAGCGTCACGGAGGGGCCGTACTACCTGGACGGCGCCCTGGTGCGGAAGGACATCACCGAGGGCAAGAGCGGCGTCCCGCTGACGCTGCGCATCACCGTTCAGGACACCACCGACTCCTGCGCCCCGGTCGCGGGCGCCGCCGTGGAGATCTGGCACTGCGACGCCTGGGGCTACTACTCCGGCTACACCACCGCCAACCCCGGCGGGTCCGCCCCCGCCGAGAGCGAGGACGGCTCGACCGCCAACGACAAGACGTACCTGCGCGGTTACCAGGTCGCCAATGCCAACGGGGTCGTCAAGTTCGAGACGATCTTCCCCGGCTGGTACACGCCGCGTACCTGCCACATCCACGTCAAGGTGCACACCGGCGGCGAGAAGGAGGACGGCACCTATGAGGGCGGCACGGTGAACTTCACCGGCCAGCTGTTCTTCGACGACGACGTCGCCGCGGAGATCTTCGCCCTGGAGCCGTACTCCCAGCACTCCGGCAGCTACACCGAGCTCGCCGACGACATGGTGTACGAGGACAACGGCGCGGCCGGTGGTCTGCTGACCCTGAAGGCGGTGCACAAGAAGGACCCGTCCAAGGGCTACAAGGGGTCCATCGTCCTGGGCATCGACCCCGACGCCGAGAGCACCGGCGCGGGCAGCGGCGGCGGTGGTACGCCCCCGAGCGGTACCCCGGGCGACGCGCCGACCGGTACGCCGCCGAGCGATGCCCCGAGTGACAGTGCCTCCCCGTCCGCCTCGGCGTCCTCGTAAGGTACGCCCATGAGGAGCGGCGAGGACGAGACGCTGGCGCGGGCCGCGGTGGACGCGCTGACCTGGCAGCTGGAGCTGACTCCCAAGCCCGGACTGCCCGACCCGCGTGATCTAGACGCCCGAGTCACCCGCCAGGACCACCGCGCCCTGCGCTGGTCGGCCAAGGCGCTGGCGCCCGGCCTCGCGGCCATGGCTGCCGCCGCTCGCCGCAGCGGTGGGCCCACGCCCGAACTCCGCGCGGAACTGGGTGCGATCGGCCGGTCCACCGAGCACTCGGTGGCCCTCGCGGGCGGCGGACACCGCGGCGCCACGTGGGCCCTCGGGTTCCTGGTCGCCGCGGCGGCCCTGGAACCCCGGGCCACCGGGAGCGACGTCACCGCGGCCGCCAAGCGGATCGCGGCGCACCAGGACCGGCGGGCGCCGCGGCGGCCCTCCCGGGGATCGTCCGTCTCGGCGAAGTACGGCGCCCCCGGGGCGCGCGGCGAGGCGCGGGCGGGATTCCCGCACGTACGCCGTGCGTTGGACGCGCTCGCCGCCGCCCGTGCGGCCGGCGCGTCCGAGTCGAACGCCCGGCTCGACGCCCTCCTCACGGTCATCTCCACCCTCCAGGACACCGAGTTGCTCCACACGGCGGGCCCGCAGGGCCTGCGCCATGTCCAGGCGGGCGCGCGCGGAGTCCTCGAAGCGGGTGGTACGTCCACGGAGGCGGGCCGCGAGGCCCTGTCCGCCCTCGACGACGACCTCCACGCGCGCGCGTGGAGCCCCCGTGGCAGCGGAGGGCTGCTCGCGGGGGCCCTGTTCGTGGACTCGCTGCCGGTGGTGGTCAGTTCACCGGCACGGGCTGCCTGACGGGCTCCTTCGAAGGACCGGCGATGGTGGTGGCGGTGGCGCTCGCCCACCGCGTCGCCGGTCCCATCGCGTACGAGGCCGCCAGCATCACGGCTCCCAGGAGCAGCCATCCCGGCGTCCCCCAGCCCACCAGCAGCGCGGTCAGGACGAGGGGGCCCATGGTGCGGGCCACCGTGACACCGGTGCCGAAGAAGCCCTGGTACTCGCCCATGCGGTCGGACGGAGCGAGGCCGAAGGCCAGCTGCCAGGAACCCGCGGACTGCTGCATCTCGGCGAGGACCTGCAATGCCGCGCCGGCCACCAGCGCACTCACCGCGACCCACGCCGAGACACCGGACGACAGGGCGAAGACCGCGCAGGACGCCAGCATGACGAGCCCGGAGCGGCGTATCGCGCGCGTGGCGGACGCGAGGCCCGTGACACCGCGGGCCATCCGTACCTGGAAGACCATCACCGCACCCGTGTTGAGCACGAACAGCGCGGAGACCAGCCAGGCGGGCGCCTCGGTCCGTTCCGTGATCCACAGCGGGATGCCGAGGCTGAGCAGCGGCATCCGCAGCAGCAGCACGGTGTTGAGGAACGTGACCAGTACGTAGGGGCGGTCGCGCAGAACGCCGAGGCCGTGACCGCGGTGCACGGCGGCGGGTGACACGGCCGGCAGTCGCAGCAGCAGGGTCGCGCAGAGCAGGAACGTCACCGCGTCCAGCGCGAACACCCCGAGGTACGCGGTCCGCGTCCCGGCGTTCAGCGCGAGTCCGCCGATGCCCGCGCCCACCGCCAGACCGGCGTTGAGCGTCGACTGAAGATGCGCGAGCAGCCCGGTCCGCTCCGCGGCCGGGATCAGCCCCGCCAGCAGCGCCTGCCGGGCCGCCGCGAGCCCCGACTGCGCGGACGCGTACGCGCACGCCGCCAGGACGAACGGGAGGAAGCCGCGTACGACGAGGAAGGACGCCACCGCCGCCGCGGTCGCCAGCGCCAGCAGCACCGCCGTGCCGCGCGGCCCGCGCCGGTCGGCCAGCCGTCCCAGCGGCACGCCCACCAGCGAGCCGACCGCCCATGCGACGGTCAGCCCGAGGCCCACCCGCCCGGGGGCGAGACCGACGACGTGGGTGAAGTACAGCGCCGATGTCACGTAGTAGGCGCCGTCTCCGACGGAGTTGGCCAACTGGGCCAGGGCCAGGACACGCTGCGGACCCGCGGGCGGGACGAGGGAGTTCGTCATGAGGACGACACTAGAAGCACAGTGGACCCCATTACAGGCCCAATCCGAGCACCGATTCATGGCCCAATTCGAGCGCACCCGGAGAGGCCCGTCAGCTGGTCTCCAGCACCCGCCTCAGCTGGTCTCCAGCACCCGCCCCAGCGCCTCCAGCGCTTCCGGATAGGCCCGCTCCCGCGGTGTCCCGTACCCGACGACCAGACCCTGCGCGCGGTGGTCGCCGTCCGGCGCGTGCCAGTGCTCACCGAGGTGTCCGACCGCCAGCCCCTCCTCCGCCGCCCGCGCCAACGCCTCGGTCTCGTCGGCCACTTCCACCAGCGCGTGCAGCCCCGCCGCGATCCCCCGTACGCTCCGCCGCACCCCCAGGCGGTCGACCAGCTGGTCCCTGCGCCGCCGGTACCGCAGACGGCACGCGCGTACGTGCCGGTCGTACGCGTGACTGTTGATCATCTCGGCGAGGGCCAGCTGCCCGATGGACTCGGTGTGATGGTCGCTGTGCAGCTTGACGTCGGCCACCTCGTCGACGAGGTGGGGCGGCAGCACCATCCAGCCGAGCCGCAGCGCGGGCCCTAGCGTCTTGGAGGCGGTACCCAGGTAGGCGACCTGCCCCGGTGCCATCCCCTGGAGGGCGCCGACCGGCTGCCGGTCGTAGCGGAACTCCCCGTCGTAGTCGTCCTCGATGATCAGTCCGCCACGCGCGCGTGCCCAGTCGGTGAGCGCCCGCCGCCGCTCGGGGTGCAGTGTCACGCCGGTCGGGTACTGATGGGCGGGTGTGACGACCACGGCGTCCGCGTCGGTCAACTCACCGGCACAGGCTCCATGTTCGTCGACCGGCAGCGGCACCACCCGCCCGCCGCCCCGCCGCACCACGTCCCGGTGGAACGGCAGCCCGGGGTCCTCCATGGCGAACGTCCCGCCGTCCAGCACGCGCGCGAGGAGCGCGAGCCCCTGCACGTACCCGGAAGTGATCACGATCCGCTCGGGCGGCGCGAGCACGCCCCGGGCCCGGCCCAGGTACTCCGACAGCGCCGTCCGCAGTTCGATGCGACCGCGCGGATCCCCGTAGTCGTACGCCAAGGAGGGCGCCGTCGCGATCGCCCGCCGCAGCGCCCTCAGCCAGGCCGCCGCCGGGAACGTACCGACGTCCGGGCTGCCGGGGCGCAGGTCGAAAAGGGGGGCACGCGTGCGCGTGGGCGTGTTCGGCGCCGCCGCGTCGGCCGAGGGCAGCGACGCGACCGCCGTGCCCGATCCCTGGCGTGAGGTCAGGTAGCCCTCGGCGACCAGCTGGTCGTACGCCGCCTTCGCCGTGCCTCTGGACACGCCCAGCTCGACCGCGAGCCGTCGGGTCGCGGGCAGCCGGGTACCCGGCGTGAGCCGCCCGTCGCGCACGGCGTCGCGCAGGGCCCGTTCGAGCCCCGTTCTGCGTCCCGCGGTCGCGTCGGGCTCCAGATGCAGGTCCACACCGACGCCGGACCAGAAGTCGTCCACTAAAGCCGCCCCCTAGGTACACGAAAAGGCACACGAACAGGCCCACGTACAGGCACGCGAATGGCCGGGCACCGCAACAGGTACCCGGCCATCAATCTCGTATCAGCTCTTGAAGAGCAGTGTTTCAGCTCTTCAGGGCGGCCATCCACGCCTCGACCTCGTCGGAGCGCCGCGGCAGGGCGGCCGACAGGTTCCGGTTGCCGTTCTCGGTCACCAGGATGTCGTCCTCGATCCGCACGCCGATACCGCGGTACTCCTCCGGCACCGTCAGATCGTCCGCCTGGAAGTACAGGCCGGGCTCGACGGTCAGGCACATGCCGGGCTCCAGCGTGCCCTGCACATACGTCTCGGTCCGCGCGGCCGCGCAGTCGTGGACGTCCATGCCGAGCATGTGGCCGGTGCCGTGCAGGGTCCAGCGGCGCTGCAGGCCCAGCTCCAGGACGCGCTCGACCGGGCCCTCGACGAGCCCCCACTCGACGATCTTCTCGGCCAGCACGCGCTGCGCGGCGTCGTGGAAGTCGCGGTACTTGGCGCCCGGCTGCACAGCCGCGATACCGGCCTCCTGGGCCTCGTACACGGCGTCGTAGATCTTCTTCTGGATCTCCGTGTACGTGCCGTTGACGGGCAGTGTGCGCGTGACGTCGGCGGTGTAGAGCGTGTGTGTCTCGACGCCCGCGTCGAGCAGCAGCAGGTCCCCGGATCGCACGGGACCGTCGTTGCGCACCCAGTGCAGGGTGCACGCGTGTGGTCCTGCGGCGCAGATCGAGCCGTACCCGATGTCGTTGCCCTCGACCCGCGCGCGCAGGAAGAAGGTGCCCTCGATGTAGCGCTCGCTGGTCGCCTCGGCCTTGTCGAGGACCTTCACGACGTCCTCGAAGCCGCGCACGGTCGAGTCGACGGCCTTCTGCAGCTCGCCGGCCTCGAACTCGTCCTTGACCAGCCGGGCCTCCGACAGGAAGACCCGCAGCTCATTGTCGCGCTCGGCGGTCACCTTGTCGGTGAGCGCCGCTTCGATGCCGGCGTCGTAGCCGCGTACGACCCGGACCGGACCGGTGGCCTCGCGCAGCGTGTCGGCGAGTTCGCGGACGTCCGAGGCGGGGATGCCGTACAGCTGCCCGGCCTCCGTCAGGGAGTGGCGGCGGCCGACCCACAGCTCGCCCTGGCCGCTGAGCCAGAACTCGCCGTTCTCGCGGTCGGAGCGCGGCAGCAGGTAGATCGTGGCCTTGTGGCCGTCGCTGGTCGGCTCCAGGACCAGGACGCCGTCCTCGGTCAGGTTGCCGGTCAGGTACGCGTACTCGACCGAGGCGCGGAAGGGGTAGTCGGTGTCGTTCGAGCGGGTCTTCAGGTTGCCCGCGGGGATGACCAGACGCTCGCCCGGGAAGCGCGCGGAGAGCGCGGCACGGCGGGCGGCGGTGTGCTCGGCCTGCGCGATCGGCTCCAGGCCGTGCAGTTCCGTGTCGGCCCAGCCGGCCTTCATGCTCTCGGCCAGCTCGTCGGACACGCCCGGGTACAGGCCGTTCTTGCGCTGCTTGATCGGCTCTTCGGGAGTCTCGTCCGGGGTCTCCGGGTTGAGCTCGTCCGCCACGGTCTGCCTCCTTGATACGACTCTGGACCCCCACCATCGTACGGTCGTACTGAAGGGGGTCCAGAGCCGGAAGACCTGTTACGTAGGGCTCACTCGAAGCGCGTTACTTACGGCTCACTCGAAGCGCGCCGCCAGAAGTACGACGTCCTCCTCGGAGTCCGCCTCGTCCAGCCCGTCCGGCAGCACACTCCGTAGGACGTGATCGGCGAGTGCGCCCGGGTCGTCGCGCAGTGTCCTGGGGACGCTCGCCGCGGCCGCGTGCAGCCGGGCGAAGGCGCGGTCCATGGGGTCGCCGGTGCGGTGCAGCAGGCCGTCCGTGTACAGGAGGACCGTCTCGCCGGGCTCGGCGCTCAGTTCGACGCTCGGTGCCTCCCAGCAGGCGAGCATGCCCAGGGGCGCCGACAGGGAGGTCTCCACGAACTCCGTGCGCCGCGGGCCGATCACCAGGGGCGGGCTGTGTCCGGCGCCGGCGAGCGTGATCTTGCGCTGGGCGGGCTCGCAGAAGGCGAAGAGGGCGGTGGCGGAGCGGGCGGGCTCGGTCAGCCGCATCAGCAGTTCGAGGTCGGACAGGACGGCGACGGGGTCCTCGCCCTCCATGACCGCGTACGCCCGCAGGGACGCCCTCAGGCGGCCCATCGCGGCGACCGCGCTGGGCCCGGACCCGGTGACGGAGCCGACCGCGAGGCCGAGCGCGGCGTCGGGCAGCGGCAGCGCGTCGTACCAGTCGCCGCCGCCGCGCGGACCGGTGCGGTGCCGGGCGGCGAGCTGGACGCCGGAGACCCGGGGCAGCCGGGAGGGGAGCAGCTCCTCGGACATCGTCGTGAGGCACGCGCGCGTGCGCTCCAGTTCCAGCAGTCGTGCCAGGTGTTCGGTCGCGTGCCGGGCGTAGCGGCCGATGAGGTGACGCTGGCGCTCGACCGGTTCGGCGGGCTCGTCGTAGAGCCATACGGCGGCGCCCAGGCGGCCCGCGGCGTCCGTGGACAGGGGCAGTGCGTAGCTCGCCGCGTAGCCGAGCTGTGCGGCCACCTCGCGGTGGCGGGGGTCGAGGCCGTCCTCGGAGAACAGGTCGGGCTGTGTGATCTCCGCCTCGCCACCCGGCAGTCCGGCCGCCGTGTCGAGGAGTTTCCCGTACGCCGTACAGCTGCGCGGGATCGTCTCGATGTGGCCGAGATCGGCTCGCGCGAGGCCCAGTCCGATCGTGGTGTCCGGGCCGAGTCCGTCGCCCGGTTCCATGACGACGAGACCGCGCCGGGCGCCCACGAGGGCGGCTCCGGCGCGCAGCAGTTCCTCGAGTGCGTCGCTCAGTGTCGCGGTGCGTGCCAGGCGCTCGGTGAGTTCGTGGAGAGTGGTGAGATCGGAGACCAATCCGGCGAGACGATCTTGGAGATCGGCTCCGGGGCCGGTGGAAGAGGTGGCCGAAGGGGTGACCGTGGTGGCGGACCTCGGTGCGACAGTGTGTGCGGGCGACGGAACCGTGGAATCGATTCCGGCCACTTTCGGAAGGTGAGGGGCAGTCATGTCATCCGGCTTTCCGACCGGTGCGTATTGCTCAATAGCATCGCAAACCCCCATGTCGTTCTGCGCCGCAAGCAGTGTCTCCACATGTACACGCACTCGTGAGGGGATGTCCAGCATTGTCCTGCCGGGATTCCTGGTGTCCGTGAGACCGGCGGTAACCCTTGCGGAAATGTAAAGTTGGCTTAAAACTGACTCGGGTAACGGCTTATTGAGGTCGACTGGCCTAGTTCGACGGAGCGTCACAGCGGTCGTGATGGGTACGTACTCGGTGAAGGCCAGGGGCGATTGCGTATCGCCCGGAACCTGGCAACGGACCCGGGCGTCTTAACCACCGACGACCGTGCCCCATCCTCCCGTGGCGGAGGCGGCTAGAAATACACGGGACGGCAAAACGCCAGGCGCCGCCACCCCACGCCATGCCCATGATTCAGGCACAGCAGTACGGACGCGGACGCAGCCCGACGCTCGGCCCAGATGGGTTCCCCTTGCCTCCAGCAAGGGTGTGATGCGCCAGCAGGTACGCACAGTGAAGTGATCGACACATGATGTGAATGGTCCACAGTGTTGCCAGGCGTGCAACGGAAAGGAACGAGCGCTCATGCGCGAGATCCTCGGAAGGCGACGCAGGCTCCTGTCCAGGCGAAACAACGGGAGGACTGAGATGCTCAAGTCGGCCCTGACCTTCGCGACCGAATGGCAGTGGCCCGTACTCCCGGGTGTGGCGGCCGACCCGCAGGGGCGTGCCCGCTGCGGATGCCCTGACCCGGAATGCACGGTGCCCGGCGCCCATCCCTTCGACCCCGGCCTCCTCGCGGCCACCACCGACGAGCGCATGGTGCGCTGGTGGTGGACCAACCGGCCGACGGCACCGATCGTGCTGGCCACCGGTGAGAGGGCCCCCTGCGCGGTGAGCCTGCCCGCTCCTGCGGCGGCCCGTGCGCTCGCCGCGCTCGACCGCCAGGGCATGCGCCTGGGCCCGGTCGTCGCGGCCCCCACGCGATGGGCGATCCTCGTCGCGCCGTACTCCCTGGAGCAGCTCGGCGAGCTGCTGTACGCCAAGGACTTCGTCCCCGGCTCCCTCCGCTTCCATGGAGAGGGCGGCTACATCGCACTGCCTCCGTCGGAGACCGGTCAGGGCCAGATCCGCTGGGAGCGTGCGCCACTGCCCGGCTCGGCCGCGCCCTGGGTACCTGATGTGGAGGCCGTGGTGGACGCGGTGGTGGAGGCCCTCACTCGTACGGGTGTGAGCGCGCCCGAGTTGTAGGGGTGTCGGGCGCGCGGCGAACCGGGCGCCCGCCCACGGTCGTTATCTTCCCCTGTATGAACCTTCGCCTGCTCGCACTCGCGGGCGTAGTGGCGGTCACGGTCGCTCTTCCGTTGGCCGTGGCATCCGCAGGACCTGTCGGCGACGAGGGTCCTGCGGATGCACGTGCGTCCGAGCCCTCCGCACCCTCCGAGCCCTCCGGGCACTCCGAAAGTTCCGCACACGACGGTGACGGCGGCAGTGGAAGCAGCAGTGGCAGCGACAAGGGGTCGGCTCCCGACCCCGCGCGGTCGCCCCGGCTGCTCGGCCTCGGTCTCGCCACCGCCGCCCGCTGCGGCCCCGAACTCACCTCGGCCGACGGCATCGAGGCGCAGACCTGTGTTCTGACGCAGGGTGAGGAGACCTGGGCGCGCACCTACTACCGCAACGCGACCGGCGGCGAGCTGAGTTCCGTACTGAGCCTCATGGAGCCTGGCGGCCGCACGGTGCTGATGCGCTGCACGGTGGGCGCCGAGGACGACCCGGGGGCGTGTGAGACCCCGCGGGGGCGTACGACGGGGGATGTGGCGGCGTACGCGGCGGTCGCGGAGTTCGCGAGGGGCGGCGAGGACGGGCCGCTGCTGCTGCGTTCGGGGAGCGACTCGGCCCCGTAGGTTCGGGAGCAACTCGGCGCCGTAGCAGGGCGGTTGGCGCCGTACGGGATTCCGCACATGAAAAGACCCGGTTGCTGGCGACGGGGGATGCACCAGCAACCGGGCTACTCGAACGGTAACAAGAGATCGGCGGTTCGCAAATTCGGTCTTGGCTATTCGGACACGAATTTACCTGCCAGTACGGGGAGTTGTGACAGGAGTCACCTGTCCAGTGAGTCCTGACCGCCTGACCGGTCGGTCAGTTCCCCTGTCTGTGTGTCAGCTGAGTGTCACCTGTCGGTTGGTGAGGCCGCCGCGCGCCCGGCGCTCGTCCGCGGTGAGCGGTGCCTCCGTGGCCAGGGCGATGGTGAGGCGCTCGGCGAACTCGGCCGCCGGCTTCTCGACGTCGTCCGCCGTGACACCCGTCGGCAGGTCCCAGACAGGCACGGTGAGGCCGTGTGCGCGGAAGGAGCCGACCAGTCGGGTGCCCTCGCCGAGGCTCGACTTCCCGGCCGCGTGCAGCCGCGCGAGCGCGTCCAGAAGACGCTCCTCCGGGTACGGCATGACCCAGCGCAGGTGGTTCTTGTCGGGCGTCTCGCACCAGTAGGCGGCGTCGACGCCGGACAGCTTCACGGTCGGGATGGCGGCGGCGTTGGCCCGCTCCAGGGAGGCGGTCACCTCGGGCGACGCGTTCTCCGCGTCCGGCACCCAGAATTCGAAGCCCGGGTGCACAACTGGCTCGAACGCGCCCTCAGGGTCCAGGAGATCCTGGAGCCGCGGGCCGTCGGCCGGGGCGCGGCGGCCCTCGACCGGAGTGCCGGGCTGTGCGGTGAGCGCGCGCTGGAGGGTGTCGGCCAGGTCGCGGCTGATGTCGCCCGACGCTGTGTCGTTCTGCAGGCCGATCAGGACCGAGCCGTCGTCGCGGCGCAGCGCGGGCCACGCCATCGGCAGGACGGTGGCGAGCGTGACCGAGGGAACGCCCTCCGGCAGGCTCTCCCTGAGCTTCAGCTCGACGGTCGCGGCGGGCACCAGCTCGCGCAGCGCGATCCAGTCGCCCTCGCCCGCCAGTCCTTCGAAGGGGCGCTGCACCAGCTCGGTCGCTGCGTGTGCGGCGGCCCGGCCGTGGCAGGCCTTGTAGCGGCGGCCGCTGCCACAGGGGCAGGGTTCGCGTGCGCCGACCACCTGAACCTGTCCATCAGCGCCTCCGGCTCGGGCACCATCTTTCAGCTGCGGCTGCTTGGCCTTCGTCTGGGGTCGCTTCTTGGCCATCGTGGGTGTCTCCCGGTTACGGCTCGTCTCGTACGGCGCGAGCCTAGCCGTTCGTACGGGGGCCGACGGGACCCTGTGGACAACGCACCAAGTCGTCCCGGAACAGACGCTTCGGTCCAGGTCGGTGTCGTATCGGGCCTGCCGGATCGGCCTGCTCAGGCCAGATCGTCGAAGGCGTCCGCGAAGTCCGGGCCCGGTATCGAGGGCTGCTGCGGTATCAGCGGTTGCCGTCGCTGGGCCGGTGACGCGACGCGCGTAGCCAAGTCGTCGTGGCCCAGGTCATCGTGTCGGCGCGACGCCTTCACGTTGTCCTGGACGACGGCCCAGACCGTGATCTCACCGCGGGCGTCGTCCCGGACGCCCCAGTCCTTGGCCAGTGCCGTGATGATGTTCAGCCCGCGGCCGCCGTGCGCGGTGACCGATGGTGTGGCCGGAATCGGACGGGTCGGACCACCGCCGTCCGTCACCTCGACGGTGAGTCTTCCGGACGGATCGACACGCCACGCGGCACGGACGTCGCCGTCCCCCGCCAGGGCGTCGCCCAGCGGCCTGCCGTGCCGGCACGCGTTGCTGAGCAGTTCGGAAAGGATCAGTACGGCGTCGTCGATGACCGTCTCCGCTACGCCACCGGTACGCAGCTGATCCCGCATCCGGTGTCTTGCTTGCCCCACGCCCGCAGGGCCATGAGGTACGGCCATGCTTGACGACGCGGGCACCTCCTGTGCCACCACCAACGCCACCCCCGAGACCTCCTTTGCCCCACGCCACGGTGTGGATGCCCCTTTGAACTGGACCGGAAACCGGCCAATCCACGTCTGCTGACGCACTCGTAACGATCGAATACGGAGCGAACGCGCCGGTGCACTACGGGTAGTCGTGTGGCTGGTTTTCGATGGTTTCTTGTGGGGTTTTGGGGGATGGCTGGCTGAAAGTGTGCGGCCGCGTCAGCGGCCCAGCTGCCCCAGGACCGCGCGCGGGCGGTTGGTGATGATGGCGTCGATGCCCAGCTCAACGCAGAGGTCGACGTCCTCGGGCTCGTTCACCGTCCAGACGTGGACCTGGTGTCCGGCGCGTTTCAGGCGGTCGATGTACCCGGGGTGGCTGCGTACGATCCGCATCGACGGGCCCGCGATCCGGACACCCGCGGGCAGTCGTCCGTCGCGTAGCCGGGGCGAGACGAACTGCAGCAGATAGACCGTGGGCAGCGTCGGCGAAGCGGCCCGGACGCGGTGCAGTGAGCGCGCCGAGAAACTCATGACGCGTACGGGCGACGCGGCGGCGGACTCCGGGGCGTCCAGGCCGAAACGCTTCAGCAGGTGCAGCAGCCGCTCCTCGACCTGGCCCGCCCAGCGCGTGGGGTGCTTGGTCTCGATGGCCAGTTCCACCCGTCGGCCGGCGTCGGCGACTAGTTCGAGCAGCCGCTCCAGGGTGAGGACCGAGGTGTCCTCGCGGTCCCCGGGGCTGTACTCCCAGTCGGGGGACTCGTCGCGGTTCTTCCAGGCGCCGAAGTCCAGCGCCGCGAGATCGGCGAGCTCCAGGGCCGACACCGCTCCGCGACCGTTCGACGTACGGTTGACGCGGCGGTCATGGACACAGACGAGATGGCCGTCCGCGGTCAGCCGTACATCGCACTCGAGGGCATCCGCACCGTCCTCGATCGCCTTCTTGTACGCGGCCAGGGTGTGCTCGGGTGCCTCTTCGGAGGCTCCGCGGTGGGCGACGACCTGAATCGGGTGCTGTCGTGCATGGGTCACCGCGTAATGGTGCCACCGTCGAAGGGCAGGCGTGAGGGTGCATATGTCGAGAATGGGTTAATTTCGCCTGACAAGCCCTTTATAAAGGATGGCCTCGGACGCACAGGCACCGCTTATGGTGCTCTGACGCCCGGTGGGAAAAGCTGACGGCAGACAAGAGCACATGCACAGCTGAATCGTGCCGGACCGCCGACAAGTGTGAGCGAGCGTGACCGAGTGCGACCGATAACAACAGCCGTGGATCGAGGAGAAGAGCTGTGAGCACCGAGAACGAGGGCACTGCAGTACCCCCGGCCCCGTCCGCACCTCCTGTGCCGGTGGACACTCCCGCTGCTTCCGCGCAGACGGCCGCGCCGGGGGAGAGCGCGCCGACCGCGCAACTCCCGGCGGTGCCTCCGAGCGCCCCCGGCACACCGGAGCATGCACCGGCGTACGGCACACCGGGCCAGGCGCCGACGTACGGCTCTCAGGACCAGGCGCCGACATACGGCGCACCTGACCAGGCGTCGGCATACGGCTCTCCGGACCAGGCACCGGCGTACGCCTCCGTGGGCGCCGGGGGTCCTGACGCGCAGGGTCACGACTCCGGGGCCCATGGGGCCACCGGGCCTTCCGGGGCGCCGGTCTCCGCGGCCGAGGCGGGCTGGCCGCCTCCGCCGCCCGCCACCCCCGCGTACGCGGACGACGGCGGTTCGGGATCCGGCTGGGGCTCCTCCTACCAGCAGCCCGCCCCCAAGTCCGGTGGCGGACGCGGTGGTCTGGTCGCCGCGATCCTCGTCGCCGCGCTGGTCGCGGGCGGCGTGGGCGGCGGCATCGGCTACACGCTGGCCAAGGACAACGACGACTCCACGGGTTCGACGACGGTTTCCGCCCCGCAGAGCAGCGGTGATGTGAAGCGCGCCGCGGACAGCGTCGCGGGCGTGGCCGCCAACGCGCTGCCGAGCACGGTCACCATCGAGGCCGAGAGCAGCAGCGGCGAGGGCGGCACCGGCACCGGATTCGTCTTCGACAAGGAAGGCCACATCCTCACCAACAACCACGTGGTGGCGGACGCGGTCGACAACGGCAAGCTCACCGCGACGTTCTCCAACGGCAAGAAGTACGACGCCGAAGTGGTCGGCCACGCGCAGGGTTACGACGTCGCGGTCATCAAGCTGAAGGACGCGCCGTCGGACCTGAAGCCGCTCGCCCTCGGCGACTCCGACAAGGTGGCCGTCGGCGACTCGACGATCGCGATCGGCGCGCCCTTCGGTCTCTCCAACACGGTGACCACGGGCATCATCAGCGCCAAGAACCGCCCGGTGGCCTCCAGCGACGGCACGTCCAGCGCTGCCTCGTACATGAGCGCCCTGCAGACGGACGCCTCCATCAACCCCGGAAACTCCGGCGGTCCGCTGCTGGACGCACAGGGCTCGGTCATCGGCATCAACTCGGCGATCCAGTCCAGCGGCAGCCTCGGCGGCACCAGCCAGTCCGGCTCCATCGGCCTGGGCTTCGCGATCCCGATCAACCAGGCGAAGAGCGTGGCCCAGCAGCTGATCAAGACGGGCAAGCCGGTGTACCCGGTGATCGGCGCGTCGGTCTCCCTCGAAGAGGGCACCGGCGGCGCGAAGATCACCGACCAGGGTGCGAGCGGCTCCGCCTCGATCACGTCCGGCGGCCCCGCGGACAAGGCGGGCCTCAAGTCCGGCGACGTCATCACCAAGCTCGACGACCAGGTGATCGACAGCGGTCCCACCCTCATCGGCGAGATCTGGACCCACCAGCCCGGCGACACCGTCAAGCTCACCTACACGCGCGACGGCAAGACCCAGACGACCGACGTCACCCTGGGCGAACGCGAGGGTGACAGCTGACAGTAGGCGGCCGGCACGGCATGAACTGATCGGCATCGGAAGGGGTGCCCGCTGGTTGCGGGCACCCCTTCCGCGTGGGTTCTCCCCGGGCGCGGTGCCGCTCGTGCAGTCAGGTGTGCAACTCCCTCGTGCAACCAGTCGTACAACCAAAGGTCGGTCGCTGAAGTCGTACCCGGGATGCGCCGGACAGTCCGGCTGCGCTGGACGTGGAAGGCGGGTGGCTGCATGCCCCTGGCACGCAGACTGTTTCTGGGGAGCTTCACGGCGGGCGCGGTGACCGTCGCCGTAGGTGCTGCGGGGTCGGATGCCGCGGCGGCGGAGGGTGAGACGACGACGTTCGACGGGCCGGTGGTCGTCGAAGGGCCGTTGGCGGTCGCGGGGGCGGTGACCGGGCAGAAGTTCAGTACGAACGCCACGGCCAACTCCGCGTTCTTCAAGACGACTTCGGAGACGGATCACACGGTGACCGTCTATCAGGCAGGCACTGCCGGAACCGGTGCGGCACTGAACGTGGTCTCGGACAACCCGGGCACCTCGGCCATGTACCTGTCCGGCAAGGAGACCGCGCGCGGAACGCTGAAGATCGCCCACGTGGGGTACGCCGACGGATCGGACAAGAACGCCGCCGCCCTGTCGATCGACCTGCAGACCGCCGGGGCGGACGGGACGGCCGGGACAGCCGCCCAGGGCATCTACCTGACGGCCACCAACGGCGCCACCACCGGCAACCTGATCGCCTTGCGCAACAACACGGGCCTGGATGACTTCGTGGTGAAGGGAACAGGGCGGATCGGGGTCGGCATCGACCGGGCGGCCACACCGCGCGCCCAGGTCCACATCGTCCAGTCGTCAACCGCCCCGGCCGGCCTCCTGGTCGAGGGCGTGGTCCGGATCGCAAACGCCGCGGCCGTGCCGACGACCGTCGATTCGGCAGGCGGTGGCGCCCTGTACGCCGTGAACGGCCAGCTGTTCTGGCGGGGCTCCGCCGGCACGGTCACCCGTATCGCGCCGGCCTGAGCACGCGGGATCGGAGACGACGATGCAACTGACCCCTGAAGAGCTGGTGTCGGAGTTCCACGACGCGGTGATGGAGCTCTACTTCGCCAGAAAACGGATCGCGGCCCTGGAAGCGGAGAACGCCGACCTGAAGGCCCTGCTGTCCGCCGCCGCCGGACCCGCCGGGCCCCGCGTGGACCACCAGCCCACGACACCTCCCGAGGCCGGTACTCTGTAACCGCTCCGCCCCAGGTGGGCCGGGGCGAAGGTGGGTTGCCCGAGCGGCCTAAGGGAACGGTCTTGAAAACCGTCGTGGCAGCGATGTCACCGTGGGTTCAAATCCCACACCCACCGCGCAGGTCAGAAGCTATGCAGGTCAGAAGGGGTGCCACTCTCCGGAGCGGCACCCCTTCCGCGTGACCTTGTCTCACCCTTTCTCGCCCGTATCCCAGCTTTGACCAGTGTGTGTGGGCCATGTGTGGGCCAGGATCAGGGCCGCTCCCCCTCGTCCAGAGCGCGAGCGATCAGGCTGTTGGAGTGTTGCTGGCCTCCCTTAAGGATCTTCGCGTAGAAGCGGTACAGCACAGCGATGCTGTGGCCGGCGCGTGCGGCGACCTCCGCGGGGTCCACCCCCGACTTGATCCAGAGCGAGACTCCCGCGTGCCGCAGGGAGTACGGCACCGCGGCAAGCTCGGACTTCACCTCGCTGGGGGTGAGTACGGTTTTCCGGGCTCGTTCCCACATATCGCAGTATTCGGTAGACGCCACTCGTCCCCCACGTGCGGCCCGGAACAGGCGACCGTCGTCGGCCGTGCCGTATCGGGCGATGTGCTCTCGGAGTAGATGCACGAGAACGGGAGGGATAGGAACGGTGCGTGTTGCACCGCTCCTGCGTCGCTTCAGGCCGCGCTTCTCGTATGACGTGCCCTCATCCGTCCAGCCGCCGCCAACCTCCGGGCGGCTCTCTCCGAGAAGTAGTTCGCCCCACTCCTTCACGGAATCGGGGGAGTTCGGCGGGAGGGTGCAGTCGGAATCCTTGAGAGCGGCGATTTCACTGGGCCGCATGGCTGCGTAGTAGAGGCACCCGAAGAACGCATGCAGGTGCTTACCACGGGGTCCGGAGTCGCGAACGGCCCCGAGCAAGGCACGCGCAACGTCTGGGCCCGGCACGTACCGGAAATCGATCTCGTCGTCGCTCTCGTGTGGCGTCCAGTCCACCCGGGGCAGCGGGTTCGCTGCGAGGAGTCCCTTCTCCTCAACTGTGTAGCGCAGCACGTTGCTCAGCACCATGCGCTTGCGCCGGGCGGTGTTCTCGGCGGCCTTGCCACCATCCAGCCGGAGCGACAGTGCCTCCAGGGCAGGACGTAGAAGCGCAGGATCCTCCAAGTCCTTGACCTTGATGGAGTTGGCAGCAATCCACTCCAGGGCTGCTCGGATGTCGGCGGGCGGCTCCTCGACCACGTGACGCGACACCCAAGTGCCGTCGAGACCACGAACAGCCCGGAATGCCCACTGATACAAGGCGGTGCGCAGTACCGCGGCACGGGGCGCTCCGCGCTTGCTGGTGACGAGTACAGGGGTCACGACGGCGAGCGACTCCGCAATGCTGGCCCGGTGCTTAGCCGCGGCTCGCGGCCACTTCATCAGTACGTAGCCGGTGACGTGTTCGTACCAGGACGGAGAAGTGCGATCCCTCAATTCACCCGCAGGCAGGCCCGTTTCCTCGTCAAATTGCAGGTGGTCGCGCAGCGCGGCCATCAACTCCGATCGGCGCCCCTCAGCTTGCGGCTTGAGCTTGAAACTCCGGGAGTGGGGACGCTCACCGACTCGCCAACGCAGTTCCCAGGGCTTCGGGCGGCCAGCGCGCTTGCGGATGGACCAAATGTCGACGTCGTACGTGAGCATCTCTCTCCAGACAGAAGGAGGGGCCCGCGCTGAGCGCGGGCCCCGGTGAAGCGATCGGAATTACGCGGCGTGCTCCTCGCAGCGCTCCCACCACGCGTCGAGATCGGCGCGACTCACGCGCAGTTCGCCGTTGGGAAGCTTGTGGATTCGCGGGGCCTGGCCGCGGGCGCGCATGCGGTAGAAGGCCGCGCGGCTCATGTCGATCTCTTCGAGGACTTCGGCGAGTTTGAGCTTCTTGGGGCGGGCCATCGTTGCGACTCCTCGGCTTGGCCTTCTGGGGGATCCGCAACATCCGCCACGCCGCAACATTGCTGGTCAGCGGCTTGAATCTGTGGCGGATGCCGTTTGTGTTGCGGATAGATGCCGCCACGTTGGGTGCGTGGCGGCATCGGTGGGTGTGGCTGGTCAGCCGACGATGCGGAGTTGGCGTGTGTCGGTTTCCGCGGACATGTGGCGGGTCTCGGAAGGGGTATCCGCCACAGATTCACCCTCGTTGACCTGGGGTGTTGCGGCTGTTGCGGCTGTTGCGGATTCTCCGGGGGGAGGGGGGCAGTAGCGGGCCCAGGTGTCGCTGAGGTCTTCCGCGTAGTAGCCCTTGGGGGTGGTGCTGCCGACCCGGATGCCCTTGGGCTTGATGGGGCTGTTGTCGGGGCGCATGTACTGGCTCAGGAGCTTGGAGAGCCGACGGGCGGTGAGCGGTTTGATGGCCTGTCCGTCCTCGCTCATGTCGGCCCAGGGGGCGTCGTCGAGGGCGAGGAGGACTTCGAGGATGGCGGCGGTGGGCAGTTTGTCGACGCCGCAGAACACGCGGTCGCGCAGGTCGGTCAACAGCCGCACTCCGAGGGAGGCTTCGTCGCCGCTGCTCGCGGCCTGGATGAGTTCGACGCATGCGGCGCGGGCCCGTGCGGGCCAGTGGCCACCGGCCGCGTCCGCAACGGCGAGGAGCGGCTCCCACACGTCGGCCGGCCGGTCGGTGACGCCCTCGGGCATCTCCGGCCACGCCTCGGCGACCTGGTCGTGCAGGCCGGCGGTCCAGTCCGCGAGCCGGTCCCGCAGTACGTGACCCTGCTTCTCGTGAACGCGGCGCCGGTAGGGCTCGCACTTCTCGTTGCGTGCCTTTTTCCGCATGCGGATGATGACCGACCTGGTCAGGATCGTGTCCGGCAGCGAGCCGAGACCGGCCATGGCGACTGCGCAGAACGACGGGAGGAAGGCTGCCTTCTGGTCGGATCCGTCCCCGATACAGCGCAGGGACTTGGCGCCGCGCCGGTATCCGGAGTTGAGGAATCCGCGGACTTCCTCGTTGCCGCCTGCCTTGGGTCCGAATACGGTGTCGATCTCGTCGAAGAGGAGGGTGGGGGTGCCCTCATCTGCGGAGACGAGCCGGAACAGGGCGTTTGCGGAGGCGTTGACGGTGGTCGCCGCGCGCGGGGTGAGGGTCTCGATGATCTCCAGTGCCCTTGACTTTCCCGATCCCGGTTCGGGGCTGAGGAAGGCGATGCGGGCGGTGCCGTCGAGCGCGTCCATCAGGTGCGCGTGCGCGTCCCACAGGGCCACGGCAACGTAGGCGTGTTCGGTGGGGAAGACGTTGAAGCGGCGGTGGAAGGCTTCCACCTCGTCGAGCAGGGCAGCCCCGTCGATGGTGACCGGGGCGGGGGTCTCTGCGGTCATGCTGCGGCCCTTCCTTCCTGGGGGGTGCGGAGCGGACAGGTGTCGCGGTGGGCTTCGTGGCTGGCGATCAGGGAGAGCACTCGGGTGTGGCCGACGGCGCTGCGGTCCCAGCCGCACAGGCATTTCGAGGTGGCGGTGGGCACGGCGCCCCGTCGCGCGACGATGAACAGCCACGCCACGGGGTACCGGCCGTCGCCCCGGCGCGGGTCAGGGAGAGCAGCAGTGGGGACGCCTACGGCGACGCCCTTCGAGTCGCCTACGGCCGTGGTGTCCGCAGGCTGTGGAGCGACGTGCGGCCGGTCCGCGGGACGGGTAGGGCAATCCAGGTGGGGGGAGTTGGGGTCGGTCATGAGGCTGCCTGCCGTGGCGTGGCGTGGGTGATGACCCAGTCCATGGCGCTACGGATGGTGGTGCGGCACTCGGCCGGCGGGAGTCCGGTAGCCTCCCCCGCCGCCTGGATTGCCTGCTCTGCCGCGTCCCTCGGGAGGTGGCCCCACGCGACGAACCGCGCCACCTTGCAGGCGCTTTGGTGCAGCGTGTTGTTACGGCCGGTCGGCCCGCCCTCGGTCGCTGCCCGGATGACGGCGCATTCGCGGTCCAGCGCGGTGTTCGCGGCCCGTGTGCCGTCCCGAACGGGCGCCAGTTCCACGTGTGCGGACTTGGGCTGTTCGGTGAGCAGAGAGGCCAGCCACGCGGGCAGCGGGGCCACCGGAACATCGTCGAGGATCTCGTACGTACCGTCGGGCGTGACGCTGCCGGGGGCGACGACGTACCCGCCCCACGCGCGGGTGTCGATGTGCTTGCCGAGCCGGTCCGCGCTGCACTTCAGCCGCATCCCGGACGGAGCGGTGAAGTACAGATGCTCCCCACCGCGCGCGGTCCGCACCCGGTAGGTGCGGGGGACGGCCTGTCCGGTGCGCTCGCAGAGCGCCGCAAGGGAAATCGCGCCGTCAGGCGCTCCTTTCGGCTCTTCGGGCTTGCACACGTCCAGGTCGATGACGAGCAGTCCGGCAGGGCCGGTCGCGATACCCACGTTGTAGGGGCGGGCGCCCCATGTGGCGTGGATCAACTCGGGGTTGGTCGTGGCGCGCTGCTCAGGCTTGCGGTGCCCGGTCGCACAACGTCCGGTTCCCGGGCATGCACGCTCGGGGTGTCCGGCCGGCCGCTTGGCCCACGGGTGCAGGGGGATGACGGGCCAGTCGCGCTCAGCGGCCTCCAGCGCAGCGTTCAGCAGACGCGGCCGTAAGCCGCGTACTCGCCGGATGTCGGTCGGTTGGGTCATTCTGGATGTCTCCAGTTCCGTAGGTGGATGCTGGCTGGCAAGGGCGGCCCCGCTTCTTTGGCGAGACGGAGGGGCCGCCCTTGGCGTAGCTAGGTGCTCTTGGAGCGGGCGAGCTTGAGGGTGATGCCGCCGGCTCCGATGGGTCCGGCCGCGGCGGCGATGACGGTGAAGGTGTGGGCCGCGGCGTCGAGCAGGAAGCAGATGGCGGCGACCAGTCCCCAGCCGCCGGCGGCGACCGCGCCGGCGATGGCGAACGGGACGACGATGCGCTGCCACGGGATGCCGGGCGGGGTCGGGTTGACGACGTAGACGACCGGCTGTCCGGTCGCCTGTGCGCGCTGGTAGAGGTCGGCCGGTATGTGCGGGGCCATCTGGCCGGGCGGGGTGTGCTGGCTCATTTGTGGCTCCCTCGGGGTATGCCGCGGGCCCGCGGCAACTGGTGGCGCGGGCCCGTGCGGTGGGGTGTGTGCTTGTCGCGTTGCTTGTCGTCTCTCTTGTCGTGCGGCTTGTCGTCTGGCTTGTCGCTTGTCTTGTCTTGTCGCTTGTCGCCTCCCAGGCCACAAGCCGTTTCCGGGGCTCCAGGCACCGGAAAGCGGCATGTGGTGAAGCGGGGACGACAAGCGACAGGCGATCAGTCGTCGGACGCGTGGGAGCGGTGGATGTAGCGCGCTTTGGTGCCCTCACCGACGCGTACGGCGGTGCCGTCCCGCATCCACGTTTTCAGCCAGCCGACGACCGTCTGACGTGTCGTGCCGTACTGGTCCGCGAGCGCGCGGGCGATCGCGGATGCTCCGGTGCCTTCCCGTCCGGCGGCGAGCAGCGCGGCGAGCGCGGCCTGTTGCGCGGGGCTGTCCTGCTCGCCCCGCAGCGCCGACAGATTCAGTCCAGCCGGCCGGTCCGCCCCGTCGCCCCCATCGGCGGTGTGCGGGTCGGATGCGGTGCCGAACTCCGCGTCGATCTCCTCACGGAACCGGCGCGCCAATTCCTCCTCAGCCGACTCCGGTTGCGAGCTGTTCAGCGCAGACAGGCGCAGCGCTCCCGGAACGCCCGACGCCACGTCGCCGGCGTCGTCTGCCACGACCTGATCGCGCATCCATGCGGTGCGTTCGGCATCCCAGCGCCGGGCGTAGGCGGGGCCGGCGGCCTTGGCGGACACGTCGTCGAGCATCGGGTGCCGGTCGGAGGTCGCGGCGGTGATCTCCCGGATCTGGTTCGGGAGGATTCGCCACGCCTTGAACAGCGCGGCCGGGGATTCGGGGGTGCCCATGAACCCGGCTCCCTTGTGCGGGGCCTGGTCCACCCGGAGTCCGCGGGTGCCGGGGAACATCTTGCTCAGGTCCATGCCCTCCGTCTCACCCCCGGTGAGGGCGACGCGAACCTTGGCCTCCCGGCGGATCATCAGGTTGCTCAGCACGCTGCCGGTCGCCCCGAGCGCGGTGAGGACGGTGCGTACGCCCATGGCGCGGGCGATTCGGATCACTTCGAGGATCTTTTCCCCGAGCTTGCGGATCTGCCGGTCCGGGCTGGCCAGGATCTCCGCGCCCTCGTCGATCACGAGCATGATCTGAGGAATCCTGGCGCTGATCGGCAGGAGGTCCGTGTTGGCCTTGGACAGCAGGTCCTGGTAGCCCATCTTGCGCTGCTTCGCGACGCGCACAGCCACATCCAGCATGGTCATGGCTTCGTCGAAGGTGCCGGCGAGCCAGTCGACGCCGGGGCGGACGGGCTTGCCGTCCTCCCGTGCGAGTTCACCGTTGAGCGCGGGCAGCACCCAGGGCAGGCCGGCCGACCCGGCGTTCAGGTCGATCACCCACGTGAGGACGTCTTCGGCACGGGCGAAGCCGGCGAGGATCGCGTGGACCATGTTCGTCTTGCCCGAACCGGTCGGACCGACGATCAGGGCGCACTGCTCACGCAGGTAGGCCAGGATCTGCGAGGCATTGGTGCGGTAGCCCCACGGGATCCCGGTGTGCACGGACAGGGTGCCGTAGTCGCTCGGGTAGGTGCGCTCTTCTTCCAGGACGTTGACCGTGGTCACGTCGATGATGACCCGACCCTGGTCGACGCCGGGGGATGCGGTGGCGGTGCAGCCGTGCGGCAACCGCGCATCCGCGGACAGCCGCGGCGACTCGGACGCAATCCTGTTCCAGGTGGCGCCGCCGGACGGGAGTTGGGCGTCGATGGAGAAACCGGCACCGGTCTCCCACATCTCCACACCCAGCACCCGCACGGTGATGGAGCACACACGCTGGATGCGGTCGACCCATTCCGCGGCGATCGCGCGGCGCTCCGCGGACAACTCCGCGGCGACCTGGCGCTGTTCGACCGCGAGGGACTCCTCTTCCCGCGCCTCCTCATACAGCGCAGCCGATCGCGCGGCAGCGCCGATACCGACACCGATGGTGGCGAGCGAGCCGAGCGCGGCCCACGTGAGGGGGCCGCTGGTCATGGCCCACGTAGTCCATCCGGCTCCCACGAGCCAGGACGCGGCACGGGTGGCGAGGGTGCGGCCGGCGTTGCGTACCCGCAGGCCAACGACGGTGTGTCCCAGGGTGCCGGCGGCACCGACCGCGAGTGCCCAGCCGGGGGGCATGGCGGTGGCGGCGCCGGCGGTGGCGACGGCGAAGGCTCCGGTGGTCGCGGACAGGGCGCCGGTCACAGGTCCGTGACCGGCAGCCCAATCCAGCACCGGGCCACTGCTGTTGTTCTTCTTGGCGGTGGCGGTGGCGCTCATTTCAGACGTTCCAGCCCTTCTCTGCCTCGGGGCCGTTGCGGGGGTCTTCATGGCGGGCGATGTCCTGCTCGTGCGCCTGCCGGAACAGCGGGCCCATGTCCTCAGCGACCGCGACCGCGCTCATCACGGCGCCGAAGATGTCGTTGAAGCCGTCCGCAACTTCCTTCTCCAGCGGAAACTCGGAGTCGGAGCGCTCCGCGAGGATCTTCATCACGTTCGCCACGCAGGTCAGCGCGGCGGGCAGCCCTTCGACCATGGCGAGGATCTCCATGGCGTTCTCGGGCTCGTACTGGTTGGCGGCCTGCTCCATCTCGGATGCAGCCTCTTCGAACCGGAATCCGGACACGTGCTCTCCCTCACTCACCTCGGGGACCGTGCTGGTAGGAACCTTCACCGCAGGGCGCTCGACGCTGTCCGCGACGCCCTGCGTACCGTCCTGCTTCGCCTCCGCATCCGCGGCTGCCTCCTGCTCACGCAGGGACTTGCGCGTTGTCTCATCCCGGCCCGCACGCAGCTCACCCGCGCTCTGCACCATCCGCCGGAACAGGCGCCGGCCAGGATGGATGAGCCAGGGCAGGCGAAACTTGCGGCCGATCGGGCTGGTCAGAAAGCCGAGCAGGCCAACCGGCAGCGCCAGCAGTGCGGCCAGCAGACGACGACCGTGGAAGCGGGCCGCCGAACGGCGCAAGGCCTGACGTGCTGCCTTGCGGGCAGGGGCCTTACGGACCTGCCCGCGCTGCGCGGCGATGGTGCCGCCGGTTTTGGCGTCGCGCCGGGCGCGCTGCTTGGCGACCGCAGCGTCCCGCGCGGCACGCGCCTTACGGGCCGTGCCGCCCATGAGGCGGCCCGCCAGACCAGGACGCTTGCCCAACCGGGCGTTGCCAGCGGCGGCTTTGGCATTGCGCCGGGCGTCCGCGACCGCACGACGCGCGTTGGTCGTCTGCGCCCGCTGCCCGCCGCGCGAGCCTGCCGCGGCCTGCTGTGCGGCACGCAGGGCTTTGACCTGCCCGACCCTGCCCGCAGCCTTACCGGCGCTCGCCGCGTGCTTGGACGGGCCGGGGCCGCCCTTGCCCTGCGCCTTTTTGCTGGTCGCGGCGCTGCCGTGACCAGTGGCCGGGCCGGTGCTACGGCGGTGTTGGCCGGGCGCCTTGCCCGACCGGCCACCGGCACGACCGGTGCGAGAGCCGGCGGAACGGCTTCCGGAGCTGCCGCGTGTGCCGGAACCGCCGCTCCGCAGCCCTGCGGTACGGGCAGCGGAACGGCCGGCAGCACGGGCCGCCGCCCGGCGTGCCTCGCGGCGCGGGCTCGCCTTGCGGGAGCGGGTGGCGGCGGCCATGCCGAGCACGACCATGCCGGTAGCGGCCACGGCCGCGGCGATCGGCCCGCCGACCAGGGACGCGGCGGCGACTGCGCCCACGGTGCTGTTCGCCCCGGACAGGGCGAGCGGCACGACGGGCCACCCACCGGGCGTGTGCTCTACCTCCTTCACGTCCTTGGCCGTGACGGGCGGGGTGTCAGGGGGCAGGGGTGGTGTGGTCGGGGCAGCCGGTATGGCTACCGGTTCAGTGCTGAGTTCCGTCATGCTGTGAGCACTCCTTAAGGGGAGTAGGGCCCGGCCGGTTGCTGTAGGAGGCGGTGGCCGGGCCTGCCGAATCGGGGTATGTAGCCGCAGCTCAGTGAGTGCGGTGCGGGTGGTGGGCGGCGATCTCCTGCCAACGCCTGTTTTCCGCGCTGTCCGTGTGGGTGAGGCTGACGCTGAAGTCGCAGCCGGGCCGCGCGCAGCGGTGCGTGGTCGTCGACCAGGCACCGATCACGCGGAACAGCAGGCTGGAGAAGGTGGCCACGCAGGACAGGCAGCAAGCCAGCAGCAGCGAGACGGGCACGCCGTAGCCGGACAGCCGCACACCGATCACGATGGCCAGCGCCGCACTGACGGCGACGGCGCCCGTGGTGAGGGCGCGCTGACGTGTGTCTTTCACTCGAACTCCCTTGCAGAATTGGGGTGTTCAGGCGGCGCACTGTTCCTCGGGGTAGGCGCAGGGCACGCACATGCCCAGCGAGGACGGGATGACGTATCCGGCATCCGTCCGGCACTTGGGGCAGGTGCGGCGTGCGGTGTTCGCCTTGGCCAGCGCGGCCCGTTTCGCCGGGGTCATCGGGCGGACGGGCTTGGCGCAGTCGAGGCGGTAGAGGTAGGCGACCAGCGGGCCGCGCCGGTAGCGCGGACGCAGCACTTGGGCCGCCACCGGCTGACCACCCGGGCGTAAGCCGCGGGCCCGTAACTGGCGGAAGGTGGCGTAGCCGTCCGGGGCGCACCGCCACGGGAAGGTGGGAATGCCGTGACGGGCGCCGTTCGGGTCGAAGCACTTGGCGTACGAGTACGACATCGCTCGGCTCTCCCACTCAGCCGGCGATCGCGGCGGGCAGGTCGGCCAGGTGCGGCTCACGGGCCTTGACCCGTCCGCGCGCGGTGCGGGCGGTCGACTCCGACGCCCCGAGCCCGATCTCTGCCATCGCCTGCGTCATCCGGGCGGTGCTCGGCTGCGTGAAGTCCGTTCCGTACAGGGCCCGGACCAACTGATCCACCCGGTTCGGGTAGACCACCGGCGCGCACAGATCGACGGCCGTCGACCGCGCGTCGACGGGCACCGGCTCCGGGATGACGGGCGTCGACGGTGTGTCGACGCCCTGCCGTCCCGCCGGAAGTTCCGGCACCGCGTGCGCCCCGGTGACGGGCTCCATCGGCCGGGTGGTCGGCGGGCGGTCGACGCTCACCATGACGGGCGTCGAGGGTGCTTCGACGCCCGGCGGCGGTGGATTGACGCCCGTCAAAGAGCGTTGGGCGAGGTAGGCGTGCACCTGCCGCATCAGTGCCCCGAAGGCCAGCAGCGCGGCGATCGGCGGTACCGCGGCGACCACGTAATTGAGGGCGTTGGCATCCTTGCCGACACCGGCCACGTTCAGCGCGATGGAGGCGCCATCTCCTGCGGTGACCAGGCCGATTGCCCACCAGTCGACCCGGTGGGCGAGCGAGGCACGCAGGATCAACAGTTCACCGATCACGATGAACAGATCCACCGTCGCCGGCCACGCCCACGAGCGCGCCACCGCATCCGCCATCCCGTGCTGGGCGGCGACCTCCTGCAAGTGCTCGTAGGAGAGCCAGAACGCCACCGCAGTCAGCAGCACCGTGAGCACCGCCGCGAGCGCGGTAATGGCACGGTCCACACTGACGGGCGTCGACGGCACTTCGACGGGCGTCGACCCGGCGTCGACGCGGGCCGCGGCACTCATGCCGCACCCGCTTCCGCCGGCACCGGGGCGTCGACGTCGCCGTAGCCGATCAGCTCCAACTCGGCACCCGCGTAGGCGGCGGTGGTGCGCAGGACGCACGTACGGCCGCCGTTCTGCACCCGGTAGTTCACATCCTCGGCAGCGGCGCCCAACGCCTCGCGCCACGCCTCGAACCCGGGCAGACCGGAGTGGAGCGACAGCTCCAACCGGTCCGGGTAGATGGTCGAGATGCTCACGGTCGGCGCCGGCAGGTGCCCCAAGTCCACGGCCAGCAGACGCAGCGCCCGCAGCGGCACAGCCAGGTCGTCCAGCGTCAGGTTCTCGCTCACGCTGCCACCGCCGTACGCACCGCGTGACGCAGCACCGACGGGCGCACCGACGTCCGGCGCGCCTGGCGAGCAGCGGCCCGCGCGTCCTTCAGCGGGCTCGTGCGCAACAGCGACTCCGCGAATGCCGCGGCCTCCGGGTCCGACTCCCGCAGCTCCGCGAGCACTTCGCGCGCCACGTCCAGCCGCGCCGCCCGATCACTCTCGGACTCGATGGCCAGGCCGGTGAACAGCTCCAGGTCGATACCGAACGCCAGCTCAGCGAACTCTGTCGGGGTAACGGCTTCATGACCAGCAACGATGAACTTCATGGGTCGTGTCTCCTTAGTGGGTGGAACGGCCCGAACAGCGGCCTCGGTGCTCGAACACCGGGGCCGCGCGCCGTTGTGGAGTCAACAAGTTCCGGCTCCCTGCAACCCCGTCCGTACGACCGCGAAGGCCGGACGGACGGAGGAGGCAACCGACCGCAGCCAGCCCGAGAGCCGGGCGCGGCGGCAAGTTGTTGAGCGCGCGGCCGTGGCCGCGCGGTTCGTCTTTTCGAATTGGGCAGACGGGGCCCGCGATCTTTGCCCTTGTCTCACCTGTGCGGGATGGATCACGTGTCCGCCCCGTGGGGGGCGGCGGGGGAAAAGGTGCGTGCGAGTCGCACAGGCAGGGCCTACGGCTTGTCACTGTTGCCTGATCCGGTTGACCAGAGGACGCAACCTGTGTGGCACCCCTCCGCAGATCTCTTGCTCGAAGGCGCCGGCGCGTCGTAGCTCCGGGAACATTTGTTTAGTTTTCAATCAAACGAACGCTGCCTTTGTACCGACCCCTCCGAGGGGGGCTTTCCTCCGGGCGCTATGCATGCAGGTCAAAGGGCCAGTCGGCAAACCGACCTAGGTCGCTTGCCGTTGATGTGAAAGCTACCTAGGTCACTTGCGAGCCGTCAAGAGCTCGGGCGACCTGATTTGAAGCGACCTAGGTCAAGTACTCTTTCGGGGTGGACTCACAGCCGAAGAGGAAGCCCAACGCCCGCGAAATCGCCGCCAGGCTCAGAGACGAGATCGCCGCCGGAACGTTCGGGCCCGGCGATCGCCTCCCTGGCGGTCGGACCTACGCCAAGAAGCTCGGCGTCTCCCTGATGACCGTGCAGAACGCTTACACGCAGCTCCGAGAGGAAGGGCTGGTGGAAGGTGTGGCGGGGAGCGGTACCTACGTACGTGATCCGTCCCCGGACGAGCCGGCGCCCCGTGAGTCGGCGCAGCGCCTGAACGACCTGCAAACCGAGCTGACGCGAGTCTCGACCGAACTCGCTGGTCTGACCAAGCGCGTGATGCAGCTTGAAGACGCGGTGGGCCCCCTTGGGAAGGAACCCGGCGCTTAGCGTCTGCCGTGGCGTGTTCGTCGTCATGTCTTTAGCGTGTCCTGCCCGGCGCTCCGTGAGTACGTACTCCCGCTGCCCCCGCACCGAACTAATTCGAACTTTGGCTGTCTAACGGGGTGTTGGCGGGTCTCCAGCGGCTGCAAGACTGGCTGTATGGCCGAACTCAACGGAAAACCCGCCACGCTCGAAGACCTCCAGAGCCTCGCGCTCACGAACTACGGGCACTTCACGTCCATGCGGATGGAGGACGGCACCATCCGGGGCCTCTCGCTCCATCTAGACCGCCTGGCGAGGGACTGCCACATCGTCTTCGGTGTCGAGTTGGACCGAGAGCGGACGCTCGACTACATCCGAAAGGCAGCCGACGGTGTGACCGGGGTTGCCGGACTCCGCGTCACTGTCTTCGATCCCGAACTCGACATGGGACGCCCCAGCGACGCCGAAGATCCGCACATCCTTGTGAACCTGCGGCCGGGGGGCGCCTTGTCGCCGTCACCCCTCACTGCCAAGACCTTCACCTTCACCCGCGACAACGCAGAGGTGAAGCACATCGGTCTTCATCCGCAACTCCGGCTTCGCCGTGACGCTCAACTCGCGGGATTCGACGACGCCGTGTTCGTCGAGCCGGACGGTCGGATCTCTGAGGGCGGCACTTGGAACCTGGGATTCGTCGACCAGGACGGGACGGTCATTTGGCCGGACGCCCCCGTGCTCCCTGGCACGACGATGCTCCTGCTTCGAAGCCTCGAAGCTCCGAAGCAGATCACCGCCCCGGTACGGCTCGCAGACGTCCCGAACATGGCCGCCGCATTCGCCACGAACACGACGATCGGCGTGCGCACCGTGAGTGCACTCGACGACGTGCAGTTCCCGCAGGGCCCCCCTGCGCTCGACGCGCTGCGTGAAGGGTATGTCGGCATTCCCGGTGACCGCCTGTAGGCGCGTGTCGCCACCTTCTCCCGGAACGGCGATTCACAACAGAGGTAGCCATGCCACTCGTTACGAAATGGACCGGACGTGAAGTTAAGGCACTGCGTGAAGCGGTACGCATGAGCCTCATGGAGTTCGCGGAGAAGCTCGGCGTATCCGATCGCATCGTTTCCCGATGGGAGGCAGACGGCGAGCAGGCCACCCTGCGGATGGTGAATCAAGCAGCCTTAGACACTGTGCTCGCCAAAGCCGACCAGGATTCTCAGGGTCGCTTTGTCGGCATCCTGGCGGCGGATGACATCCCTGCGCAAGCGGTCATCGAACCCGATGAAGATCAGACGAGTAGCGGCGAGTACGTGAAGCATCCCGGAGACGGGAAACTCATGGCGCAAATCCCAGAAGGGATCTTCCTGTCAGGGGAGGATGACGACCCGGTGTGGGTGGATGAGTTCCACATCGACACCTTCCCGACCACCAACGCCGACTATGCGCGGTTCTGCGCGGCCACCCGGCATCCAGCGCCTGAGCATTGGCAGAACGGCCGATGTCCGCGTGAGCTATACGACCACCCGGTTGTGCACGTGACGTGGCGAGACGCGAACGCGTACGCAAAGTGGGCGGGTAAGTCGCTCCCGACGGCCGAACAGTGGGAGAAGGCCGCGCGTGGAACATCCGGCCGGACCTTCCCGTGGGGCGACCAAAAGACGGCCGCTAAGTGCAACGTCCGGGAGGCCGGGGTGGAGGGTACAACTTCCGTCTCCCGCTACCACAGCGGCGTTTCCCCATATGGGGTCTACGACATGGTAGGCAACGTGTGGGAGTGGCTCGCGACGCCGACCAAGCCGGGGCGGTACGAACTCCGCGGCAGCGCATTCACGAGCCCGCTGTTCCGGGGGGCGCCCGCTGTCCCCAACGACGCCAACGACACGATGCGCGATGATGACACCGGGTTCCGTTGTGCCGCGATTCCCGAGCAAATGGCGCTCCGCCGGAATTAAAGATGTCCCGCTTAGAACCTGCTCAAGGCTGAGGGGGACTTATCGGATCCTGCACGTCTAGCGGTAGGTAGAAGTTTCACCTTGGGGGGTAGGAATCAACGCGCGGAATTTTGTCCGAGATAGTGAGGATCTCGATCAACTACGTCGAGAACTGAGGCTTTATGTTTGGCAGCGATTTTCGTGGCTTGCCGGCGAAGTCGATGACGCCAAGTTTCGCGATTTACGTGAATCCGTCATATTGGTAGTCGAGCGTTCGGCCATCAACCCTCGCCGTGAAGTAAGGTGGGAAAGGATTCAAATACTTTTGTGCCTCCTGGCCGTCGTGGCAGGGTCTGCGCTGACTTCCTATCTAGCGTGCACATTGGCCCCAATCGGGGCTGTGGTAACGGTTAAGGATAAAAGCGCCAACCCAAGGGAATCTTTTGCCGCGTTTCTTTTGGTTGTGCTAGGGCTTGCGTGGATCGGTTTAATGGTGCAACGTCGGCGGGTGATATACCGTATGATTGTCGGGCGAATTAAGCCTGACCGCTACGAAGAGTTGAATTACAACTATGCGGTCGCCTATTTGTTCCACCTATTTTTGCCGGGTGTGGCACTTCCGTTTATACTATCAGCCTGCCTGCTACTTCAGAGTAATTACGACAACTGGCCGTACGGGTGGGCCACATTAGCAGTGACCGGATTAGTGATCGGATACATTGCCGGGCAGTCAACCTGGGCACTCTGGGCCTGGGTGATGAGGCGAACGGCAGAGGATTCTGAGCAATCCCTCGATACGGTTGTTAAGGTACTGTTCGTAGCGACCACCATGCTATACCTAAGCTTGCAGAACAATGAATATTCGCTTCGGTCCGTGCGGCGGCATGTGAGAATGGAGCTATTCTCATTAGCTGCCACGGTTGAGCATAATAGAATGCCTCTCGTGTTTATTTTTCGGGGTGAGCGAATGCTTCGCAGTGAGATTAAAATGAAGCACGCCCGATTAGCTCAAGCGATTCGTGTGCATGCGAAGAAATTGGCTACCGTTCAGACTGAACAGCAATACAGAGATATAGCCTCTTCTTTGCTTAGTGGCCTATTGGTGGCATTGGAGGGCGATATGGATATTCTCCTGGAAAACGCCCCAGAAGTTTCTCGTTCTTCCAGGGTGCGCAACTTCCTACGCCATGTCACTCCTGCTCTAATTATGGTGCTCTTCGCGGTAATTATCCCGATGCTGCCGGGAGTTGGCGATGCGGCAGGCTCAGTACGTGTTCTCCTTCTGGCCACGGCGGTACTCACACTCATCCCCGGAGCGAGCTCCGCGAGGCCCACGATCGAAGGTGCTCTAAGCAGGGCGCTTCCCGGTCCGCAGAAGCCTTGACCCATGACGGGGCTAGAAGCCACTTCCCAAGCGCTGTGGGCCATGTGTGGGCCAGGCTGCCCTTCGCGGGAGCTGAAACTATGCCTGACCAGGGTGTTCACGCCGCCTGCTTGACGCTCTTGAAAACCGTCGTGGCAGCGATGTCACCGTGGGTTCAAATCCCACACCCACCGCGCAGGTCAGATGGATTGCAGGTCAGAAGGGGTGCCCCTGAGAACGGGGCACCCCTTCTGGGTTGCTCTTCATTCTGTGTTGGTCTACAGGCCCGTTCCGTGTCAGCCGTCAGGTCCGGTTTCCCGTCATGCGGGCCGCCGAGGCCACCGTCGAGCGGGCTTCGCGGAGTGTGAGGCCGGTATGGACGGCCGCGTCGATCAGGGCGGGGGTCAGGGCTGGGCCGATGCCGTTCTCGTAGGCGCGGCAGGCCGCCCAGAAGAGGCGGGTGTTGCGTTGGCCCGCGTGGGCCGCCAGGACGAACTGGATCAGGCCCTGGCCCTGCCCGTGGACGTCCGTCGACGTCGAGGACGTCGGCTTGGCGTACCGTGGTGGCGGCAGGAGCAGCCGTAGCAGGGCCGGCGGGCAGGGTGCGGGAGCCAGATGTGCGGTGCCCGGAGCGGTGCTGTAGACGCCCTGTTCGGTGCGGGAGCCGGGGCCGACGAGGTAGCCGCCGGCGCCGCGGACGTCGATGCCGGGGGCCAGCCGGCTCGCGGAGTTGGGGACGGCCACGTCGGGCGGACCGCTCAGCCACAGGTGGCGGCCGCCGCTCGGAGTGAGGACGACCACTGTCTCCGGGATGGTGAACAGGTGGCGCAGGGCCAGTTCGCGCAGGGCCGCCGACGACTCCGTACCGGACTTGGTGTCCAGGTCGATGCCGATCAGGTGGTACGGCGGCAGGCCACAGGCGATGCCGTAGCCGGTGGCCCAGGGGGCGGCCGTGAAGAGTGTGCGAATGCGGCGTGGGTCGGTCGAGGCGTCGTACACGCCATGCCCGAAACGGCCGCACTCGCCGTGGCAGACGGGCAGGCCGGCGGGGTCGGTGCGGTGGGGGGAGCGGAGGGCGGGGAGCTTCGTACGGGACAGCGGGATGACCGCGAGGCCGCGCTCGGCGGCGGACAGTGCGTGGGCCAGGGCCATGGTCGTGGCCTGCCGGTCGATGGTGGTGGTGGCCATGCCTCTATGTTCGTACGAGTGTTCGAAAAAGGGAAGAGGGTTCGGCAGGCTGCGACAACGGCAGCGGACGTTTCGGGGGTTGCGGGGCAGATTGGCCGAAAATGTGCCGGAACGCTTCATCTCGTGTGGTGTCTGTCCTCCGAGCCCGCTCTGCGGCCTTGAGCTGCGACTTTGAGCCAGAGGTGACGGATGGAAGGTCGCGAAAGGCGTTTATCGACTTGTCCTCACGCTTGAGGGGGAATCGGTGCTTCCGGGGTGGTTCGCCGGGGATTCGGTGGGCAACTCTGGAGTCGCGACGTCGTGCACATCACCGAGGTGGTCGGCCAACTGCCTTGGGACAAGCCGTACTTCCCGGTTCACACCGGTGCGTACATCCGGTTCTTCTGGAGGAATTCACATGGCAAGCATCCGTACCGCCCGCGTCTTCGCCGCCGTCGCGGCCCTGCCCCTCGCGGCCACCCTCTTCACGGGTGTCGCGGCGGCAGACAACGGCGCTTTCGCGGACGACGGATCGAACGCGGCGGTGGCGACCATCAGCGGCAGCGGTGTCGGTGGCAACAACCACGGCAACTCGTCCACCACGCAGCAGCAGGCGGTCGGCTCCGGCGCCTCGAACCAGAACAACACGGCCCAGGTGAACGGTTCCGCGTTCACGGCCATCGACCAGTCGAACACCGTCGTCAACTTCACCAACCTCTGGTGAGCCGCCGGCCGATGCGCCCTCATCGGCCCGGAAATTCCCGTGCGGGGTTGTGCTCTGTGGGGTGGTAGCGCGTCTGCGCGGCGGTGCTTCGGTGCCGTCGCGCAGACGTTTTTGCGTCTCCACGCGTGCGCGTGCCGTGCGCCACTCCTTGATGCGCATCGGGCCCGTGTGCTCGGGGGGCGTCCAGGAGGGGCGCTTGAGGTCCGGTACGGGTGCCTGGTGCGGGGTTCCGGTGACCTTGACAGTCGGCATTGTCTGACGGACAGTCAGAAACCGTTGTCCGTACGAGGTCCGGGAGGCCGCCGCCGTGCACCTCGCCCCCACCGAACGCCAGCAGCGGCTGCGCGCCGAGCTCCGTACGTACTTCCGCGACCTGATGCCCGATGGGCCACCGCCCGCCGACGACCCCGGGAAGCAGCGCGTGCTGCTGCGTCGCATCGGCGCCGACGGACTGCTCGGGCTCGGCTGGCCCGTCGCGTACGGGGGGCAAGGGCGGGGCGCGGACGAGCAGTTCGTGTTCTTCGACGAGGCGTACCGGGCCGGTGCGCCTGTGTCGATGGTCACGCTGAACACCGTCGGACCGACGCTCATGAAGTACGGGAGCGAGGAACAGAAGGACTACTTCCTGCCCCGCATCCTGAGCGGTGACCTTGTTTTCGCCATCGGGTACTCGGAGCCCTCGGCGGGGACGGATCTGGCGTCGCTGCGGACGCGGGCGGTGCGGGAGGGCGGGGGCGCCATCGGCCCTGGCCCCGGCCCTGGCCCCGGTTCGGGGCCCGGCTCTGGTCCGGGTCCCGGCCCTGGCTCCGGCTCGCGTGCGGCTGAGAGTGCGGCTCGGGGCGTGGCTCGGGGCGCGGCCGAATCCGGGGCCGTCGAGGGAGGCGCTGCCCGCGCGGGTGGCGGTGTCGACGGCGACTGGCTGATCGACGGGCAGAAGATCTTCACCTCCAACGCCCAGAACGCCGACTGGATCTGGCTCGCCTGCCGGACCGACCCGGACGCGCCCAAGCACCAGGGCATCTCCATCATCCTCGTGCCCACGGACGCGCCCGGCTTCTCGTGGACGCCGATCGAGACGGTGGGCGGGCAGACGACGACGGCCACGTACTACGACGGGATCCGCGTCCCGGCCGCGAACCTCGTCGGCGAGGAGAACGGCGGCTGGGGGCTCATCACCAACCAGCTCAACCACGAGCGGGTCGCGCTCGCCGCGATCGGCATGCAGGCCGAGGACTTCTACGCGGCCGCGCTGAAAGCGGCGCGCACACCCGATCCGGTGAACGGTCGGCGCCGGGTTGACGAGCCATGGGTGCGGTTCCAGCTGGCTGAGGCGCATGCCCGGCTGGCGGCATCACGCCTGCTCAACTGGCGTTTGGTGGGGGATGTCGGGGCCGGTCGGCTGGCACCGGGCGACGCGAGCGGCGTGAAAGTGATGGGAACCGAATCGGCGGTCGCGGTGTACCGAATATGTCAGCAAATTGTCGGGGCGGACGCACTGGTCCGCTCCGGTTCACCGGGGGCGTTCGGGGACGGCGAGCTGGAGCGGATGAACAGGGCGGCGCAGATCAACACGTTCGGGGGCGGGGTGAGCGAGGTGCAGCGGGAGATCGTGGCGGCGATGCGGCTCGGGATGCGGAGGGGGCAGCGGTGAGCGGCGAAGGTGACGGGGCGGACCGGACGAGCGTGCTGTCCAGGCGGCTCAAGGCGTACGAGGGCCGGCCGGCCGCCGTCGCCGGTGCGGGCCGGGATCCGGTCAACGCGCCGATGATCAGGCACTGGTGCGAAGCGATGGGGGACGCGAATCCGGCGTACGAGGGGCCGGACGCCGTCGCGCCGCCCACCATGCTCCAGGCATGGACCATGGGCGGCCTCTCCGGGCACACAGGGCGCACGCAGGCGTACGACGAACTGCTGGGACTTCTCGACGAGGCCGGTTACACCTCGGTGGTTGCCACCGACTGCGAGCAGGAGTATCTGCGGCCACTGCGGCCCGGGGACGAGATCACCTTCGACGCGGTGATCGAGTCGGTCTCGGAGCCCAAGACGACGAAGCTGGGAAGGGGGTACTTCGTCACGACACGGATGGATGTACGGGCGGGCGGCGAGCAGGCGGGGACGCACCGCCTCCGGATCCTCAAGTACGCACCGGCCGGGCGCCAGAAGCAGCAGGAGCCGAAGGCGCGGCGCCCGCGCCCTGTGATCAACCGGGACAATGCCGGTTTCTGGGAGGGCGTGGGCCGGCATGAGCTGCTGATCCAGCGGTGCGGGGACTGCGGCACGCTGCGGTTCCCCTGGCTGCCGGGGTGCAACGCATGCGGCTGCCTGGAGTGGGACACGGTCGAGGCGAGCGGGGAGGGCACGGTCTACTCGTACGTCGTCATGCACCACCCGCCCTTCCCGGCCTTCGACCCTCCCTACGCGGTCGGCCTGATCGAACTCGCAGAGGGCGTGCGGATGGTGAGCAACGTGGTGGGGGTGCCGTACGACAAGGTACGGATCGGGATGCCCGTGCGGCTCGAATTCCAGCGGTACGACGATGAGTTGGAGCTGCCGGTCTTCCGGGTCGGTGAGGCCGGCGTGGGCAGCGGTGGAGGCTGACATGGACTTCACGCCCACTGAGGAGCAGGCGGCCGCCCGTGACCTGGCCGCGCGCATCTTCGGCGACCTCTCCACGCACGAGCGGCTCGCCACAGCCGGGACCGGCAGCGACGCCGAGGTGTGGAAGGCACTGTGCGCGGCCGGGCTGGTGGCGGCCGTGGCGGACATCGGACTGCTCGGCCTGGTGCTCCTCCTGGAGGAGCAGGGGCGCACCACCGCCCAGGTGCCGCTCGCGGCGAGCTGTGTGTACGGGCTGCTGGCGGTGGCGGTCCATGGTTCACCGGAGCAGCGGGCGCGGCTGCTGCCGGGGATCGGTGAAGGGACGGTGGTGGTCAGCGGGTCGATATTCGGGCCGGGTCCGGTCGTAACGACAGGAGAGCCAGCCGCAGCGACGGGAGGGCCGGGTGAGATACGTGCGGGAGCTCCCGGGGGCGTACGGACGGGTTCGCCCAGTGCCGTACGCATGTCACCTCACGGGCAGTTGAGCGGCACCGTCCCCGTGGTGCCCTGGCTGCGGGACGCCACCCATGTGCTTGTCGCGGACGACCGGCGCCGACTGTGGCTGGTGCGGACCGCCGAGGCGGCGTGCGAGCCGGTGGAGCTGACGGCGCCCTGGTCGGCGGGGCGACTGACGCTGGACGCGACACCCGGTGAGCAGCTCGGTGGGGAGGGCGCGTACGACGACGTACTCGCCACCGCGCGTACCGCCTTCGCGGGGCTGCAGGCCGGGGTGTGCGCGGGATCCCTGGCCCGGGCGGTGGAGCACACCAACGCGCGCGAGCAGTTCGGGCGCCCGCTCGCGACCAAGCAGGGGGTCCAACTCCGGGCGGCCGACGCGTATATGGACACCGAGGCGATACGGGTGACGGCGTACGAGGCGGCGTGGCGGCGTGACGAGGGCCTGGCGTACGCGACCCACGCCCTGACCGCCGCCTGGTGGGCGTCGGAGGCGGGTCAGCGGGTGGTGCACGCCGGCCAGCATCTGCACGGCGGGACGGGGGCCGACCTGGAACACCCCGTGCACCGGCACTTTCTGTGGGGGCGGCAACTGGACGCGTATCTGGGATGCGGGAGCGAAGTGCTCCAGGAACTGGGGGAGTTGATCGTGAACGGAGAGGAGGGGACGTGAGGTCGGGGGGTACGAAGGGCGGAGGTACGAGGCCCGGGGAAGTCCGGCCAGGGGAGGCCGGGGTTGGAGAAGCCAAGCCCGGAGTTTCCGGGGTTGGAGAGGCCAGGCCCGGAGATGCCGGGGATGAGACAGCCGGAGGTGTGAAGGCCGACAACGTGACGGCCGACAACGTGAGGGTCGGGGACGTGGCGGTCGACAACGCGTGGGTCGGTGACGTGAGGGTCGGGGACGCGCTGCCGCCGCTGGAGATCGAGGTCACGCGCACGTTGATCGTGGCCGGGGCCATCGCGTCACGGGACTACCAGGACGTGCACCACGACGCGGAGCTGGCGCGGCAGAAGGGTTCCCCTGACATCTTCATGAACATCCTGACCACCAACGGACTGGTCGGAAGGTACATCACGGACCACTTCGGACCGGGCGCGGTCCTCCGCAAGATGGCCATACGACTCGGGGCGCCCAACTACCCGGGCGACTCCATGGTGTTGACCGGTTCGGTGGAGGAGCTCGCGGGCGACACCGCAACGGTGCGGGTCGTCGGGGCGAACAGCATCGGCAGACATGTGACCGGCACGGTGACGGTCACTCTTACACCCGGGGGTGCCCCATGAGCGTACGGACGCGGGACAGCCTCGGCGGGCGGGCCGCGATCGTCGGGATCGGGGCCACCGAGTTCTCCAAGGACTCCGGGCGCAGTGAGCTGCGACTGGCTGTCGAGGCGGTGCGGGCCGCGCTCGACGACGCGGGGCTGACGCCTGGGGACGTGGACGGGATGGTCACGTTCACGATGGACACCAGCCCGGAGATCACCGTCGCCCAGGCGGCCGGAATGGGGGAGCTGTCCTTCTTCTCGCGCGTCCACTACGGGGGCGGAGCGGCCTGCGCGACTGTCCAGCAGGCGGCGCTCGCGGTGGCGACCGGGGTGGCCGAGGTCGTGGTCTGCTATCGGGCGTTCAACGAACGGTCGGGACGCAGATTCGGTTCGGGCGTGCAGCAGCGGGAGCCGTCGGCGGAGGGGGCGGCCCTCGGCTGGGCCCTGCCGTTCGGGCTGCTCACGCCCGCGTCCTGGGTGGCGATGGCGGCCCAGCGGTATCTGCACACGTACGGGCTGAAGCCGGAGGTGTTCGGCCAGGTCGCCGTGGTGGACCGGAAGTACGCGGCGACGAACCCGGCGGCCTACTTCCACGGCAGACCGATCACGCTCGCCGAGCACGCGGCCTCGCGGTGGATCGCGGAGCCGCTGCGGCTGCTGGACTGCTGTCAGGAGACGGACGGCGGCCAGGCACTGGTGGTCACCTCGCTGGACAGGGCTCGCGATCTGCCGCATCCGCCCGCGGTGATCACGGCTGCCGCTCAGGGCGCGGGCCGCGCGCAGGAACAGATGACCAGCTTCTACCGGGACGGGCTGACCGGGCTGCCGGAGATCGGCGTGGTGGCACGGCAGCTGTGGCGGACGACCGGGCTGACTCCGGCGGACATCGACGTGGGGATTCTCTACGACCACTTCACGCCGTTCGTGCTGATGCAGCTGGAGGAGTTCGGGTTCTGTGCGCCGGGTCAGGCCGCGGACTTCGTCGCCGAGGAGCGGCTGCCGCTCAATACGCACGGCGGACAGCTGGGGGAGGCGTATCTGCACGGGATGAACGGTGTGGCGGAGGCCGTACGACAACTGCGGGGGACGGCCGTGAACCAGATACCGGGCGCCCGCCACACGCTGGTCACCGCCGGTACCGGGGTTCCCACGTCGGGGTTGATCCTGGGGGCCGACGCGGACGCCGGTGCGGGTTCCTAGCCCGTTCGGGCTGGGCGGAGGCCACCTGCGGGGAGCGGGGACGGGGACCCCGGCGTACTACCGTCGTACTCATCCCTCAGGGGTGAACCCTCAGAGGGCAGGACCCGCTCGTCCACCTTCAGGAGGTGGAGGCAGCCCCCCTCCTACAACCTGAGGCGGACAACGCTTCGGGACCTGCGGCCGATCCGCGAGAGTAGGGGTCGATTCTAGCGTGGAGCCATGACCACACCCGTCTGCACCAGCGCTTCGAACGCCGCGACGCGGACCCTTCCGTACGCGCCCTACCCGTCGTTCGCGTCGTACGTGAAGGCCCGCCAGCCGGTGCTGCTGCGTACCGCCCGGTCGCTGACCGCGAACCCGTGCGATGCCGAGGATCTGTTGCAGACCGCGCTCACCAAGACGTACGTCGCGTGGGAGCGGATCGAGGACCACCGGGCGCTCGACGGTTACGTACGGCGGGCGCTGCTGAACACGCGGACATCGCAGTGGCGCAAGCGCAAGGTCGACGAGTTCGCTTGCGACGAGCTGCCGGAGCCGGAGGGGGCGCCCGCCGGTGACCCCGCCGAGCAGCAGGCCCTGCACGACGCGATGTGGCGGGCGATCATGAAGCTGCCGGTGCGGCAGCGGGCGATGGTCGTCCTGCGGTACTACGAGGACCTGAGCGAGGTGCAGACGGCGGAGGTCCTCGGCGTCTCCGTCGGGACGGTGAAGTCGGCGGTGTCGCGCGCGTTGGGCAAGCTGCGTGAGGACCCCGAGCTGGAGCCCGTCCGGTAGCGCCCCAGGGACGGGGTGACCGTCCCTGGGCACCCGCCGACTCCCTTCGGCTTCCCAGCCCCCGGGCGCCTGCTTCCGGCTTCCCGGCCGCAGGGCTCCCGCCCTCCAGCTTCCCAGCCCCGGGCTTCCCGCCTCCCGCCCTTCGCTCCTGGCTTCCCATCCCCGGGGCTCCTGCTCCCTCGGGCTTCCCAGCCCTGGGGTTCCCGCCCCCGGCTTCCCGCTTCCCCGCCCCCCCGCCTCCCTCTTCCCCGTCTCCCGAAGGATCGTCGCGACCTGATCGATCATCCCGGCTACTAGTGACATACCGCGCGGTATGTGCGCAGAATCAGCCCAACCCTTACCACCGCGTAGGCAATGTCGCCCCCGGGAGGAACGCCGTGCTGAGCACGATGCAGGACGTACCGCTGCTGATCTCGAGGATCCTGACCCATGGGTCAGCGATCCACGGAACATCACAGGTGATCACCTGGACCGGAGAGGGAGAGCCGCAGCGCCGTTCCTACGCCGAGATCGGCGCCCGAGCCGCACAGCTGGCGCACGCCCTCGGTGACCTCGGAGTGGAGGAGGGGCATGCGACGGGGACGCTGATGTGGAACAACGCCGAGCACGTGGAGGCGTATTTCGCGATCCCCTCCATGGGCGCGGTCCTGCACACCCTCAACCTCCGGCTCCCCGCGGAGCAGCTCGCCTACATCGTCAACCACGCTGCCGACCGCGTGATCATCGCCAACGGCTCGTTGCTTCCGCTGCTCGCGCCGCTCCTCCCTCATCTGCCGACGGTCGAGCACGTCGTGGTCTCGGGGCCCGGTGACCGTTCGCTGCTGGACGGGGCGACGGCGCGGGTGCACGAGTACGAGGAGCTGATCGCGGGCAAGCCGACCAGCTACGACTGGCCCGAGCTGGACGAGCGTACGGCCGCGGCCATGTGCTACACCTCCGGCACGACGGGCGACCCCAAGGGCGTCGTCTACTCGCACCGTTCCATCTACCTGCACTCCATGCAGGTCAACATGGCTCAGTCGATGGGTCTCACCGACCGGGACACCACACTCGTCGTCGTCCCGCAGTTCCACGTCAACGCCTGGGGCCTGCCGCACGCGACCTTCATGACCGGCATCAACCTGCTGATGCCGGACCGGTTCCTCCAGCCCGCCCCGCTCGCCGAGATGATCGAGAGCGAGAGGCCGACGCATGCCGCGGCCGTCCCCACCATCTGGCAGGGCCTGCTCGGCGAACTGACCGCCAAGCCCCGCGATGTCTCCTCCCTCACCCAGGTCACCATCGGTGGCTCCGCCTGTCCGCCCTCGCTCATGGAGGCCTTCGATAAGCTGGGCATGCGCGTCTGTCACGCCTGGGGTATGACGGAGACGTCCCCGCTGGGCACGATCGCCCGAGCGCCGGCCCATGTCGTGGGTACGGACGAGGAGTTCGCGTACCGGCTGACACAGGGCCGCTTCCCCGCGGGCGTCGAGGCGCGCCTCACCGGCCCGGGCGGTGAACGGCTCCCCTGGGACAACGAGTCCGCAGGTGAACTGGAGGTCCGCGGCCCGTGGATCGCGGGCGCCTACTACGGCGGCCCGGGCGCCGAACCCCAGCGCCCCGCCGACAAGTTCAGCGAGGACGGCTGGCTCAAGACCGGCGACGTCGGCACGATCAGCTCCGACGGCTTCCTGACGCTCACCGACCGAGCCAAGGACGTCATCAAGTCGGGCGGCGAGTGGATCTCGTCGGTCGACCTGGAGAACGCGCTGATGTCCCACCCGGACGTCGCCGAGGCCGCCGTCGTCGCCGTCCCCGACGACAAGTGGGGTGAACGCCCCCTCGCCACCGTCGTCCTCAGGGAAGGCGCCAGCGCCGACTTCAACACCCTCCGCACCTTCCTCGCCGGCGAAGGGAAGATCGCCAAGTGGCAGCTCCCCGAGCGCTGGACGATCATCGAGTCCGTCCCGAAGACGAGCGTGGGCAAGTTCGACAAGAAGGTGCTGCGCCGGCAGTACGCCGCGGGTGAGCTGGACGTCACGCAGATCTAGCAGTTCCGGTACTTCCGGTACTTCCGGTACGGGGCTTGGGCACTGTTTCACGTGAAACAGTGCCCAAGCCCCGTATGTACGACCTCAGTTCGCACCACCCCGACGCCTGCTTGGCGCGGTCGGTCAGTTCGTGCCGATCCGCGCCAGCAGGTCCACGATCCGCTCCTGCACCTCGGCACTCGTCGAGCGCTCCGCCAGGAACAGGACCGACTCCCCCGAGGCCAGCCGTGGAAGTTCGGCCTGGTCGACGGTGGCGGTGTAGACGACGAGCGGCGTGCGGTTCAACTGCCCGTTCGCGCGCAGCCAGTCGACGATTCCGGCCTGGCGCCGACGTACCTGCATCAGGTCCATCACCACCAGGTTCGGCCGCATCTGCGAGGCCAGCGTCACCGCGTCCGCGTCGGTCGACGCCCGCGCGACCTGCATTCCGCGGCGCTCCAGCGTCGACGTCAACGCGAGTGAGATCTCCGCGTGTTCCTCGATGAGCAGCACGCGCGGCGGGTGCTGCTCGGAGTCCCTGGGCGCCAGGGCCTTCAGGAGTACGGCGGGATCGGCGCCGTATGCCGCCTCGCGCGTCGCCTGCCCGAGTCCCGCTGTCACCAGGACGGGCACCTCGGCGGCGACAGCGGCCTGGCGCAATGACTGGAGTGCCGTGCGAGTGATCGGCCCGGTCAGCGGGTCGACGAAGAGGGCCGCCGGGAAGGCGGCGATCTGCGCGTTGACCTCCTCGCGCGAGTTCACGATGACGGGCCGGTAGCCGCGGTCGCTCAGCGCCTGCTGGGTCGTCACGTCGGGCGCGGGCCACACGAGCAGGCGCCGCGGGTTGTCCAGCGGTTCCGGCGGCAACTCGTCGTCCAGGGGCTGTAGACGTGGCTGGTCGGCGACCTCGACGGCACCACCGGGACCGTCGAGCGGCTCGGGGCCCTCGTCGGCGTTCTCGTCCGGGGCGCCTATGGCGTACGACCGTCCGGCGCCCTCGGTGGCTCCGGCCAGCCGCGACCCGGGGCCCTGCCCGCCCTGCGGGTGCGGACGGGCTGCCGCCTCCGGGCGCTCGGCGGCGGGCTCGGGGGGTGTGCCGAGCTTGCGACGGCGGCCGCCGTTGCCGTTGGTCTGGTGCGGGGGAGGCGTCGGGGACTGGGACTGCGGCTGTGCCTGCGCTTGCGCTTGTGGGGCTTGCGGCTGGTTCGGGGCGGGCTGGCGGCCGAACGGCACGCCCTGGCCGAGTGTCCGGACGCTGATCGCGCGTCCCTGCGTCGAGTTGGGATCGATCGGGGCCGGGGCCTCCGCGGGCAGTGGCTGAGCGACGCGCGGCTGGGCGGGGGCGTTGGGCGCGGAGCGGGCGGGGGGCGCGGTTTGAGCCGGTTTTCCGGGCTGTGCCGGGGAGCCGGCGCCTGGTGTGTCGTGAGCGCCCGCGCTCGCGTTCGGCCAGGGCTGGGCGGGGGGCTGGGTCGGCGGTGCGGCGGCAGCGGCCTGCGCGGGTACAGGCTGCCCAGCGGCGGCCGCACCCGGAACACCTTGCGGCGGAACGCCCTGTGCCGGCACCCCTTGTGCAGGCGTCCCCGGCGCACCCTGCTGCGCCGCAGTCCGCGCCGCGCGCCGCCGTCCCGTAGGGCTGGAAACGGGGTGCGGCTGAGGCGGAGTGTGATCGTCGGCCAGGTCGTGCAGCATCGCGTCGTGGCGGCCGTCGTCGGTCCGGACCTGCGGAGTACCGACAGCGTCGGCCTGCTGGAGGCGCTGCCTCTGGGCCTGCTGCTGTTGAGCTTCGACGTACTCCGGGGAGCGGTCCGCGTCCGCGGGCGGCAGCGCGAACACCGCGCGGGCGCCCGCCTCCTGCGTGGCGGCACGCTCGGCCGAGGCGGCCAGCGCACGCCGACGTCGCCCGGCCGGCGCCCCATCCTCAGCGGCAGCGCCGCCGGCCGCGCCCTGCGTACCGGGCGCATTCTGCGTACTTGTCCCACTAGGAGCCGCGGGCAACGCAGGCGGCAGCGCGTGCTGTTCGCCGCCCTGTCGTGCGCGCCGTCCGGAAGGCACGGCCACGCCCTGCGCGGACACGGGCACGCCCTGCGGAGGCACCGTCCCGCCCAGCCCCGTACCCGTCGCCGCGGTCCCCGCCCCATGTTCGCCCGCCATGACGACCGCGCCTTCGGAGGCACCCTCCGCCGCGACATCGCCGGCCGAGCTCTCGACCGGGCTCGGTCGTCCACGCCGTCGCCCGGTGCCACCGGAGGTCCCACCATCGCCGGAGCCCTCGACTGCCGCCCCCTGCGCGGGAACCGACACCCCGCCGGCCGCCCCGGCTGCCTGCTCCTCCGCCATACGCCGCCGCCGACGCCCGGTGGGAGCGGTCGAGCCGCCGCCAGTGTCAGGATCGGTTCCGGAGTCCGGGTCTGACTCCCCCGCCACCTCGCTCTCCAGGAAGGCGTCCACGGAGGACCGCCGCGCCCGCCGCCTGCCACCGCCCTGGTGGGAGGCCTGCTCGGGAAGGGCAACCTCGGCGCCGGTCGTAGACGCACCCGCCTCGACGCTCGATGGGACCGACCCGGCCCCACCGCCGATCGGCACCTCCAGCACGAACGCGCTGCCGCTCATCCCCGGCACCTCGTGCGTCTGCAGCACGCCACCGTGCGCGCGCACAATCCCGCGCACGATCGGCTCGTGCACCGGGTCTCCCCCGGCGTACGGCCCGCGCACCTCGATGCGGACGACCTCACCACGCTGCGCCGCCGCCACGACGACGGTGTTGTCCATGTAACCGCCCGCGGATACGGGCGCGTTGCCGGTGGCGTCGACTCCGGCGACGTCCGCGATGAGATGCGCGAGGGCGTTCGCCAGCCGCTGCGGGTCGACCTCGGCCTCGATGGGCGGCGCGTGTACGGCGAACTGCACGCGTCCTGGCCCGATGAGTTCGACGGCGCCTTCGACACCGGCCGCGACGACCGCGTCGAGCATGACGTTCGTACGGGAGATCTCCTCGGCCCCGGAGTCGAGCCGCTGATAGCCGAGCACGTTGTCGACCAGAGTCGTGATCCGCGAATAGCCGGCGGCGAGGTGGTGGAGCACCTGGTTGGCCTCGGGCCACAGTTGCCCGGCGTCGTCCGCGGCGAGCTTGGACAGTTCGCCGCGCAGCTGGTCCAGGGGTCCGCGCAGAGACAGCGAGAGCACGGCGAGCAGGAGCTCGTGCCGGGCGGCGAGAGCCTCGAACCGGTCCTTCTCGCGCTCCCCGAGCGACGCGTACCGCTCGTCGCCGGCGGCGAGTTCCTCCTCGTGCTGCTCGCGCAGTTCGGCCAGCTCGGCGGCATGCTGCTCGCGCAGTCCGGCGAGCTCCTTGTCGTGTTCCTCGGCGGCCTGTGCGAGCTCCTGCTCGTGGCGCTCCTCGGCCTTGTCCTTCTCCTCGGAGAGGTTGTCGTACGGCCGCCGGTCGGTGAACGTCATCACAGCGCCGACGAGCTGGTCCCCGTCGCGCACGGGCGCGGTCGTGAGGTCGACCGACACCTTGTCCCCGGACTTGGACCACAGGACCTGCCCGCGCACCCGGTGCTTCCGCCCGGAGCGCAGGGTGTCGGCGAGCGGCGACTCCTCGTACGCGAAGGGCTCGCCGTCGGCGCGCGAATGAAGGATGAGGTCGTGCAGCGCCTGCCCGCCGAGATCACTGGCCCGGTATCCGAGTATCTGAGCGGCCGCCGGATTGACGAGAACAACCCGCCCGTCCGTGTCCGTCCCCACGACACCCTCGGCCGCGGCCCGCAGGATCATCTCGGTCTGCCGTTGCGAACGCGCGAGTTCGGCCTCGGTGTCGACGGCGCCCGAAAGATCCCGTACGACCAGCATGAGCAGCTCGTCGTTGGCGGGGCCGTAGCCGTCGTATGCCTGCTGCCCGTTCTCAAGATTCGCACTGGTGACTTCGACAGGGAACTCACTGCCGTCGGTACGCCGCGCGATCATCCGGGTCGGCTTGGTCCGCCCGCTCGGGTCGATCGTCTCGGGCCGCCGCATGCTGCCGGGGATGAGCCGTGAGTCGAACGCGGGCAGCAGATCGAGCAGGCCGCGCCCCACCAGAGCCGTGCCCGGGGCCTCGAAGGCCTCCAGGGCGATGGTGTTCGCGTTGACGACGGTCCCATTGGCGTTGACCAGCACCAACGCATCGGGCAGCGCGTCCAGTATGGCTGCGAGGCGAGCAGCGCCTCGGGATGGCCTGCTGCTCACGAGACGCTTCCTCCCTGTTACCGCACCTTGCCGACCGCGGGTGCCATCTTGCCAACCGTCCCGCAGCGTGTCACGCGGGGGAGTCTACGGGCAGAGGTTGCGCTCGCGACGCCGGATGAGAGGGAGGTCGCACGCAGAACTGACGTAGAAACCACGCAGAAGCGACACAGAAGCCGTGATTGCACATTTCGCCCCCTTCATCCCCCTGCGGAACCGTGACGCCACTGGGAATCCGCCGCACCCTGCCTCCGCCCTGCCGCTGCCCTGTACCTCTCCCGGCCTTCCCCTGTTTCCTTCCCTTGTTTCCTTCCCTGGCTATGACCGAAGGTCGGGAAGGAGCGGTGTGAGCGCGTTCCACCGCGAGATCTGGCACCCGTCCCCGCGGTCGAACCTGGCGTCGACGGGTCGCCCCGCCCAGGTCCCGGTGACATGGGCGGTGGCCGGACCGCCGTACTGCATCGTGCACATGGCCTCCGGTGACACCGGGGCGAACGGATCCTTGCCCCAGCGAGCCCCCCGGTCGAGCGCATCGCACGCTCCGATCGCATCGGGGTGACTGCCACTGCCGGGATGACACCGCAGCTCGTACGTCCCGTCCGCACCGGTCCCCGCGTCGTGGACGGTCACGGTCAGCCGATCCCGGGAGTCCTCGTCGCGGGCGGGCGGGGGCATCAGGGTCGGCTTCGAGGCCTCGGCCGAGGCCGGATTCTGGACGGGGCTGAGGAGAATCGGTTCGGCGTACGCGATGACCGGCCCGAGGGACTTGAGGGACCCGGCGGAGGTGACGGGCCCGGCGGACCCCGCGGGCAGCGCGGCGGCCGGCCCGGCGGGTACGGCGGAGAGCGCGGCGGCGGACGCGGCAACAGTGAGAACGAGACGACGCAACATGACCTGACTAACGCCACGCACCCCGCACGGTTGCGCGGAGTTCCGGTCACTCTCGCGCCAGGCCGACTCTCGTTCCTCCCCCACTCTCGCTCTGCCGTCCGCGCCCCCGCCCCCTGCCGTCCGTCCCGCCTGCCCCTTCGCCCGCTCCCGCCACATTTCGACTTTGCTCTGCGGCCCGCACGCCTAGTACCGTGGGAGGCGATTGGTGACAGCCCGCTCGGCTGTGTCATCATCTGCACGCACCACTCGCGCTCGCGTGAGCGGTTGTGCTGGAGGCGTCGCCTAGTCCGGTCTATGGCGCCGCACTGCTAATGCGGTTTGGGACTTCAATCCCATCGAGGGTTCAAATCCCTCCGCCTCCGCACCAAGATCCGAAGCCCCGGCCCATCTGGTCCGGGGCTTCGGTGTTACCCCAGGCCAGAGCATGTTTACGCAGTTCACAAGGGGTGCGGCAAACGGATTTCACATGGCGGCGGCAGTCATGTAATGTTCTTCCTGTCGCCACGAGCAGGCCGAAAGCCCAGCAAACGGGACAAAAACAAAACAAGCACTCGTAGCTTAACGGATAGAGCATCTGACTACGGATCAGAAGGTTGCAGGTTCGAATCCTGCCGAGTGCACACAGGTCAAAGGCCCCTTGGGATCATCCCAAGGGGCCTTTGACATCAACGGCTGACATCAACGCCCTTGGATGGCGTGATCAGCCGTCGGCAGTCGGCACGTTCTCGCCCTCCGAATCTCCATCGGAGTCGTCGATCCGCAGGGCGTCGTCCATGCGATCGGCAGCCGCCCTCAGCGTGGTCGCCATCACATGCGCATAGGTGTCCAGCGTCATAGTGATGGTGCTGTGCCCGAGCGTCTCCATGATTGTCCGGGCATCGACCCCTTGCGCGAGGAGCAACGATGCGCAGGTGTGACGCAGGTCGTGCACTCGCACGCGCCTCACGTTCGCGTCCCGGCAGAGGATCGTGAGCATTCGGTTCAGGCTGCGGGGATCGGTGACGCGTCCGGTCACCGTGGTGAAGACCAGCCCGACGGGATGGCCTGGCACGGGCTGCCACTTCTTGCCCGCCACCTGGCGCTCCCTTTCCTGCTGCTCGCGGTGCTGCGTGAGTGCCCGTACGCAGTGCTTCGGCAGGGACACCGTACGAACGGACCGCATGGTCTTGGGCGTGCCAAAGATCAGCTCACGCCGAATCCGCTGTACGTTCCGGCGAACCCTGATCTGTCCGCCCGCGAGGTCGATGTCTCCCCAGGTGAGTCCGAGCGCCTCGCCACGGCGCAGACCGGTTGACACGAGCACCAACCACAGGGCGTACAGGCGGTGGGACTTGGCGGTCTTGAGTAGCAACCTGACTTCCGTGACGTCCAGCGGACGCACCTCCTTGGGGGTGACAGTGGGGGTCTCCACGATCCGTGCGACGTTCCTCGCGATCAGTTCCTCGCGCATCGCCTGCTGTAGCGCGGACCGAAGGACGGCATGGATGTACTGGACGGTGCGTGCCGACGGAGCGCGCTTGCAACAGCGGCCCACCGCGCAGCAGGACCGCTTGGCCTCCGGTCGTTCCTTGTCTGCACCACGGAGGCAGCACAGGCACGAGGCTTTGAACTCCGAGAGGAACCGGCGCACGTCCGCCGGCGACAACCGGTTCAGCTTCTTCTTGCCGAGCGCCGGCCGAATGTATAGGCGGGTCAGACCCTCGTAGCTGTTCAGCGTGGACGGCTTGAGTCGCGCCGGCGCGATGGCTGCGAGCCAGTAGGTCAGATACTCGCCGAATGCCATCGTGGACTCTGCAGCCGGAATGCCCTGACGGGTCTTCTCCTGCAACTCCGTGAGCTTGTTGGCCACCTCTTCACGGGTCTTGCCGTAGACGAACTTCCGGGTACGGGTCCCATCGGGCCGGTAGACGTAAGCGGCAGCGTGATAGCGGCCGTCCGCACGCTTGGTGATCGTGCCTTCGCCGTTGGCGCGACGCTTTGCCATCAGGCGGCCTCCTCAAGTCGGTCTTGCATGTACTGGCGCACTGCGGCGACCGGGACGCGACGGGCACGGCCGGCGGTGAAGCTATCGAGCTGCTTTGAGCGGAAGAGGTCGTAGACCTTGCTGCGGCTGAGGCGCAGCGCGTACATGACCTCGGGAACCGTGAGCGCTTCGGGTGCAGCGGGGGCGACGGTAGGCACGACGAACCTCCGGGGCGTGGCGGGGCCTCTTCGGGCCCCCTTCTGAGGGGCGCTACTTCCGCTACCGCCGCTACCGTGCAGGTCAGAGGCCTGTGCGAGGTAGCGGGAGGGGTAGCGGTAGCGGATGGGTAGCGGCACGGTAGCGGCAACCGAGAGTGGTTGCCGCTACCGTGTTATCGCAGGTCAGAGCAGGTTTTCGGTGCCCGGTAGCGGAGGTAGCGGACTTTCCGGGGGTGGGGGGCAGTAGCGGCCCCACGCGTCGTGCAGATCGGTGGCGTAGTAGCCCTTGAGGACGCTCCCGGCGGTCTTGATGTTGCGGGACGCGATCGGCTCGGTGTCCGCCGTCATGTACTCCGCGAGCATCTTCGACAGGCGCCGGCTGTCGAGCGGCTTGCCGTTCAGATCGGCCCACGGCGCGTCATCGAGCGCGTTGAGCCTGTCGAGAATGGCGATGGTGGGAAGGCGGTCAATGCCCACCAACACGTGATCGCGCAGGTCGGTCAACAGCCGGACCCCGAGACTGCCTTTGTCGTTGGTCTTGGACGCGGTCACCAACGTCACGCACGCGTCCCGCGCCCTGGTAGGCCAGTCGCCGCCGGCCGCGTCGGCGATGGCGAGCAGGGGTTCCCACACATCCGCCGGCCGGTCGCTGACCTCGTCGGGCATGTCGGGCCACGCACCCATGACGAACCCCCGTGCGTGTTCGGCCCATTGGGCGAGCCGGTCGCGGAGCTTGTGGCCTTCCGCCTCGTGCAGGCGGGCACGGAAGGGTTCGATGCGCTCGTTACGGGCCCGCCGGCGCATGCGGATGATGACGGACCGCGTCATGATCGTGTCCGGCAAGTTCCCCAGGCCGGCGACCGCGACCCCGCAGTACGAGGGGAAGGCCTGAACGGTCTGGTTGCCGCCGTCTCCGATGCACCGGTAGGTGACTCCGGTACGGCGGTGACCAGCATTCAGGAACCCGCGTAGTTCCTCGTTGTCGCCCGCTTTGGGCCCAAAGACCGTGTCGATTTCGTCGAACAGGATGGTGGGCCGGCCGTTGGGTCCGGACACCGACCGGAACAGCGCGGCGGCGGACGCGTTGACGGCCGTCATCGGCTCGGGCACGAGGGTTTCCACGATCTCCAGCGCGCGCGACTTCCCCGAACCCGGTTCCGGGGACAGGAAGGCGAGGCGGGGGGTGGAGTCGAAGCAGTCGAGCAGGTGAGCGTGTGCGTCCCACAACGCCACGGCGACGTAGGCGGCCTCGTGCGGGAAGACGTTGAACCGGCGGTGGAAGGCTTCCACCTCGTTGAGCAGCGCGGCGCCGTCGAGGGGTTGGGTCATGCGGCGGCCCTTCCTTCCTGGGGTGTGCGGAGGGGGCAGGTGTCGCGGTGTGCTTCGTGGGCGGCGGTCAGGGCCCACACGTCCGCGTGTCCTGTGGCGCTGCGGTCCCAGCCGCACAGGCACGTTGACGTGGCGGTGGGGGTGGCGCCGTAGGGCGTGCGGATGGTCAGCCATGCGACGGCGTATCGGCCGTCGCCGCGCTGCGGGTCAGGGCGAACAGCAGTGGGGACGCCTTCGGCGACGCCCTTCGGGTCGCCCAACGTCGCCTGAGGCGCGGCCGGTTCGGCGTCGTGACAGTTGCTCGGGGTGTGGGTGATGCTCTTCAGTCGGGGGCGGTGTGGGGTGCTCATGCCGTGTTCCGGCGGGTCTGGTTGTGGGTGATGGACCAGTTGAGTGCGCTGCGCAGGGTGGCGCGGCACTGGGACGGCGGGAGTCCTGCCGACTCGCCTGCCTGCTGAAGAGCCTGCTCAACCACACTGCGGGGGAGGTCGCCCCACGCGATGAAGCGGCCCAGGGCTCGCGCTGCCCGGAACAACTTGGCCTCGCGCTCCCCGAGTTGGGCACGAGTGACGTTGCGGACTTCACTGGCGAGTGCAATGTCAGCGTATCGGCGCGATTGCCCCGCTACGGCCATTGAGGGGGCCTGAGACGGCTTGGGGGTCGGTTTCAGGATGCTCAGCAGCCAGGCGGGCAGTGGGGCCACCACAGGGCCGCCTACGGCTTCGTAGGCTCCGGCGGGGGTGATGCTGCCCGCCGCGACGACGTAGCCGCCCCATGCGCGGGTGTCGACCAACGGGGCGATGGTGCCTGCGGTGTTGGTCAGGCGGATGCCGGGCGGGGCGGTGAAGTACAGGTGCTGTCCGCCGCTCGCGGTCCGGACCCGGTAGGTGTCGGGGACGGCATGGCCGGCGCGCTCGCAGAGCGCCGCAAAGTGTGCCGCGCCGTCAGGCGCGTCTGAACTGCCCTTGCAGTCTTTGTCTTTGGGCATGTCGAGGTCGACGACGACCAGCCCGGACGGGCCGGTCGCGATGGCGACGTTCGCGGTGCTGGTCTCCCAGCAAGTGCGGATGCGCTCGGGGTCGGTGCTGGCGCGCTGTTCCCACTTCAGGTGTCCGTTCGCGCAGTCGCCTGTCTGGCGGCAGCGGTCGGCGCCGTGCAGTGCGGGTTGCTTGCTGCTGGGACGGAGCGGGAAGACGTGCCAGCCGCGCTCGGTGGCGTTCAGAGCTGCGGCGAGTAAGGCCTCTCGCGTGTTGTCGGTGGGTTGGGTCATCCTGGAGGTCTCCAGTTCCTTGGTCGGTTCTGGTTGGCAAGGGCGGCCCCGCTTCATTGGCGTGAGTGGGGGGCCGCCCTTGGCGTAGCTAGCGGTGCTTGGAGCCGAAGAGCTTGAGGCTGATCCCGCCGACGCTGAGAGGCCCTGCGGCAGCGGCGATGGCGGTCGCGGTGTGGACGGCGAAGTCGAGCAGGGCGAGGAACGCGGCGACGGTGGCGAAGACACCGACCACCCCGGCGCCGGCGACAGCGATCGGGAACAGGTACTGGTGCAGCGGGCGCCCGGTCTGGTCGGTGGTCTGGACGACGATCACGACCGGTCGTCCGGTGGCTTCGGCGCGGCGCCAGTCGTCGGCGGGGATGTGCGGGGCGATGATCCCCGGCGGGTCGCGGTGCGACATGCGGAATCCCTTCGATGGCAGGGGCAGGGAGGCAGAGCCACCCCCTTGCGGGAGGCTCTGGGAGGGGGTTTTCGGGGGTCTGACCTGCACGCCTCCCTGACTCCCTGAACGAGCATCTGTGCAGGTCAGGGTGAGGGAGGCGGGTCAGGGAGGGGGGCAGGGACTTCTCCCTGCCTCCCTGGCCAGGCGGGGGTTGGCTCCCTGTCATTCGGCGGCGGAAGCGGAACCGTTGCCATCGCGGTTGGCGAGCGCGCGCGAGAGGCGTTCGGCGGCGACGACCATGCGGCCGTCCGACTTGTACGGCTCGGCTCCGGTGCCTTCCAGCACGCGGCGCAGGTCGCTGGGTGTCCAGTCGCCGTACGCCTCGGGGTTCAGCGCGTCCAGCCGCTTCAGCACGTCCTGGGTGAACAGGCGCGGCGCCGTGCCGAACACGGCGGCGATGTCGGCGAGCGGGTCGCGGTCCTCGCCCCGCTCGATGACGTGCAGGGTGGTGACGCCGTTCCGCAGCGCCTTGGCCCGGTCGGCGATGGCGTAGGCGCTCTCGTCGTCGACGTAGTGCGTGCGCACCGTGATGGAGGCCTGCCCGGCGGGGATGGCGATGCCGTCGGAGGCGACGACCAGGGTTCCCTTGTCCAGACCCTGACGGAGCAGGTGTGGGGCGGCGCCGCCTTCAACTGCCTTGTCTCCGAGGGCCATCTTGGCCTGGGACTCGGTACCGAGAACCAGCGAGGCGCGGGTGTGGGCGCCTTCGCGGACCAGCTTGGGAAGGTTCTGGTCGGTGGGGTCCTGGGTGCCCTCCCACAGCGTCACGTTGACCGCGCGGCCCTGGTTGTGGACCTTGCGGACGGCCATGAAGTAGCGGGAGGTGGCCTTGGAGCCGCCGTAGGGGTTCTTGTCGGCGTCCTTGACCGGGCACATGAACGCCACCTGCGCTTCGTCCACGATGCCGACCAGCGGCCCGAACACGGTCCCGGGAGGCTCCTGGAGACGGCGTTCCATCTCGCTGACCAGGCCTTCGACCATCTCGGTTGCCTGGATGACGTGGTCGTCGGTCGGTCCCTGGATGAGCAGGGAGGCCAGATCATCGAACATGGCCCAGTCGCCGGCGCCCTTCAGGTCGGCGATCCGGAACTCGACCGTGCGGTCCAGGGCGAGCCACAGGGCGAGCGCGCGCAGGGCGGCGGTCTTGCCCTGGTTGGACAACCCGGTGATCAGAAGGTGGCGCTGGTAGACGCTCAGGGCCGCCGCGTCGCCGCGCAGGTCCTGGCCCCAAGGGGCGCGTCCGGTCTTGTAGTTGGCGGTCATCGTCTCGTCGGTGACCAGCGGAGACGGGCCGATCGGCTCATCCAAGGCTCCGGAGTCCGCGATCCACAGGCGGACCGTGCGGGCCGCCTCGGGGATCGTGATGAACACCTCGTGCTCGTGCCGGGTCAGGTTCTCGGCAAGCTTGCGCCGCCTGCCCTGAACCTCGTTCGTCGACACCCCGGACGGAAGCGTGACGTCGACTTCCACGCCGCATCCGGCGATCCGGATCGGACCCAGCATCGACGCGCCGACATCGCCCATGTCCTTGATCGCGTTGCGCAGCGCGGGCACCCCGAGGTCACGCAGGGCCTTGACGACGATGGACGGGGTGATCGGCTCGCCTTCGCTGTTGCGGATGTTGGCGGGCAGCGCCCAGGCGGGGGCCGCTTGTTGCTTGCTGCCGATGGCCCAGAGGGCGAGCAGGGCGAGGAAGGGGCCGATCGTGAGGGCGGGGCCCCACACGACCTGGACGATGGTGATGAGCAGGTTGATGAAGTCGACCGTGGCCATCAGCGGCGTGACGACGGCGGTGAAGTCCTTCGTCGCGATCGCCATGACCACTCCGAGGGCGACCAGTGATCCGATGCCCACGCCGGCGCTGACCGCGACGCCTTTGGCCGCGTCGATGGGGGTGTGCAGGAGGTCCATGCGGCGGCGGTGGCGTTCCGCGCGGTAGCGCTGACCGCGCTCCTCCCACTCAGCGGCCACCTCGTAGTTCCCGGCGGCTTCCGCCGCACGCAGCATCCGCTCATAGCGGGAGGCGGTGCGGCCGTCCCACGTGCGCTTGGCCGCGATGCGGGCGCCGCCGGCGACGTAGAGGGTGTGGCGGGCGACGGCGCGTGCGGTGGTCTTGGTGGTCTCGTGTGTGACCACGGTCTTCACCGCGCGCCCGGAGCGCACCCACAGCGGAACGGGTGCGACGGGTGCCCGGTCGGGGACCACGGTCAGCTTGGTCACTGTGCCGAGATCGGCGGGCGGTTCGGTGTTCTTGTGCAGGTGAACGACGTTCTCACTCATACGGGAAGTACTCCTGACTGCCCCATACCGGGGTGAAGTTGAAAGGGGAGATCCGTGCAGGTGGGGCGGGCGGCGCGGGTGCGCGTCACCACCACCCCGACGACTTCTTGGCCGCCTTGGCGCGGGCGGCTTCGGTGACGAGCCGCTGCCTTTCGACCTGCAACGCAGTCAGTTCCGCGATCAGTCGCGTCTCAGCGGATGTGGTGAGGGAGTCGATTCGGTTGTCTGCGCGGGTGGTGCTCTTGCCTCGCAGGGTGCGGTAGGAGCCGCCGGCGAGGGCGGCGAGCATCGCGCGGCGCTCGGATCCGGTGAGCGGCCAGGTCTCGCCCTGGCGGACCGCTTCGAGCTTGCGGTTCGTCTCACGGATCGCACGGTCGAGCCGGCGGGTGTCAGCGTTGCCCATGGTTGGTACTCCTCACGGACTGTCGGGGTAGGCGCAGGGAACGCAGGTGCCGAGCGAGAGCGGGATGACGTATCCGGCATCGCGTCGGCACTGCGGGCAGGTGCGGCGAGCGAGGTTGGCCTTGGCCAGCGCCGCCCGTTTCGCCGGCGTCATCGGCCGGACCGGTTTGGCGTGGTCGAGGCGGTAGAGGTAGGCGACCAGCGGGCCGCGCCGGTAGCGGGGGCGCAGGACCTGCGCGGCGATGGGCTGTCCGCCCGGACGCAGGCCACGCGCCCGCAACTGGCGGCGCGTGACCATGCCGTCCGGTGCCATTCGCCAGGGGAAGGTGGGGATGCCGTGGCGGGCGCCGTGGGGGTCGAAGCACTTGCCGTACGAGCGGCCCATCACGGGGTGGTGGCGCGTTCGGCGAGCAGGGTGTCCCGCAGCATCCGGGCGTTGGCCGGCGAAGTGTGGACCTCACGGCGGATGCCCTCAGCGGTCACCTTCGCGGCCGGCCAACCGGCCGTCACCGTGCGCGCCTCATCAAGCAGTTGAGCCGCAGTCCGCTTCGGCCGAGGCGATCGGGCTACCTCGGGAAGTCGACCGGTTGCCCGACGGCGGGACGACTCTGCTGCTACCGGACGCCGCTGGATCGATGCGACGGGAGTCGACGCGATGGCGGGTACGGGCTTGAACGGCAGAGCCGACTTCAGGAAGTCGACTGCGACCGGATCGGGCATCCGCAGCGGAGCGACGGTGATCGGTGCGGGGGTCGATACTGCGAGGTCAGCCGTAGACCGATTGCTCACGATCTCGGTCGATTCCTCCGCATTTGCGATCACATCGGGAATCGGGGTGGGGTGGTGGTGCAGCACCTTCGCGACCAGATCGGATCCGAAGTAGATCGAGCCGACCGGAAGTGATGTGGCGAGCAGGACCAGCGCGTAGTTGGCGGGGTCCCAGTCGGCGAGCCGTCCCCAGTCGACGGTGCGGCCGTGCAGCTCGGGTACGAGTCCGTGGACGTAGTTGAGGACCAGCGAGGCGATCGTGTAGGTGCCTAGCACCCGCAGCGCGAACTTCCGGTCCTTGCCCGTCAGAACCAGGGCAGCGATCAGGGCCAGGGCCATCAGGCCGTCGACCACGAACGGGTAGAGCGTCGCGGCCGTGTTGTCCGCGCCGATCGCGCCGGCCACGTCCCGCAGCGCGTTCCAGGAGACCCGGAACGCCATGCCGACCACGGCGACCAGGGCCAGGACCAGGAGGGCTTTGCCCTTGTGGTTCAGGTTCATCGCTGACCGCCCCGAAGTCGCCGGCCGTGCAGTACCCAGCCGACGAACTGCATCAGGCCGCCGGCCGCGATGACGTACCGCCAGGCCTGCTCGTGGGTCGCGAAAACGGCCACGGACGCGGTGATCGCGGTCACCGAGCCCAGCATGACGAGCAGCAGGGCCAGGCTCTTGGGGGAAGGGTTCGCGCTCATGCGCCCACCTCCGGGAGGACCGGGGAGGCCGTGTTCGCCAGCGAGCGGCGGGCCGCCAGCACGCGGCGGTGGGCGCGGCGGACACGCCGCGCGTCCAGCTCCGTCGGCGTGCGGTCCAACATGATGATCTGCGCGTCCAACAGGTCGACGTCCGCCCGGATGACGGGCATCTCGCGGTCGATCGCGTCCAGCTCAGCGGCCGTCGGCTCCATGAAGTCGGAGAACGCGGTAACAGCATCCTGAACAGTGACGATGGTGCTCATAGGGTCGTGGTTCCTCTCACCAGGAACGGCCCGAACAGCGGCGCCCGGGGTGCAACCCGGGCGCCGCGCGCCGTTGAAGTCGGAAGCTCCGGCTCCCCTCAGCGCTGCACGTGCGAGACGTGCAGCGGAGGCAACCGGCCGCAGCCACTGAGCTGCGGAAAGGTCAGTCGCGCTGTACCGCACACGGGGACAGAACCCGCGCACGCCGCCCTCTTGCTTGCAGAGGTGGAGCGGCTACCTCAGGCACACTGTTGAGTTTTCAAATAACTAGCACTCCCTTCGTACTCACCCCCTCGGGCTTTCCTCCGGTGCGCCATACGTGCAGGTCAGGCAAGGCTTAATGGTCACCTCCCGTGTTGCCTAGGGGGGGTTGCCGTTCTGCTTGTTAGGTACCGTAGGCAAAGTCGAGGCTGCGCGCAACCCCCTCTCGCGATACAGTTCGTTAGCCCCCCTAGGCGAGCATTGGAGAGCCGTGCACGACGAGATGAAGCGGGTCGCTGAAATCGCGGCACCGGTCGACAGAGCCAAGGCAGCAATTGACCTGATGGCGACCTATCAAGGCTGGGTGCTGGAGCTGTCCCGCATCCGGCGTGAGGCCATTGAGGAAGCGCAGGCATCCGGCATGACCCAAGCCGAGATCGCCACGAAACTCGGCGTCAGTCGCGGGCGCGTAGGGCAGCTAGCATCTGCCGGCCCACCCCCGGAGCGTGCGTTCTTCGGCACGGACCAGGTGACGGTGTCGCTCGGCGGCAAGTACGAAGCGGGCAAGGGCCCCGACCAGAAGCCGAGCGAGGTTGTGACCAGGGAAGACCTCGACAACTTCGAGCACCTGCGCAAGTTGCTAGGTGGGATGAAGCTTGAGGCCGAGTACGACGTGATCCCACCCACGGGAATCGTCAACCTCAACCGCGACAACCACGTGGTGATCTGTGGACCGCGACTGTCCCCGATCGTCGCCCAAGTACTTGAGGGGGACGACAACCTGCGGTTTGAGAAAGACCGAGCGTGGCACCTGGTGGATCGGAAGGCCGGGAAGAAGTACCGCTCGCCGCAGGACGAGGATGGCTCAGCGGGTGACTTCGGCTACCTGGGGCGGCTTCCCCGACTGGACGGACGTGGCACGTTCCTGTACATCGCCGGCGTCCACGCCATCGGCGCCAACGGCGTCGTGCACTTCCTGGAAAACAACCTCGCTGAGCTGTATAGAGAGGTCCGCACCAAACGGTTTTCGACGCTCATCTCCTGCCGCTACGACCCCGATACGCTCACCGTGCTGGAGAGCCGTCGCGTCACGCCGTTGTACCGACACGAGGGATGATCATGCGCGTCTGTCTGGACACTCGCCCCGGGGGAGTCAACCCGAACGAGGATTGGGGAGCAGGAACGCCGACGCTCGCCATCGTGCTGGACGGACTTAGCACGGTGGGGCTGACCACGGGATGCCAGCACGGTGTTCCTTGGTACGTCGCTCACCTAGGTGGTCAGCTTGTAGCAGCCCTGGCGGACACGGATCGTCCGCTCTCGGACGGGTTGGCTGAGGCTCTCGAACGCGTTGCGGAGCTGCACCCCGAGTGCGACCTGAAGAACCCGGGCACGCCGTCAGCCACCGTCGCGGTTTTGCGGCGGCGGCTTGACGTCCTTGACCACCTGGTTCTCGCAGACTCGCCGATCGTCTTTGAGGGGGCAGAGGAGTACTCGGTGATCACTGATCTTCGAGTGGACGACATCCTGCCGAAGATGAGAGCCGAAGTTGAGCAACACGAGACGCACACGCCAGAGCACAGAGAAGCCCTGCAACGATTCGTGAGCGCGCAACGGCAAGTGCGCAACACGCCAGATGGGTACTGGGTGGCAGCGGCAGGGCCAGAGGCGTCGGCGCATGCCCTGACCGGCACGACGGCGTTGGGCGATGTGCATGCCGCCGCAGTGATGTCCGATGGCGTATCGAGGCTTGTGACCGAGTACGGGATGGTGACTTGGTCCGACGTGTTCGCAACGCTGCGGACGGGAGGCCCCCGGGAGTTGATCGACACCGTACGCAAGGTGGAAGCGACGGACCCAACTGGACGCCGGTGGCCACGGTACAAGTCTGGGGATGACGCAACCGTGGCGTTCTGCCAATGGTGACCTCACCAGCGAAAAGAGCGCCGCACCCTGACATCAACGGCTGACATCAACAGCCACGTACACCGACGCACAGTCGCGGACCCTCGTGTCTACGCGATGCCGGATAGTGGCTGCGGAGAGGCTGGTTGGCGGGATCTGCGGGCAGGGGGAACGCGCCTACGGATCAGAAGGTTGCAGGTTCGAATCCTGCCGAGTGCACACAGGTGAGGGGCCCCGGATCACTCCGGGGCCTCTTGCGTTTTCGCGTCGTACAGCAGCGAAGCACAGCAACGGCTGATGTCAGCCGCTCGGCAGTCCAAGAGGTGACTCGGGGGATGGTGTGACGGACACATCGAGGTTCTTTGGGCGGACAGGGCGAGTAGTGGCGCTCACCTTGATGTCTTGTGGCTGGGTGGTCGCCGTGATCGACAACTTCGTCGCCTTGCCTCACATCAGTTGGTCCGGTTGGGCACTGGTTCTCGTGGGCTGCGTATTTCTGCCGTGGGAGTGGCGAAGCGTCCGGCGTCGAGGGACTTCGTACGACGTGCGGTAGGCCAAGGGTGTATCTAAAGAGGCGGCCGGCGCGGTTGTCGTGCTGCACGGGGCGAAGTCGGGGCTGTTGGCGAGTCGGCGGAAGGTCATTACGCAGAACACCGTTGGCGTGCCGGGCACCTCGGAGGCGTACGACCGGTTCGGTGCCGCCACGGCCACGGCGGATCTGAACCGGGACGGGTACGCGGATCTGGTCGTCTCCTCGCCCTACGAGAGCACGACGAAGGGTGCCAATGCCGGGACGGTGACGGTCCTGTGGGGGAGCAGCGATGGCCTCACCAAGGGTACCGACCTGCCGACGCCGGAGAGCGAGCCGCTGTACTACGGGCTGGACCTGGCCGCTGTCAGTACCGGCTCGGGAGCCAAGACCGAGGTCCTGGCGGGTGGTTGGAGCGGGGCCGTCCGCTTCACCGGGCCCTTCAGCCGCACCGGCACGTTCGGCAGCTCGGCGATACCGGCGGACCGGGTTGTCAGTGCTGGCCTTTACGCTTTCGGTAATGGCACAGGCGTGGAGATGTACGGGGCTGCGGTGGGCCGGGGGTGGCCCCGTGCTCGGGTGGGACGGGGGGCGGAGCAGTGCGTTGTCCTGGGGGAAGCGGGTTGCGTTCGGCGTCGTGGAGGGGGGCGTACGGAGGTGCGTGGGGGCGCGGGGGAACGCGTGTCCGGTGGGGGCCGTGGTGGCCGGGCGGAGTGTCGGAGCCCGGTGCGAGGAGTGCGGGCGGCTGGACCGGGCTCACTCCGTCGCGGCGGACACCATCGCCGATGACCTTCGGCCCTACTCCGTCTATCTGGCCTGGTTCGGGCCCGGGATGGTCAAGGTCGGGATCACCGCCGTCGAGCGCGGGTCCGCTCGGCTCCTGGAGCAGGGAGCCGTTGTCTTCAGCCGGCTGGGGCGGGGGCCGCTGATGGCCGCCCGGCGGAGCGAGGAGCTGTTGCGCACGGTCCTCGGCGTACCGGACCGGATTCCCTACGACGCCAAGCGGGCCGTCCGGAGTGTGCTGCCGGACGCGGAGGTCCGGGCGGCGGAGGTCCGTGAGCTGCACGCACGGGCCGTGGGGCTCGGCGGGTGGCCGGAGTCCCTGGAGCGGATGCCGTTCGAGGCGGTCGATCACGCCGGTGCCTTCGGGCTCGGCGGGTTGCCACCGGCCTGGGGCGTCGTCAGCGAGCTTGTCGCGGGGGGTGCGGTGAGCGGGGAGCTGGTGGCCGCCGCCGGGCCCGATCTGCATCTGGCCACCGAGCGCGGGATCGTCGTCCTCGACACGCGACTGATGACCGGGTGGGAGCTGACCGCCGCACCCGCCGCACCCGCCTCAGCCGCGGCACCCACCGCGCCCATCGCACCCACCGCACCTGCTCCGGACACCGCAGCTCCTGTCACGGAAGCCACCGCTACCGGCCCGGCCACCGGCACCGGTACCCGCACTGGCACTGGCACCGAAGACAGAATCACCTTCCCAGTGAGGGAGTTGAAGGATTCGAAGGACACCGCCGTCCAGGACGGGCTCTTTTGAAGGGGCGGAATGGTCAAGACTTCGATCCCTTTTGGACCCCGTTCGGAAAGGCGCTGGACGTCGGGGAACGCATGGCCCGAGAGTGGCGGACATGAGCGATCACCTCATTGCACCTGTCGCCGCCCACGAACCTCCGTACTACGCCGTCGTGTTCACGTCCCTGCGGACGGAAGGCGACAACGGGTACGGCGAGACCGCCGATCGCATGGGCGAGCTGGTCAAGGAGGTTCCAGGGTTCCTCGGGGAGGACTCCGCGCGGACGCCCGGCGGGCTCGCGATCACTGTCGCCTACTTCCGGGACGAGGCCGGCATAGAGGAGTGGCGGAACCATCTGGAGCACCGGGCGGCGAAGAAGCACGGGCGCGAGCATTGGTACGAGCGTTACAGCATCCACATTGCCAAGGTCGAGCACAGCCACGGGTTCGAGCGGGAGCGGGAGCGGGAGCGGGCGTGAACGGGAACGGGAACGGGACGGATGGCCGGCACGATGCCGACGACGTACGGCAGTTCTGGACGCGGCTCGGGCTGCCCGGGCTCGTCGACATCCACGCCCACTTCATGCCCGAGCGCGTCCTGCGCAAGGTGTGGGCCTACTTCGACGGGCTCGGACCGCTGACCGGCGGTGTCGAGTGGCCGATCACCTATCGCGGGGACGAGGACGAACGGCTCGCGGTGATCCGGGAGTTCGGGGTGCGGGCCTTTACGGCTTTGCTGTATCCGCACCGGGCGGGCATGGCCCAGTGGCTCAACGGCTGGGCCGCCGACTTCGCTCGGCGGACCCCGGACTGTCTGCACACCGCGACGCTGTTTCCCGAGCCGGGCGTCGAGACGTATGTGCGTGAGGCCGTCGAGGCGGGGGCGCGGGTGTTCAAGGCGCATGTGCAGGTGGGGGCGTACGACCCGGGTGACCCGCTCCTGGACCCCGTCTGGGGACTGCTCGCCGAGGCCGGGATTCCGGTCGTGACGCACTGCGGGTCCGGGCCAGCGCCCGGCAAGTACACCGGGCCGGGACCGGTGGCCGGGGTGCTCGCCCGGCATCCCCGGTTGCGGCTGGTCGTCGCGCATCTCGGGATGCCCGAGTACGAGGACTTCCTCGGGCTCGCGGAGCGGTACGGGGAGGTGCGGTTGGACACGACCATGGCGTTCACGGACTTCAGCAAGCGTTTCTCGCTGTTTCCGGCCGAGGCGCTGCCCCGGCTCGCCGACCTGGGCGACCGGGTCCTCCTCGGCACCGACTTCCCGAACATCCCGCACCCGTACGTCCATCAGCTGCACGTCCTGGAGCGGCTCGGCCTGGGTGACGACTGGCTGCGAGCCGTTTGCTACGAAAACGGGGCGCAGCTGTTCGGGATCCCGCACCCCACCGAGTTCACGCGTCCCACGGGGACCTCGCACTCCTCGGGGACCTCGCACTCCACCGGGGCCCCGAACCCCACCGGGACTCCGTACCCCTTCGGGATCACGCCGTCACAGTGAGCGCTGAGCGCTTCCAAGGTGTTCCCTGAGAGGCGCCTGTGCGTTTCTCAGGAAAATCACAGGTTCCGGAAAGGATGCTCTCAGCGGCGCCGAGCAATGTGTCGGCTATGACCACGACCTCGCCCCAGGGGCGCACCGAACTGCTGAGGCCGGACGGGAGCCCCGTCCGAGTGCTTGTGGTGGACGACGAGCTGTCGATCACCGAGCTGTTGTCCATGGCCCTTCGCTATGAAGGCTGGCAGATCCGCAGCGCGGGTGACGGGACGGGAGCGATTCAGACCGCTCGCGACTTCCGGCCGGACGCCGTCGTCCTCGACATGATGCTGCCCGACATGGACGGGCTGACCGTCCTGGGGCGACTGCGGCGTGAGCTGCCCGACGTGCCCGTTCTGTTCCTCACCGCAAAGGACGCCGTCGAGGACCGCATCGCCGGGCTCACCGCCGGCGGCGACGACTACGTCACCAAGCCCTTCAGCCTCGAAGAGGTCGTGGCCCGGCTGCGCGGGCTGATCCGCCGCTCCGGCGCCGCCGACCGCCGCAGCGACTCCACGCTCGTCGTCGGGGACCTCACCCTCGACGAGGACAGCCACGAGGTCTCGCGGAGCGGCGAGGGCATCCACCTCACCGCGACCGAGTTCGAGCTGCTGCGCTTCCTGATGCGCAACCCGCGCCGGGTACTCAGCAAGGCGCAGATACTCGACCGCGTGTGGTCGTACGACTTCGGCGGTCAGGCCAATGTCGTCGAGCTGTACATCTCGTACCTGCGCCGCAAGATCGACGCCGGTCGCGAGCCGATGATCCACACGCGGCGCGGAGCCGGTTATCTGATCAAGCCCGCGGCGTCATGAGCGGACGACGACGGCCGCGAGCGCAGAAGAGGCGAGGACGACAGCCGCGCACCCTGCGGACGCGGCTCGTCGTCTCGGGGGTGGCGCTCATCGCCGTGGTCTGTGCGGTGATCGGCACGGTGACCACCATCGCGCTGGGCCAGCATCTGTATCAGCAGCTGGACAGCCAGCTGAGCGAGGCCGCCGTACGTGCGGCCGGCGGCCCGCTGAAGCAAGGGGGCGGGAACCCGGAGGCCAATGGCCAGCTCCCGGGGGCCACCAACAACTCCAACTCGGCGGACAACACCTTCGAATTCCTCACCAAGGGGCCGAGCCCGGAGGACACCATCGCCGCAGTGGTGGAGAACGGTGGGATCACCAAGGCGGTCGTCTCCCAGGAGAAGACCTCCACCACCGGCGGCTTCGACGGCATGGACACCAAGAACCTCACCGAGGCGCAGATTGCGGCGCTCGGCTCGGTGTCGAAGACCGGCGTGCACAGCGTGGACATTCCGGGGCTCGGTGAGTACCGCGTCAAGTTCCAGCACGGTCCCAGGGGCGACTTCTATGTCGCCATCCCCACCAAGTCCGTCACCAACACCATCAGCACCCTCATCATCGTCGAGGTGAGCGTCACCGGCGCCGGTCTGATCGCCGCCGGTATCGCGGGCAGTGTGCTCGTCGGCGTGGCCCTGCGCCCGCTGCGCCGGGTCGCCGCCACCGCCACCCGCGTCTCCGAACTCCCCCTGCACAGCGGCGAAGTCACCCTGTACGAGCGTGTCCCCGAGTCCGAGGCCGACCCGCACACCGAGGTCGGCCAGGTCGGCGCGGCCCTCAACCGGATGCTCGACCACATCCACGGCGCCCTGCACGCGAGACAGCAGAGCGAGACGCGGGTACGGCAGTTCGTCGCGGACGCGAGCCATGAGCTGCGTACGCCGCTGGCGTCCATCCGCGGATACGCCGAGCTGACCAGACGCGGCCGCGAGGAGACCGGGCCCGACACCCGGCACGCGCTGGGCCGGATTGAATCCGAAGCCGGGCGTATGACGTTCCTCGTCGAGGACCTTCTGCTGCTCGCGCGGCTCGACGCCGGGCGGCCGTTGCAGTACGAGCAGACCGACCTCGTACCGCTCGTCATCGACTCAGTGAGCGACGCACGGGCCGCCGGGCGCGATCACAACTGGCGTCTGGAGCTGCCCGACGAGCCCGCTCTCGTCCTCGCGGACGCGGCCCGGTTGCAGCAGGTCATGGTCAATCTGTTCGCGAATGCACGCACGCACACACCACCGGGTACGACGGTGACGGCACGTGTCCGCCAGCAAGGACCGTGGCTCTGCGTGGATGTCCAGGACGACGGCCAGGGCATTCCGGCGGACCTGCTCCCGCACGTCTTCGAACGTTTCGCACGCGGCGATACCTCGCGCTCCCGCTCCTCCGGCTCGACCGGTCTCGGCCTTGCCATCGTGCAGGCCGTCGCCTCCGCTCACGGGGGCGCGGTGACCGTCGACAGTGTTCCCGGACGTACGGTGTTCACCCTGCATTTGCCCGCGCTGCCGGTGGAAACGTCTGTAACAAGTTCGCAAACGTACTCACAGGTGCAGCACAGTGCCACCACATGGGTGCAACAGGGCGCATGACGAAACTAGTTGGCATGCGAACCGACTCTTCTCCCGGCAACTTGCCGGCGCGGGAGCACCTCCCGGCCGGAAATGCCGGTACGCCTGTCCTGGACGTAGTGATCCCCGTCTACAACGAGGAGAAGGACCTTCAGCCGTGTGTGATGAGACTGCACGAGCACCTCAAGCGCACCTTCCCGTACGAGTTCCGCATCACCATCGCGGACAACGCGTCGACCGACGCGACTCCGCAGGTCGCCGCACAGCTGGACGTCGAGATACCGGAAGTCAGGGCCTTCCGGCTGGAGCAGAAGGGCCGGGGCCGGGCGCTGCGCACGGTGTGGTCCGCCTCGGACGCGCCGATCCTCGCGTACATGGACGTGGACCTGTCCACCGACCTCAACGCTCTGCTGCCGCTGGTGGCCCCGCTGATCTCGGGCCACTCGGACCTCGCGATCGGCTCGCGGCTCGCGCGGAGTTCGCGCGTGGTGCGCGGTGCCAAGCGCGAGTTCATCAGCCGTACGTACAACCTCATTCTGCGCGGTTCGCTGCAAGCGCGCTTCTCCGACGCCCAGTGCGGCTTCAAGGCGATCCGGCGTGATGTCGCCCAGGTGCTGCTGCCGCTGGTCGAGGACACCGGCTGGTTCTTCGACACCGAGATGCTGGTGCTCGCCGAGCGGGCCGGGCTCCGTATCCACGAGGTGCCGGTCGACTGGGTCGACGACCCTGACTCGACGGTCCACATCGTCAAGACCGCGACGGACGACTTGAAGGGCGTCTGGCGCGTCGGCCGCGCCCTCGCCACCGGTTCGCTGCCGCTCGACCGGCTCGCCCGGCCCTTCGGGGACGACCCGCGCGACCGCGAGCTGACCGACGTACCCAAGGGCCTCGCCCGCCAGCTCGTCGGCTTCTGCGTGGTCGGCGCCCTGTCCACGCTCGTCTACCTGCTGCTCTACAGCGGCTTCCGGACGTTCTCCGGCTCGCAGGTCGCCAACGCGCTCGCCCTGCTGGTCTCGGCGGTCGCCAACACGGCCGCCAACCGACGTCTGACCTTCGGCGTACGCGGCCGGGGCGGCGCCGTCCGCCACCAGGCCCAGGGCCTGGTCGTGTTCGGTATCGGCCTCGCCCTCACCAGCGGTTCGCTCGCCGCACTGAACGCGGCGACGACCGACCCCGGGCACTCCACCGAACTGGCGGTGCTCATCGCCGCCAACCTCGCGGCGACGGTGCTGCGGTTCCTGCTCTTCCGGGCCTGGGTCTTCCCCGACCGGCGCGACGAGACTCCCTCCCCCGTCGTGGCGGGCCACCACCCGGCTTCCCCCACCTACTCGACGGCGGCTCCGCAGCAGTACCAGAGCTATCAGGGTCACCAGGGTCACGAGCACCCGCCGCTGCCCCAAGTTCCGTACGACACAGACCAGTTCCGCGCCGGCGAAGCCGCGGACCGCACCTACGGGGACGCGACCATGCAACTGGAAGCGGTGCGCCCGTACGACGACGATCCGAATCCGAGGAACGCGCGATGACGACTCAGTCCGATACGAGCTATCAGGGGGGAGCGAATCCCCCCACCGGTACCGCGGATCCCGCCGCGGGGCCCACGGCCTCGACGGCCGTACACGAGCCGGTCGTGCCCACCGCCTCCCCCGACTCCGGTGAGCCCAAGCAGCCCTTCGCACGTCGCGTCTGGCGCGGCCGGCCCGAGGACCCGAGCTGGGCGCGCCCCGCGTTCCTCGGTCTGCTGGTCGCCACCGCGGTCCTGTACCTGTACAACCTGAGCGCCTCCGGCTACGCCAACTCCTTCTACTCCGCGGCCGTCCAGGCCGGCAGTGAGAGCTGGAAGGCCTTCTTCTTCGGCTCGCTGGACGCCTCCAACGCCATCACCGTCGACAAGCCGCCGGCCTCGCTCTGGCCGATGGAGCTGTCGGTACGGATCTTCGGTCTCAGCTCGTGGGCGATCCTCGTTCCCGAGGTGCTCATGGGCGTCGCCACGGTCGGCGTCCTGTACGCGGCCCTGCGCCGCCGCTTCAGCCCGGCAGCGGGTCTGATCGCGGGCGCGGTGCTCGCGCTCACCCCTGTCGCCGCGCTGATGTTCCGGTTCAACAACCCGGACGCGATCCTCGCGCTGCTGATGACCGTCACGGTCTACTGCGTGATCCGCGCCCTGGAGGACGGCCGTACGAAGTGGCTGGTCTGGGCGGGTGTCGCGGTCGGCTTCGCCTTCCTGTCGAAGACCTTGCAGGCCTTCCTGGTCCTGCCGCCGCTCGCCATCCTGTACGCGGTCTGCGCGCCGGTGAAGCTGAAGAAGCGGTTCGTGCAGCTGGGCTGGTCGACGCTCGCGCTGCTCGTCTCGGGCGGCTGGTGGGTCGCGATCGTCGAGCTCTGGCCGGCGTCGTCCCGCCCGTACATCGGCGGCTCGCAGAACAACTCCTTCCTTGAACTGACCTTCGGCTACAACGGACTTGGCCGCATCAGCGGCGACGAGGCCGGCAGTGTCGGCGGCGGCGCCGCCGGTACCACCGGGAGGTGGGGCGAGACCGGCTGGGACCGGATGTTCGGCGACGAGGTCGGCAGCCAGATCGCGTGGCTGCTGCCGGCCGCGCTTATCCTCTTCGTCGCGGGTCTGGTGCTCAGCCGGAAGGCCAAGCGGACCGACCTGGTGCGCAGTTCGTTCCTCGCCTGGGGCGGCGCGCTGCTGATCACCACGCTGATCTTCAGCTACATGGCCGGAATCTTCCACCAGTACTACACGATCGCCCTGGCCCCCTACATCGCCGCCCTGGTCGGCATGGGCGCGACGGTGCTGTGGGCGGAGCGCGCCAAGATCTGGGCCTCGCTCACCCTCGCCGCCTCGGTCACCGCGACCGCGGCCTGGGGGTACGTCCTCCTCAACCGCGCCCCCGACTACCTGCCCTGGCTCAAGTGGCTGGTCCTCGTCGGCGGTCTGGTCGGCGCCCTCGGTCTGATCTTCGTGGCCAAGCTGGGCCGCCAACTGGCCCTTGCCGTCGCCGCGTTGAGCTTCGTGGCTGCGGTCGCGGGTCCGACCGCGTACACGCTCAGCACGGTGAACACCGGGCACACCGGGTCCATCGTGACGGCCGGTCCTGCGGGCGCGAGCAGGGGCGGGTTCGGCGGAGGCGGTGGCGGCGCAGGCGGTGGCATGCGCGGCGGCGCGCCTGGCCAGAACCAGCAGGGTGGCACCACGGGCCAGCCCCCGACCGGTGGCGGCGGTGGCTTCCCCGGCGGTGGCGCGAACGGCAACACCCAGCAGCAGGGCCAAGGCGGCACGGCCGGCGGCCGTGCGGGCGGAGGCGGCATGGGCGGTGGCGGCGCGGCCGGCCTGCTCAACGGCGCGACCGTCACCGACGAGGCGAAGTCACTGCTGGAGAAGAACGCCGGCGACTACACCTGGGCGGCCGCGGCCATCGGCGCCCAGAACTCCGCCAACTACCAGCTCGCCACGGGTGACCCGGTGATGGCGATCGGCGGCTTCAACGGCACCGACCCCTCGCCGACACTGGCCCAGTTCCAGCAGTACGTGGCCGACGGCAAGATCCACTACTTCATCTCCAGTTCGACAGGTGGTGCCGCCATGGGTGGCGGCAGCAGTGAGGGCACCTCCTCCCAGATCACCACGTGGGTCGAGGCCAACTACACGAAGGTGACGGTCGGTACGGCCACCTTCTATGACCTGACGCAGCCGACCAGCAGTAGCTGACGGTTTCCTTCCAAGGGTGGTGGCCCGGAGCGAACGCTCCGGGCCACCACCCTTTTCGTCCTTTCCGTGCGCCGGCCGATGATCGTGTCTCACGCCGTACAGGGATCGTTCTACGGTGTATGGCATGTCCCTCGTTCAAACCCCCCAAGGGCACCCCCAGCGCTGGCTCATCCTCGGCGTCATCTGCCTCGCGCAGCTCACCGTGCTGCTCGACAACACCGTGCTGAACGTCGCGATCCCCTGCCTCACCCGGGAGCTCGGCGCGGGAACCGCCGACATCCAGTGGATGATCAACGCGTACTCCCTGGTGCAGCCCGGGCTGCTGCTCACAGCGGGCAGCGCGGCCGACCTCCCCCACGCCTAAAGGGCGCGGGGGGACCCCATCGGCCGCAAGAAGATGCTGGTCGCCGGTCTCGTGCTGTTCGGGATCGGCTCGGTGGTGGCCGGACTCGCCGATTCCACCGGGCAGTTGATCGCCGCGCGGGCGGGGATGGGCGTCGGCGGCGCACTGTTGCTGACCACCACGCTCGCCGTCGCGATGCAGATCTTCACGCCCGAAGAACAGCCGAAGGTGATCGGCATCTGGAGCGCCGTCAACGCGATCGGCTTCGCGGCGGGGCCGCTTCTCGGCGGGTTCGTGCTGGACCACTTCTGGTGGGGCGCGATCCTCCTGGTCAATCTGCCGGTCGTGGCGCTGGGGCTCGTCGCGGTGGTGGCCCTCGTACCGGAGTCGAAAAACCCGCGCGGGGACCGGCCGGATCTGCTCGGCGCGCTGCTCTCCACCGTCGGGATGGGTGCGCTGGTGTACGCGATCATCTCGGGGCCCGAGCATGGCTGGGCGTCGGGGCGGGTGCCGTTCACGGCGGTGGTCGCGGTGGTGGTGCTGGGCGGGTTCGCGTATTGGGAGAGCCGGATCGCCGATCCGATGCTCGATCTTCAGTTCTTCCGGGACCGCCGATTCACCGGAGCCGTCGCGGGCGCGGTGCTCATCACCTTCGGCATGGGCGGGGCGCTGTTCCTTCTTACCCAGCACCTTCAATTCGTCCTGGGCTAAGGGCCCTTGGAGGCCGGGCTGCGGGTGGCGCCCCTCGCCCTCGCGGTCGTCGCGCTGAACTTCTCCGGCCTTTCGGCGAAGTGGACGGCGAAGCTCGGGACACCAGTGTCGATCGCTCTCGGCATGGTGCTGATGTCGGCCGACCTGGTGTCGATCGCGACGCCGGCCGCGGACGGGTACGGCGGCACGCTGCTCGGGCTGCTGCTGATCGGCGTGGGCTGCGCGATCGCCAACCCTGCCATGGCGCACGCCATCATGAGCGCGATACCCCGGGAGAAGGCGGGCGTCGGCGCCGGCATCAACGGCACGCTCGCCGAGTTCGGCAACGGCCTGGGTGTGTCCGTGCTCGGCGCGGTCCTCAACTCCCGTTTCGCCGCGGTGATTCCGGTGGCCGCGACCTCGCTGCCCGCGGCGCTCGCGTCGGCCGGTACGGCGGACGAGCGGGGGCGGATCACGGACGCGTTCTCGGCGGGTCTTGAGACCAGCCAGCTGGTGGGTGCGGTCGCCGTCCTTCTCGGCGGACTGCTGGCGGCGGCGGCGGCGTTGTTGCGGCGGGCGGAGAGGGAAGAATCCGCTGTGGCGGTTTCCGTGTGACGCCCGCTTAGCATCGTCAAGAGGGGCGGATCGGAGAGTTCCGGCCCACTTGCTTGAGGTATCGAGTTCCGAGGAAGGTGCGCCATGGTGAGGGCGGGCGACCGGGCCGAGCGTCCGGCGCGGGCCAGTGTCTGGCTGGAGGGCAAGGCGCCCCGGGGCGGGGCGGCTCCGCGTGGTGGCGGTCAGCCCTCGGGGCTCGACCGGGACCGGATCACCGAGGTCACGGTGCGGCTGCTCGACGCGGAGGGGATGGCGAAGTTCTCCATGCGCCGGCTGGCCGCCGAGCTGAACGTCACCGCGATGTCCGTGTACTGGTACGTCGACACCAAGGACGACCTGCTCGAACTGGCCCTGGACGCGGTCTTCGGTGAACTGGAGCTGCCGGACCCGGACCCGGAGTCGGGCGAGGACTGGCGGGATCAGCTGCGTGGCCTTGCCGGCGGCTACCGGGCCCTGCTGGTGCGCCACCCCTGGGTGTCCCCGCTCATCGGGACCTTCCTGAACATCGGCCCGCACTCGATGGCTTTCTCGCTCCGTGTGCAGGAGGTGGTCCGAAGGACGGGGCTGCCTCCGCACGGACAGATGGGCGCGCTCTCGGCGGTCTTCCAGTTCGTGTACGGATTCGGCACGATCGAGGGTCACTTCGTGCAGCGGTGTGCCTCGGCGGGGCTGAGCCAGGACGAGTACCACCGCCAGGCCATGAGCACGATCGGCGAACAGCCGCAGCTCGCGGCCCACTTCGAGAGTTCCGCGGATCTCCTGGAGGCGCGCGGCGGTGACACGGTCGAGGAGATGCGGGAGCGGGACTTCGGGTTCGCGCTGGAGTTGCTGATCGCGGGGATCGAGGCGATGGTCGCGCGGGGCGGCTGACTCCGGGGCTGAGCGCGGGGCGCCTACGGGCTGTGGGTGGGTCGGGGCCGCGCCGGTACATCCGCCCGCATCCGAACGGATCGACTGGGGTTTGTCAGTGGCCGTGGGGCTTTGATCCGTTCGGATGCGGGCATTTGACGTACCGACACGGCCCCTTCCGCCGGTGGGCGGGTGCCGCTGCCACTTCGACGGGTGTCAGTCCTGCGGGGCCAGCCGCGCCGGGAATCCGCCGGTCGCGACCGGGCCCCACTTCTCCGGGGTGACCCGGATGATCGACTTGCCCTGCTTGAGCATCGCCTCGCGGTACTCGTCCCAGTCCGGGTGCTCGCCGGCGATGTTGCGGTAGTACTCGACGAGGGGCTCGACGGAGTCGGGCGTGTCCAGGACTTCGGCCGTGCCGTCGACCTGGACCCACGGGCCGTTCCACTCGTCGCTCAGGATGATCAGGCTGACCCGCTCGTCCCGTTTGGCGTTGCGGGTCTTGGCGCGCTCGGGGTACGTCGAGACGACGATGCGGCCGGAGTCGTCGACCCCGCAGGTCAGCGGGGAGCCTTGGGGGCTGCCGTCGGTGCGGCGGGTGAGCAGGATGGCGCGGTGGCGGGGACGTACGAAGTCCAGCAGGTCTTCGCGGGAGACGGGGGTGTTCGTCGCAGTGTTCGGTGCCATGGCTCGCAGCCTAGGGCCTGGGACGGTCGTGTGGCTGTCCCTGCTGTTCCTATGCCTGGGGGAGGGTTTCGCCTTGTAGGGCCTGGATGTCCAGTTCCACCTTCAGCGTTGTGCCGATGGCCGCGATGCCCGCCTGGAGGATCTGGTTGTAGTTCATCGCGAAGTCCTCGCGGTGGAGCTCGGCCGTGGCGCGGAATGCCGCGCGGGTGCCGCCCCAGGGGTCGGCGCCGGTGCCCAGGTAGGCCAGGTCCAGGTCGACCGGGCGTACGACGCCGTGCAGGGTCAGTTCGCCGTGGACGGTCCAGCGGTCGGAGCCCGCGGGGGTGAGGCCCGTCGATTGGTAGGTGATCTCGGGGTACGCGAGGACGTCCAGGAAGTCCGGGGACTTCAGGTGTTCGTCGCGCATCGCGTTGCCGGTGTCGATGGAGGACGCCCTGATCACCGCCTCGACGCGGGACTTGGCCGTCTCGTCCGGGGCGATCTCGATCCGGGCCGCGAAGTCGGTGAAACGACCGTGCACGCTGGAGATGCCCAGGTGCTGGGCCGCGGCGCCGACGGACGAGTGGGCCGGGTCGACGGTCCAGGGGCCGGGCGGCGGCAGTTCGGTGCCGCCCTGGCGGGCGAGGGTCACACTGCCGATCTCGGCCCGGCCGCTCGCCGTGACGATGGCGCTGGAGGCCGTGGGCGCGTATCCGACCGCCGTGACGATCACCGTGTACGCGCCGGGGGCGAGGGGGGTCGTGTCGCGCACGGCTCCTTCGGTGTCCGCCTCGGTACGCAGTACCTGTACGCCGGTCATGTCGGTCACCGTGACGACCGCGTGCGACACGGCCCATCCGTCCCGCGTACGGATCCTTGCGGTCAGTCCCATCCCGTTTTCTCCCTGCAATTCAATGAAAAGTGCTGCGAGTCGGTCAAAAAAGGGCCGGCCCGCGAGGGCGCGCCTCCGCTCAGAGCGCGCGCCCCACGGGCCGGGGTCCGGATTACTCGCCGGGGTGGGCGAGTTCGATGTCGTGGGCGTCGACGCCGCGGCCGTTGACGGTGAGCGCGGTGGCCACCGGCGGGTAGCCCGTCGCGATGACCGTGTACTCGCCGCTGTCCAGGTCGGTGAAGGCGTACGCCCCGTCCGTGCCGGTCCTGGAGGTGCCGACCACGTTGCCTGCCGCGTCGACCAGCGTGACCCGCGCGTCGCCGAGCGGGCCGCCCGGTGCCCGTACGACACCCTGGACCAGGGCGCCGGAGGCGAGCTCGACCTCGACCCGGGTGACACCGGTGCCGCCGACCTCGACGGGCAGGGCCACGGGCCGGTGTCCGGCGGCGTTGACCGCGACGGTCACGGAGCCGGGGATCAGCTCGGCGAAGGTGAACTCGCCCTGCACACCGGTGGTTCCGGTGGACAGGACGTCACCGCGCACATCGGTCACGATGACCATGGCGTCCTTGACCGGGGTTCCGGTCTCCGAGGCCCGTACGACACCGCTCAGGCCGCTCGTGCCGCTCAGCAGGATGTCGTACGTCACCGGCCCGTCGGTCACGAGGACCGTCGAGGCCTGCGGCTGGAAGCCGTCGGCGGAGGCGATCAGGACGTAACTGCCGACGCCTGGCGCGTCCACGGCGTAGGAGCCGTCGGCCTGCGCGACCGAGCGGCCCAACTGCCGTCCGGCGAGCGAGATCAGCGTGACCGCGGCCTGCGGCACGGGTGCGCTCTCGGCGCCGCGGACGTACCCGCGTACCGGAATTCCGCTGGGTGTGGTGGACGTGATGGACGTGGTGGCCATGGGGGTGCTTTCCCTCTCCGACGTGGCGGAGGTCGTGAGTTGCTGTGTGCCTTCGGGGGCTGTTTCCCTCCGCGCCACGGACCCGCTCAGGACCTTCTCATCGGCGGGAGAAGCCGCCTCCGCGGCCTGCGCCAGGGCGCCCGAGGTCCGCAGCGGGACCTCCTTGATGAACAGCGTCACGAAGAAGGCGAGCAGCGCCAGTCCCCCGGCGATCAGGAAGACGTCCGCGATGCCATGGCCGTACGCGCTCTCCACGACGGTACGCAGCGGCGCGGGCAGCGTGTTCACGTCCGGGATGGCACTGTCGGAGCTCGAACCGGACGCCAGGGAGGCGTACTTGGGGCCGAGGTCGGCCAGGCCGTCCTTGGTGTAGTCGGCGATGCGGGTGGCCATGACCGCGCCCAGCGCGGAGACGCCGATCGCGCCACCGAGGGAACGGAAGAACGTCACCGTGGAGCTGGCCGAGCCGAGGTCCGCGGGGGCCACCTGGTTCTGTGTGGACAGCACCAGGTTCTGCATCATCATGCCGATGCCGAGGCCCATCAGCGCCATGAAGATCGCGATGTGCCAGTAGGGCGTGTCGTACCGGATGGTGCCCAGCAGACCCAGCCCGGCGGTGATCAGGACGCCACCGCCGACCAGCCAGTACTTCCAGCGGCCGGTCTTGGTGATGACCCGGCCGGAGACGGTGGAGGAGATGGCCAGACCGGCGATCATCGGGATGGTCATGACGCCGGACATCGTCGGCGACTTGTCCCTGGCCAGCTGGAAGTACTGGCTGAAGAAGACCGTGCCGGTGAACATCGCGACGCCCACGAAGAGCGACGCGATGGAGGAGAGAGTGATGGTGCGGTTGCGGAACAGGCGCAGCGGGATGATCGGCTCACGCGCCTTGGACTCGACGAGCACGAACAGCAGACCGAGCACGATCGAGCCGCCGACCATCGCGTACGTCTGCCACGAGATCCAGTCGTACTTGACGCTGGCGAAGGTGACCCAGACCAGCAGCAGCGAGACCGCGGCGGAGATGAAGAACGCGCCGCCCCAGTCGACCTTCACGTCCCGCTTCACCACGGGCAGGTGCAGGGTCTTCTGGAGCACGATCAGCGCGATGACCGCGAACGGCACACCGACGTAGAAGCACCAGCGCCAGCCGAGCCAGCTCGTGTCGGTGATGACACCGCCGAGCAGCGGACCGCCGACGGTAGCGACCGCGAACGTCGCGCCGAGGTAGCCGGAGTAACGCCCGCGTTCGCGCGGGGAGATCATCGCGGCCATCACGATCTGGGCGAGGGCGGACAGACCGCCGACGCCGACGCCCTGCACCACACGGCAGGCGATCAGCATGCCGGGGTTCTGGGACAGACCCGCGGCGGCTGATCCCAGTACGTAGATGATGAGGGCTATCTGTACGAGCGTCTTCTTGTCGTACAGGTCGGAGAGCTTGCCCCACAGGGGCGTCGTCGCGGTCATGGCCAGCAGCGAGGCCGTGACGACCCAGGTGTAGGCGGACTGGCCGCCGCCCATGTCGCCGATGATCTCGGGGAGCGCGTTGGTGACGATCGTCGACGACAGGATGGCGACGAACAGTCCGAGCAACAGCCCGGAGAGCGCCTCCATGATCTGCCGGTGCGTCATCGGAGCGCCGTCGGAGGATCCGGAGGACCCACCCCCGTGCTTGGCGTGCGCCCGCACACCGGCTGGTGTGGTTGTAGCCATTGATTTCCTTCTGTTGCGTACTTTCGTACTTATGCGGGTGTACGGGTGGTCAGTTGCGGCGCCGGTGCCTCGTGCGCCTGCGGGAGTCGCTGAGGGGTGGTGCGGCGGTCGCCGAAGCTCTCGCCCAGCCGGCCCATGAGGTGGATGAGGAGCCCGACCTCATGGTCGGACCAGTCGCTCAGCCGGTCGGCGAGGAGTAGTGAGGTACGCCGGGACAGCTCGTCGAGCCGCTCGTGTCCGGCGGGGGTGAGGCGCAGGATGCGCGAGCGTTTGTCGGCCGGGTCGGGGGACCGTTCGATCCAGCCCCGGTCCGCGACGTGTGCGACATGGCGGCTGGTCACCGACATGTCCACGGAGAGCAGCTCCGCGAGCCTGCTCATGCGCATCTCGCCGTACTTGCCGAGCAGCGTCAGCACGGTGGCGGAACCCCCGTGGCAGTCGGGCGGCAGGATCCGCGCGAGGTCCCTCTTCACCGCACCGATGGCGCTGAGTTGACGAGCCAACTCCTCGTACTGCGCCTGCTCGGCCATCGCCCCTCCGGTGTTCGTTGCTTGGGGCAACCATAAATATGTTGGTTGCTACAGGCAAACTAATTCACGGGGTCGCGCCTTAAAACCTTGGCAAAGGCAAGTATTGGCAAACGTAAACTCGCAGGTGGGAGTGCGGGCCAGGGCGGGCCGTTCCGACCTGTGCGGAGGCCCTGGAGGCGGGCGGGCGGAACCCCCGCACTTGGGCAACCGTCCCGCGTTCGCTAGTGTCCTGGGCCATGGCAAACACCCAGGGCCCCGAGGGCAACCACGACCCCGCGGGAAGCACCCAGATGTTCCGCGCATTCGTCGACGAGGCCCCCCAGGGCCGGCAACAGCAGGCGGTGGCCGCTCCGGCGGGCCCCCGCATCGGCCTGATCATCGGAGTCGTCCTCGCCGTCGCGGTTGTGGCCGCGGTGGCTTGGCTCGCACTCATGTAAACCGTCGTTCCGGTCGCCGACGCGGCGGGCGCCCTTGCCGCTCGTGGCGTCGGGGGTCGCGCGCCGCCGGGCGACGTCAGCCTCACGTGTACGGGACGGGACTCAAGGAGGCGGACGGAGCTGGCGCCCCGCTACGCCCAGTCCACGGACACGTCCCGCGTCTCGATGTGCATGCCCAGCGGCACCCTCCCCCACTCTCGACTTCGCTCGAGCGGGGGGACCCCCATCGCTTCGACGCACACCGTCCAGGTCTTCGTCCGCTCCGCACCCGCGGCGATCGGCGAGGGCAGCTCCTCGCTGGACTCGATCGTCGCCCAGTCGATCCCGAGCGCCCCGATGATGTGCGTCCCGAAGGTCACCGTGCCCGAACGCACCGCCGTACCCCCGGTGTTGCGGAACGAGACGGTGACCTGCTCGCACCACCTGTGATCGGCGCTCACGCGCCCCGGGGTGCCGACGGTGAGTGCGGCAGGCCCCGGCTCCGTGGGGGTCGCAGGAGGTGGTGCGCCGGTCGCCGTTCCCGAGCCGGAACTCCCGCCCGTACGGCCGGAGTCCGCATCGCCCGGCGATGTCGTACGTGCTCCTGCGGGAGCGCCGCTAGTAGCCGATGTCCCTGGCACGGGCGCACCGCTTCCGCCGTCCGAAGCGTCCGCCGCGCCCGAAGTCCCTCTCCCCGCCGCACCCTTGACGCCTTCGGACGTCGAGGCTTCCCCCGGGGGCTCCAGGGGGATCAACTCGACGTCCCCCGTGGGCGCCACCGCTGGGCCCGACGCGGGACGCTGCACGGCGATGTAGCCGCCCCCGCCATCCCCTGCGCCGCAGGCGACGAGCGCGGACCCCAGACACACCACAGCCGCCGAGGCACCCACAAGGGCACCTCGGCGACCACGAATCACACGCATCAACTGTCGACGCAGCATCGCGTCAGTGTGACTGACGCTCCGTCAAATATGAACCCTCGGACGGCCGCTGGGGCTGCCCGCGAAGCGCCTCCCCATCGGCTCAGTCGGAGATGAGCCCTTCCCGGAGCTGCGAGAGCGTCCGGGTCAGGAGCCGGGAGACGTGCATCTGCGAGATGCCGACCTCCTCGCCGATCTGCGACTGGGTCATGTTCGCGAAGAAGCGGAGCATGATGATCCGGCGCTCACGGGGCGGCAGTTTGGCGAGCAGCGGCTTGAGGGACTCGCGGTACTCGACGCCCTCCAGCGCGGTGTCCTCGTAGCCGAGGCGGTCCGCGAGGGAGCCCTCACCGCCGTCGTCCTCGGGGGCGGGCGAGTCGAGGGACGACGCCGTGTACGCGTTGCCGACCGCGAGGCCGTCGACGACGTCCTCCTCGGAGACGCCGAGCGCGACGGCGAGTTCGGCGACGGTGGGCGAGCGGTCGAGCTTCTGGGACAGCTCGTCGCTGGTCTTGGTGAGGGCGAGCCGCAGCTCCTGGAGGCGGCGCGGGACGCGCACCGACCAGGACGTGTCGCGGAAGAACCGCTTGATCTCACCGACGACCGTCGGCATCGCGAAGGTCGGGAACTCCACGCCGCGTTCGCAGTCGAAGCGGTCGATCGCCTTGATCAGGCCGATCGTGCCGACCTGGACGATGTCCTCCATCGGCTCGTTGCGGGAGCGGAAGCGCGCCGACGCGTACCGGACGAGTGGGAGGTTGAGCTCGATGAGGGTGTCCCGGACGTAGGCACGCTCGGGGCTGTTCTCGTCGAGTGCGGCGAGCCGCAGGAACAGGGAGCGGGACAGGGTGCGGGTGTCGATGGCCCCTGAGGTCGCTGGTGCCGGGGCGGCCTGGGGGGCCGGCGCGGCATCGAGGGCCGGAAGGGCCGGGACATCGTGAAGCACGTCGGGCTCTGATTCGCTCTTCGTGAGCGTGAGCACCTTCGAGCTGCCCTGGTCTACGGACATGCCACCCCCTTTGGGTCGCGGACGGTCGCGGCGGACGCTCCCGTCGGAGGAACGCAGCCTCCACCTGAATACCGGAGGCGAGGCCGCGGCAAACGCGGTAGCCGCAGAATGTCACATGTCGGCAACACGCTGAAGTGATATGTCGACACCGAGGGGGTGAATAGGCCCTGGGTAGAGGGGGTCTGACGGTTTTTCAGCGCCGAACAGCCGGAAAAGACGCCGGTGAGCGATTCGCTCTTTCCGGTTACGCCTCGATCCTGTTTGCGGATCGAAGACGCGCGAAGCTACGGGCGAGGAGCCTTGACACATGCATCTGGGATACTCCCAGCTCCGCGCTGATCTGTGACTGCGTCAAATTGCTGTAGTAGCGCAGGAGAAGGATTCGCTGCTCACGCTCTGGCAGTTGCACGAGGAGGTGGCGTACGAGGTCGCGGTGTTCGACCCCGTCGAGCGCCGGGTCCTCGTAGCCGAGCCGGTCGAGCAGTCCGGGCAGCCCGTCGCCCTCCTGGGCGGCTTCGAGGGAGGTCGCGTGGTACGAGCGTCCGGCCTCGATGCAGGACAGCACCTCCTCCTCGGTGATCCGCAGCCGCTCGGCGATCTCGGCGGTGGTGGGCGAGCGCCCGAAGGCCGTCGTGAGGTCCTCCGTGGCGCTGTTCACCTGCACCCACAGCTCGTGCAGCCGGCGCGGTACGTGGACGGTGCGGACGTTGTCGCGGAAGTACCGCTTGATCTCCCCGACGACGGTCGGCATCGCGAAGGTCGGGAACTGCACGCCTCGGTCCGGGTCGAACCGGTCGATCGCGTTGATCAGCCCGATCGTGCCGACCTGGACGACGTCCTCCATCGGCTCGTTGCGGCTGCGGAAGCGGGCGGCGGCGTACCGGACGAGGGGGAGGTTGGCCTCGATGAGCGCGCCGCGCACGCGGCCGTGCTCCGGGGTGCCCGGCTGGAGCCCCTTGAGCTGGCCGAAGAGCACCTGTGTGAGGGCCCGGGTGTCGGCGCCTCGGCGCCGCTCCGGGGCGACGTCCTGGGGCGGGTCCTGGATGACCACGACGTCTTGCGGCGGCGCTTGGGGCGGCGTCTGCGGTGCTTGCGGCGTTTGCAGCGTTTGCGGTGTGTGCGGTGATGCTTGGGGCGGCGCCTGCGGTGAGACCTGGGGCGGGGCCTGTAGCGGTGTCTGCGGCGGGGCCTGCAGTGGCGTCTGTAGTGGTGCTTGCGGCGGTGCTTGAGGCGCAGTACTGGCCGGCACGGTCAACTCCACCTCTATGATCCGTCAGATCCATCAACTCATCCGTCAAAAGCGGTCATAGCATCACAAGACATGTGCACTGTGTGCAAGCACCGCATAACGCCGTGTTGAACGAGATTTAGGGAGAGTTGGGGCCCGAGGCGCAAAAGAGCCCCTCGCCGGCTGCGGCGAAGGGCTCCGGGGTGGTGCGCCTCGGAAGGGCGGGCCGGGCGGCTCAGAACGGGTAGTCGGCGATCACCCAGGTCGCGAACTCGCGCCACAGCGCGACGCCCGCCTGGTGCGCCGGGTGCTCCAAGTACCGCTTCAGCGCGTCGATGTCGTCGACGGCGGAGTTGATCGCGAAGTCGTACGCGATGGGCCGGTCGGTGATGTTCCAGCCACATTCCCAGAAGCGCAGCTCCGGGATCTGCTCGCCGAGCGTGCCGAACGCCGCGACGCCCGCGACGACACTCGGGTCGTCGCGCTCGACACCCTCGTTGAGCTTGAAGAGGACCAGATGGCGGATCACGGGTACTCCCTGGTGGTGCGGTTCTTTTCGCTGACCCGGCGGCTCGGCGCCCGGCTCGGTTCTTGGTCCGGTGCCTGGTTCAGTCCTGGGCCCCGTTGGCGATCCACGTCATGAAGTCACCGACGCCCTGGGCGGCATTCGATATGCCCTCGAACCCTATCTGGACGTAGTCGGCCGCCTTCGCCGGATCCGTGATGATCACGTACAGCGCGAAGACCACGAGCACATAGACGGCGATCTTCTTCGAATTCACCGCCATCGCGGCCTCCCCTGTGCCTGCTGCGCCCGGTGGGCCCCTGGTGACGGCCGCGAGTGTAACCTTCACATCCTCTTTAAGTACCAACGGCCCGCTGGTCGTGGCCTTTTGCCGGGCGCGAACGCAGGAAGGGCCCCGTCTCTCGACGGGGCCCTTCTCAAGCGGTAGCGGAGGGATTTGAACCCTCGGTGACTTGCGCCACACTCGCTTTCGAGGCGAGCTCCTTCGGCCGCTCGGACACGCTACCGAGAGAGACCTTACCCCAAGGTGGGGCGTGCTCCGAAATCCGTTTCCCGCACCCCTGGGGGCTCATCGGGGGCTCATCGGGCCCTCGTCGGGGGAGGCATCGGGCGCGGTCAGCGGTGGCGGAAGAAGTCGGTGAGTCCGTGCGCGCACTCGTCGGCGAGGACGCCCTCGATCACCTCGGGGCGGTGGTTGAGCCGGCGGTCGCGCACGAGGTCCCAGAGGGAGCCGGCCGCGCCTGCCTTCTCGTCGCGGGCGCCGTAGACGACCCGGTCCACCCGGGACTGCACCAGCGCGCCCGCGCACATGACGCAGGGCTCCAGGGTGACGACGAGCGTGCAGCCGGACAGCCGCCACTCGCCCAGCTTGGCGGCAGCCCTGCGGAGCGCGAGGACCTCGGCGTGCGCCGTCGGATCGCCGGTCGCCTCGCGCTCGTTGTGCCCGGTCGCGAGCACCGTCGTACCGTCCGTGGACAGCACGACGGCGCCGACGGGAACATCCCCGCCCTGGACTGCCAGCTGGGCCTCGTCCAGGGCGAGCCGCATCGCGGCCCGCCAGCGGTCGCGTACCGGATCAGTTTGTGGGGTCTCCTTGGCAGTGCTCACCAGGGGAACCTAGCGGAGGAAGCTAACGGACGGTCTCCAGAACCTCCGCGGCTCCCAGCGAGTCGGCGATCGTGCTGAGCGCGTCGCCTTCGTCCAGGGCGAGCAGTTCCTTCTCGCTCACACCGAGATCGGCGAGGATGTCACGGTCCCCGACGGGGCTGTGTGACACGGCCTCGCCGGAAGCGCCGACTTCGTCGTCCTCCTCTTCGGAGTCGCTTTCGTTGTCGGGCTCACCGTCCTCCGTGCCGTCCAGGTCCAGGGAGTCGAGGTCGGCGACATCGTCGTCGCCGGGCTCCCTTCCGAGCAGTTCGTCCGTGAGCAGGATCTCGCCGTACGAACTGCGGGCAGCCGCTGCGGCGTCCGAGACGTAGATACGAGGGTCCTCCTCGCCGTCCAGGCGGAGTACGCCGAACCAGGCGTCCTCCTGCTCGATGAGTACGAGTACCGTGTCGGCCTCCTCCGAGGCTTCACGGGCCAGATCTGTCAGATCCGACAGGGTCTCCACATCGTCCAGCTCTGTGTCGCTCGCTTCCCACCCGTCTTCGGTGCGCGCGAGCAGTGCGGCGAAGTACACCGTGACTCTCCCACTGTCATAGGCGTGCCGGTTGGGGGTCCCCCCGGCGGAGGCTGTGGGCGGGGTGCGTTTCTCCGAGCCCCACCCACTCGGAATCGTGGCAGAAACAGAGCCCTCAGGGGACGTCTTCGGCCTGCTGTGTCTGCCTCTTTTGATCGCTAACAGCGGATCGTACGCGGCCGTCGGCGCCACGTACGCACCTCCCCGCCCTCACGGCGTGGGCGGCGCGCGGGCGGCTCACCAGCGGATGTCGCGCACCCCCACGGCGTGGCCGCCGGTGAAGTGCGCGCAAGCACATGGTGCGGCTGGCGGTGAGGGGCGCGCAAGCACCTCGCGGGGCTGTCGGCGGATGCCGTACACGGGGCGCGCGTGGCTAGCGGCCCAGCCGCGTGGTCACCAGCGGAACGTGCGCATGCGCATGGCGTGGCGCAGCCGGGCGGTCTTGGCGCGGCGGGGCTGGACGCGGTCGCGCAGTTCGCGCGCCTCGGCCAGGTCGCGGAGGAACTGGGCGCGGCGCCTCCGGCGCTCGGCGTCGGTCTCCGGCCGCTCGGGGAACTCCTCTTCCCGGTCTCGCACAGGCTCACCACCCAAAGGTCGGTCCCTCCCACTTTCCCCCTGATGGGCGGTTTGATGCCAGCGGATGGGTGCGGGGGAGTGCCGGACCGTACCGGGCGGGGCAGTGGCGGGCGCCCGGAGCCCGGTTACTGTTGTGGACATGCGTCTCCACGTCGTCGACCACCCCCTGGTCGCCCATAAGCTCACCACCCTGCGCGACCAGCGCACCGACTCCGCGACCTTCCGGCGCCTCGCCGACGAGCTGGTCACCCTGCTCGCCTACGAGGCCACCCGGGACGTGCGCACGGAGCAGGTCGACATCGTGACCCCGGTCTCCCCGACCACCGGCGTCAAGCTCTCCTACCCGCGCCCCCTCGTCGTGCCGATCCTGCGGGCGGGCCTCGGCATGCTCGACGGCATGGTGCGGCTGCTGCCGACCGCCGAGGTGGGTTTCCTGGGCATGGTGCGCGACGAGGAGACGCTCCAGGCGTCCACGTACGCGACCCGCATGCCGGACGACCTCTCCGGCCGTCAGGTGTACGTCCTCGACCCGATGCTGGCCACCGGCGGCACCCTCGTCGCGGCGATCCACGAGCTGATCAAGCGCGGCGCCGACGATGTCACCGCCGTGGTGCTGCTGGCCGCCCCCGAGGGCGTCGAGTTCATGGAGCGCGAGCTGGCGGGCGCACCGGTGACGGTCGTGACCGCGTCGGTCGACGAGCGGCTCAACGAGCACGGCTACATCGTGCCGGGCCTCGGCGACGCGGGGGACCGGATGTACGGGGCTGCCGAGTAACCGACGGCGCCGAGAGGCACGTAGGTACGGACTTCAGCAGCTGTTCTTCGTGGCGGAGGGCGTCGGCCGGGGCTGGGCCAGGACGGCCAGCGCCTTGTCGGCGTCCTCCTTCACTGTCAGGTTCTTGAAGCCGGTGCCGATGATCAGGTCGACCTGATCGGCCTTCGTACGGCCGTCGGTCTTCAACTGGGCGCCGGAGAGCTGGGTGTTGAGCACCGGCAGCGCGGCCTGGGCCGCGCCCTTCGCGCCGAGCAGTATCCCCGCGCCGTCGACCTTCTTGTCGTACGCGCCCGTCGCGTTGCCCACGTCACCGATCCGGAAGCCGCGCTTCTTCAGCTCGTCCGCGGTCTCCTTGGCGAGCCCGCTGCGGGGCGTCGCGTTGAAGACGTTGACGGTGATCTGGCCCGGCTTGGGCAGTGCCTTGGCGGCGGAAACCGCGGAGGCGCTGGAGGCGGTCGCCGAAGGGCTTGCCTTCGACGCGCAGTCCGCCTTCGGGCCTGCCGCCGAGGCCTTGTCGCCGCCCGTGAAGACGTCGATGAGCTGGAGTGTTCCCCATCCGATCAGCCCGAGTGCGGCGACGGAGGCGACGATCAGGAAGGCGAGCCTGCGGCGCCCGCGGGGTCGGCGCATCCGCGGGTACTTGTCCCCCGTGATCCGGTACTGGCCACCCATGCCAGGGGGAGTGAGCATGCTCATGGGCGCAGCGTAGTGCTCCGCGGCGACGATAACTACTAGATGATCATTGTCCCGCGCGCAGTCCAACCCAAAAGGGTCAACAAGGGTCGGTCAGTCCAGTTCCAGGACGCGTGCGTGCAGTACCTGGCGCTGCTGGAGCGCCGCGCGGACGGCGCGGTGCAGGCCGTCCTCCAGGTACAGATCGCCCTGCCACTTCACGACGTGCGCGAAGAGGTCGCCGTAGAACGTGGAGTCCTCGGCGAGCAGTGTTTCGAGGTCGAGCTGGCCCTTGGTCGTCACCAGCTGATCGAGGCGGACCGGGCGCGGCGCGACATCCGCCCACTGCCGGGTGCTTTCCCGGCCGTGGTCGGGGTACGGCCGGCCGTTTCCGATGCGCTTGAAGATCACACGGAAAGCCTACCGGTCAAGACGTTCCGGGCGCAGCCATGGCGACGGAGTGCGACGCTGGAAAAGACGCCGTAAATCAGGGCAAACCGGAAACAGGGGCCTGATATGAGTGACAGCGAGACCGTACCTCCGGCCACTGCCGGGACCGCGCCCGCGGCGACGGGTCCTCGGACCGAGGGGAGCGCTCCCGCGACGGGCGTAAGCGCTTCCGCGACGGCCGGTGGTGCTTCCGAGGCCATTGGTGACGCCGCCGCTCTCCCCAAGGAGGTCCTGGAGATCGCTTCCGGGTACGCCTTCTCCGGGCCCGCCCTCGACCTCGGCGCCCTGCTCTGGGACGCGCGGTGCGTGCCGGACGTACAGATCCGCATTCCGCTTCCGATGCTGAACCGGCACGGACTGGTCGCCGGCGCCACCGGCACCGGGAAGACCAAGACCCTCCAGCTGGTCGCCGAGCAGTTGTCGGCGCAGGGCGTGCCCGTCTTCCTCGCCGACATCAAGGGCGACGTCTCCGGGATCTCGGCGCCGGGAGCCCCGAACGACAAGGTCCAGGGGCGCGCCGCCGATGTGCGGCAGGAGTGGGCGGCGACCGGTTTCCCGGCCGAGTTCTACGCCCTCGGCGGCATGGGGCACGGCATCCCCGTACGGGCGACGATCACGAGCTTCGGGCCGGTGCTGCTGTCCAAGGTGCTCCAGCTCAACCAGACCCAGGAGCAGTCGCTCGGCCTGATCTTCCACTACGCCGACCAGAAGGGTCTGGAACTGGTCGACCTGAAGGACCTGCGCGCGGTCGCCACCTTCCTGACCTCGGACGAGGGCAAGGCGGAGCTGAAGGGGATCGGCGGGCTTTCGACCGCGACGGCGGGTGTCATCCTGCGCTCCCTCACCGCGTTCGAGGCGCAGGGCATGAGCCCTTTCTTCGGGGAACCGGAGTTCGACACGAGTGAGCTGCTGCGGGTGGCGAGGGACGGACGGGGGGTCGTGTCCGTGCTGGAACTTCCTGAGGTGCAGGACAAGCCCCAGCTCTTCTCGACTTTCTTGATGTGGCTGCTTGCTGATCTTTTTCACGACCTTCCTGAGGTCGGTGACTCGGAGAAGCCGAAGCTCGTGTTCTTTTTCGACGAGGCCCATCTTCTTTTCAACGACGCGTCGAAGGCCTTCCTGGACGCCATCACGCAGACCGTCCGGCTCATTCGCTCGAAGGGGGTCGGCGTCTTCTTCGTGACCCAGACTCCGAAGGACGTCCCCGCCGATGTCCTCGGTCAGCTCGGCAACCGCGTCCAGCACGCCCTGCGCGCCTTCACGCCGGACGATCAGAAGGCGCTGAAGGCCACGGTGAAGACCTTCCCGAACTCGCCGTACGACCTGGAGGAGGTCCTCACCGGCCTTGGCACCGGCGAGGCCGTGATCACCGTTCTCAGCGAGAAGGGTGCGCCGACGCCGGTCGCGGTGACGCGGCTGCGGGCGCCGCAGTCCCTGATGGGGCCGGTCGACGCGGGCGCCCTCGACGCGGCGGTGAAGGGGTCGACGTTGTACGGGCGCTACGCGCAGGCGGTGGACCGTGAGTCCGCGTACGAGAAGCTCGCGGCGGGGGAGGCCGCGCGTTCGGGGGCCGCGCGTGAGCCTGCGGCGCCTGACGCCGCGTCGGCCCCCGCGAAGGGGCGGGGCAAGGCGCCCAAGGAGGATGCCTCCGTTGTCGAGCAGGTCGTCGGCAGTGGCATGTTCAAGTCGCTTGCGCGGTCTGTGGGTACGCAGATCGGGCGGGAGATCACTCGGTCGATTTTCGGGACGGCTCGGCGTAAGCGGTAGGGCTACTGGCGGGGGTGTAGGGACCGACCCCGGGTGGCCGCCCCCGGGAGAGGGGCGGCCGCCTTCCGGCTATTTGGCTTCGTTCTGCTTCGGGGGTGTCTTCTGTTGGTCCGGTCCCGGACGGGGCTCCGGCTTCGGGGCGTTGCGTACGGCGTCTGCGCGCAGGAGGGCGCGCAGGATCGCGTAGGGGTCCTTGGGCATGCGTTTGTCCTTGCGTTCGCTGGTGAGTGACGGGTCCGGAGGCCGGGACCGTCAGCAGCGCAGGACCACGCAGCGCAGTGCGTGCAAGGTGGGGGAGGGCGGCGGGGGCGCGGGTACGGGGTGGGGGTGGGGGTGGGGGTTCGGTTCCGGGTGGGGCGCCTTGGCGTGGGGTGCGGGGCGCAGGGGGGTGCCGGAACGGTGGCCCTGGCGGGCGGGTGGGCGCAGGGCTGTGTCGAGTACGTCGGGTTCGGCGGCCGGGGCGGGTGGGCCCGGCGGGCCGGGCGGGCCGGCGGGGGCTTCGGTGGTGATCGCGCCGGGGGGTGCGGCGAGCAGCGTCGGGTGCGGGGTCGTCGCGAGTATCGCGACGACCAGTAGGACGAGCACCCGTAGCTTCATGTCACGTCATGTCCCCATCGGGGGCCGGTGGTTCATCGGGGGACGGTGAGATCCGCCCTCTTGGCGTACGGGGCGGGCGCGGTGTTGACGACGAAGTGCCGTGTCGTCAGAGGGCGCGGGGGACATGGTGGGCCAGTGTGCGGATCCGGAACGCCGTGACGATCTCGGTGATGCCCACCGCGAGGAGCCAGAGGCCGCCCACGAGGGTGAGGACGGCGACCGACTCGAAGGGCGACACGATCAGGACGATGCCGGCGAGGAAGCTGACGATTCCCAGGAAGATCTGCCAGCCGCGGGCCGGGACGCCCGGGTCGGAGGCGGCGGCCATGGTCTGGGTGATCCCGCGGAACAGCCAGCCGATGCCGATCCACAGGGCCAGCAGCAGGATCGACTGCATCGCGCCGCGGAAGCAGAACAGGCCCAGCAGGATGGACAGGGCGCCGCTGATGAACGCCATCGTCCGGAGGGATGTCGCCGCGTGTGTGCCGAAGGCGGAGACCAGTTGCAGCACGCCGCTGACGAGCAGGTAGAGGCCGAAGAGGACGCCTGCGGCGAGGATTGAGGCGCCCGGCCAGACCAGCACCATGACGCCCAGCGCGAGCGTGGCGACTCCTGCGGTCAGGACCGCTTGCCAGGCGCTGCGAGTGAGGAGGTTCAGGGGGCCTTCGAGGGGGGTGGGGGGCGCGTCTCTTTCCTCGGTCATGCCTCATGCTGGGGACGGTGGTGGGGGCCTCGCCACCGGGGTGGACCGAGTGGTGGACGCCGGGTGCGGTCTGCTGTTCGCTGTCCGGGTTGTGGGTGGGTCGGGGGCGTGCCGGTACGTCCCGCCCGTCGCCGCCGGATCAGGCGTTGGGCAGGATGCGACGGGTCCGGTGA
>NZ_JBFBEA010000020.1:0-195225 GCF_040683495.1 Streptomyces sp. NPDC093544 | reverse complement strand
AACGCTCGGCTGGGAAACCCCAGCCGAGCGTCTGTCTAAACTGCTCGCCACCACACGTCAGTGATCACGTGTTGCGACGACCCCTGGAATTCGCCATGGCAGGAGCGGGCCCTTCGCGTGCATGCTGCTGCGTGCCGCTGCCTGCCGCCTGCCGCCTGCCGCGAGGTCAGCCGAAGACCACACAGGAGGCCGCGGGAGCGTCCACCGAGCCGCCCCGCCTCGGTACGCCCGTGTGGGGGTCGACCGCGAACCAGGTCACGTCGCCGGAGCGCTCGTTGGCGGCGTACAGGAAGCGCCCCGAGGGGTCCAGGGCCAGCGCGCGGGGCCAAGTGCCGCCGCAGGGCACCGTGGCGACCAGCCGCAGCCCCTCGCCCATCGCGTCGGGCGTGAGCACGGAGACGACGTCCTGACCGCGCGTCGCGGTCCAGACGAAGCGGCCGTCGGGCGACACGACGATGCCCGACGGGTACGCGTCGCCGTCCGGTACGCCGGACAGCACCGAGGTCTCGCCGACGGGCCGCAGCGCGCCTTCGGCGGCGTCCCAGCGGCAGACGGTGACGGTGGGCGCGAGTTCGTTGAGTACGTAGGCGTGCTCGCCGCGCGGGTGGAAGACCAGGTGCCGGGGTCCGGAACCGGGGCGCAGCGCTGTCTCGCGGTGCACCGTGAGCTTTCCGCCGTCCAGCGTGCACACCCGTACGGAGTCCGTGCCGAGGTCGATGCTCACCGCCCAGCGACCGCTCGGGTCGGACTGCACCTGGTGGGCGTGCGGGCCGTGCTGGCGCGGGGTGTGCGGGCCGGAGCCCGTGTGCTGGAGCACGCTGGAGGCGGCGCCCGCGAGCCCGCCGTCGGCACGGACGGGGACGGCGCTGACGCTGCCGGAGCCGTAGTTGGCGGTCAGGACGTGTCCGGCGAAGACGCTGAGGTGTGTCGGGCCGCTGCCGCCGACCCTCACGAGCGCCCCCGTCAGCTCCGGTTTCTCGCCGGTCACGCGGTAGGCGGCCACCGCACCGTCGGCCGTCTCGCTGACCGCGTACAGCATGTCCCCGGCGGGTGACAGGGCGAGGTACGACGGGTCGGGGACACCGTCCACCGCGCTCAGGACGGTCAGTGCGCCGCTGACCGGGTCCACGGTCGCGGTGAGGACGCCGAGGCCCCCCGCCGCCGTGAACGACCCGATGAACGCCCGTTGCTGCCGCCTGCCGCCGTCTGCCACTGGGGTCCCCTCTCGCTCCCGCGTTGTCGGGGGCGACGGTAGCAGTCCATGATCCGCGGTCCAGGGCCTGTCCGGCATGATCGGCCGGACAGGTCCTACACCTGTCCTGGAGCAGTCCTAGACCAGGATCGCGCCACGGGCCCGTTCGTGTGCCTCCGGGTGGTGGACGTACGCGGGTCGCCGCTCCACCGCCTCGTAGGTGCGGTGGAAGACGGGTGTGGCACTGCCCGAGATGGGCGGGACGATCCACGACCAGTCCGCGCCGACCCGGCGGCCCTTGCCCTCCTCGCGGCCGAGGTGGGTGATAAAACGCCGGGACTCGGTGTGGTGGTCGGTGACCGTGACGCCCGCACGGTCGAAGGAGTGCAGGACGGAGCGGTTGAGTTCGACGAGCGCCCGGTCCTTCCACAGGGAGCGGTCGGTACGGGTGTCGAGGCCGAGGCGCTCGGCGATGTGCGGCAGGAGGTTGTAGCGGTCGGTGTCGGCGAGGTTGCGGGCGCCGATCTCGGTGCCCATGTACCAGCCGTTGAAGGGCGCGGCCGGGTAGCAGATGCCGCCGATCTCCAGGCACATGTTGGCGAGCGCCGGCACCGCGTGCCAGCGCAGTCCGAGCGCGCGCCACCAGGGGTACTCGGGGTGAGCGAGCTCCACTTCGAGCACCGCGTCCGGTGGCAGCGCGAACCAGCAGGGCTTGTCCTCGGCGCCCTGGATCACCAACGGCAGTACGTCGAAGGGGGTGCCGGGGCCGCCGGGCCAGCCCAGCCGCTGGACGTACGACGTGAGCCCCACGTTGCGCGGATCACCGGTCACACCGCCGTCGGGGCGGGCGTAACCCGCGTACCGGATGAGCTGTTCGTTCCAGATCCGCGGACCCGGGCGACCGGGTTCGTCGGGGGCGAAGACCGTGATGAGCGCGCGGATCCGGCCGTCGCGGGTCGCCTCCCGCAGGTGGTCCGCCGCCGCCTCGGCGACATCCCGGGTGTCCCGCACGTCGCGGCGGTCGCGTACGCACAGGGAGTGCCAGTAGAGCCGCCCGATGCACCGGTTGGCGTTGCGCCAGGCGACGCGGGCACCGAAGACGAGTTCCTCGGTGGTGTGGCGGTACGTCCCTGTCTCCGCGATCTCCGCGTGCGCGGCGGCGATCCGCCGGGCCGGGTCCCCGAGGCGTTCCTCGGTGTGGTGGAGGCTGAGGAACTCAGCGGCGGCGCGGTGGAGTTCGTACGCTGAGGGCGAGTGGCCGGCGGGGAGCCGCACGGCCGGCACGGTGACGTCGCCGGGGGCCGCGGAGTCCTCGTCGGAACCGTCGACCACCGGCCGCTCCCGCAGGCCTGTCGCCGGAGCGGATCGACCTGTCGGCCAGGGGCAGGCGCCGGTGCCGGTGCCGGTGGCAGCGACCGTGCCCGTGCCGGCCTGCACGTACCTCGCGCCCGGATCAGCGGCTTCGCCTCCACGGCCGCGCGGATCGGTACCCTTCTCCTGACGGCCGCCCGGGGTCGAGCCCGCGGCTCCACGGCCGCCTGGACCCGTTGCCTCTCCCCCACCGCCGTCCGGAGTCCGCTCGAGCCACCCACCCGGCTCCCCGGCCCACCACGGCGCCGGTAGTCCTGCGTATCCGTCGTCGGTGAAACGCTCTCCATGTCCGGTTCCGTGAAGGAAATTGCGCATGGTGCCACCCCCAAGGGGTTCGGCCCGCGGGTCGCTCCCGCACGGTCCGCGGGCTCCGTGCGTCTGATAGCCGCGGAGTTACCCAGCCGGTGTGCTGATCCACCCTCCGCGTGTCCGAAAAAGTGCCCCATTCCGGGGTTTGGTGTCCATGCCCCGACGTCAGGCGCTGATGAGTTGGGACGCGCACGGGGGCGTGGCCGCAACAGGAAGCACGCGTTCCGGGGTGTGGATGCGGGCGAACGCCGGAGTACGGGCCGGGTGTGCCCGCGTGTGCGGTCAGGGCGCGTTACGGCATAGCCGCCGACGGGTTGGTCCCCACCGCCGCGTCGATGCGGCGGCACGCGGGTGTCAGGGGCTGCCCGTGCGGACGTCCGGGGCGGCGGTGAGGGCCAGGGGACCGTATACGGTGCACCCGTGCTGAGCCGAGGGGCGGCACCAGTTGGCGACCGTCGGTGTGAGCCGCCGTTCAGGCGCCGACCAACGGGGAATAGCGGGAGCTGCGCAAAGGGACCTCGAGTTCGGCGAGCGCCCGCTCCAGGCTGTGCAGGTGCGCGAGTGCGGGCTCGGTGGCAGCGGGGTGCGGCAGGGTGTCGGCGGCGTTCGCCGGCCCGCGACGTCCTCTCTCGCTGACCGTCAGGGCCTCCACGGCCGCTTTGACGCGGCTGCAGGCAGCGACGAGGCGGGCGTCGTGGCTCGCGTCCGGGTCGGCGGCGACGGCCACCAGGCCGCGCACTTCGCGGGCGCAGCCGTCCAGCAGCGTGATGACCTGGGCGGCCCGTGCCTTGCGTGCGCGGAACGGGTTGAGCGGGTGCACCAGGGGAGCGAGCGCCATCCGGACACGGGCCAGCAGCACTTCGAGTTCGGCCGCGTGCGGTGCGGGATCCGCTGTCTGCGAGCCCGCCAGGCGGGCGGCGGCTTCGGCGGTTGCCTCATGAACACAGCGCAGCGCGCGCTGGATCCACGCGTCGTTCGTGGCGTGGGTGGTGACCGGCAGCACGAGAATCACGGCGAGCGTGGCTCCCAGCGCGCCGATGGCCGTCTCCTCCAGACGCAGTACGAGAAGGCCGGGAACCAGAACTCCCAGCAGGCCGTAGAGCAGTCCCGCCATCACCGTCACCGCCAGCACCATCCAGCTGTACGAGACCGCGGCGGTGTAGAAGATCCCGAAGACACAGACCGCGACCAGGACGGCGGTCGGTACCGGCGCCCCGTGCAGCGGGATGGCGATCAGCATGCCGACGACAATCCCCACGACCGTGCCCAGCACCCGGCGGAATCCGCGGACGAGGGTCTCGCCGCGCGAAACCGTGTTGACGAAGATCCACCAGACGGTGCCGACTGCCCAGTACCAGCGGTCCTCGGACAGTGCCTGGCCGAGGATCAGCGCGAAGGCGCAAGCCACCGTGGCCTGGAAAGCCTGCCGGGTGGTGGGGCGAGCCAGTCCGGTGCCGGGCAGCGGCCGGGGCGCGGGAGCGGGAGGAGCCGCACCGCGCTCCAGGGGCCAGAGAACGAAACGTACGAGGCCGGCGGCGCCGAGGGCCAGGCCCACGGCGGCGTACAGCTCTGGCAGTTGCTCCGGGACGGCGTGCAGGAACTGCGTGATGAAGAAGTTCATGAACGCGAAGATCCCGAGCGCATGCCCCCGGGGACCCCAGCGACGGGCGTACACCCCACCGAAGACCACCAGCAGGAAGGCCACGTCCCGGGCCGGGGTCACGCCGTGCAGCAGGGTCGCCAGGGCCAGTACGGGGAATCCGACGGCCGGGAGCAGAGCAGTGGTCACCCGCTGGGCGCGCACCGTCCCGTCGGCGACCGTGAAGAGAGCGAGCAGTGCCGCCAGTCCCCCGGTGATGGAAGCCGTCAGGGACAGTCCGGCGAATTCCGCCACGGCGACGGCGAAACCGATGCCGACGACGGCACGGCACGAGTTCCTCAGCCTGACATGCCCCGGATCCGGAGCCACGAGCATCCTCATCACAGCGTTTCGCCCGCCCCCTCAACTGCCTCCCGCCGGAACGCGGGCGCCCGGGTAGCGGGAACTCGCGGACACGACGAAGCGCCGCGGTCCGGTACGGCGTCATTGCCGTCCGGCGCTGCGCGGCGCCGATTGTGCATGGATACAGCACAGATAAGCATCCGCAGGCACAACGGCTCAACTCGTGCTCAAATCACTGGGCCATTGGCCCACTACAGGAGGGTGATGCCGGTCAAGTAGCCGACCAACGGACCATTGCGGTGGCCGATGACGGCAGACGCTTGGTGTGTAGCTCGATAGAACCGGGGCACCTGAGGTCTCGGAGGCTGATACCGATGCTTCCCGCGTTTCCGGTTCCTCCGGTTCTTACGCGGGTGGGTACGGCAGCCGGTTCGAGAATTTCTGCCGGGAAGGACAAGAAACATGGCGAAGTCCGCATCCCCCAAGTACACGATCCCCGGGCTCAGCACGCACGAGGGTGGAGTGATCATTGATCTGCTGCGTATGCGCCTGCATGCGCTCAACGACCTTTCTCTGACGTTGAAGCATGTTCACTGGAATGTCGTAGGCCCTCATTTCATCGCCGTGCACGAAATGCTCGATCCTCAGGTGGATCGAGTGCGCGAAATGGCTGACGACGCCGCCGAACGCATCTCCGCCCTCGGCGGGGTACCGGAAGGCACACCGGGCGTTCTTGTGACCGAGCGGACGTGGGACGACTACGGTGTCGGACGGGCCGACGCCATCGCCCACCTCGGTGCCCTCGACCTCGTCTACACCGGAATCATCGAGGCCCACCGCGCGGCGATGACCGAGGTCGGCAAGAGCGACGCGGTGACGGAGGATCTCCTCATCGAACAGCTGCGCTCTCTCGAGCAGTTCCAGTGGTTCGTGCGCGCACACCTTGAGAGTTCGGGCGGAACTCTGGCCACGGCCAACTCCCACACCGAACGCCAGGCGGCCCATGACGCCCAGCCGAACGACACCCCCTAGCGGCGCACCATTCCACGCGGTGACATTCCAGACGGACCCGTCGCAGGTACGGGAAGGTCCGGACCCCTTGCCGGGTCCGGACCTTCCCGTACCTGCTATGTCCGCACGCCGAGCCCGATACCCGTCAGGCAGCGCAGCTCACTTGCGGGCGACGTAGCTGCGGACTGTCGTCCCGTTCTCGCCGGTATGTACGCGGACGAGGTCGGAGAGGAAGTGGACGAGGAACAGGCCACGGCCGCCCAGTTGCTCGGGACGCACCGGGTGTCGGCCGGCCAGCGGGTCGGCCAGGTGTCCGTCGTCCTGCACCTCGCAGACGATCTGTTCACTCTCGGCCCAGATCCGCAGCGTTCCCGAACCGCCTCCGTGCATCACGCTGTTGGTCGTCAGCTCCGCGACGACCAGAGCCAGATCCTGCAGACGGGCGCGGTTCATCCCCCGCTCCCGTGCCTCGTGCAGTGCGAAATCGCGAGAGGTGGGCAGGTCATCCGTGTCGAAGTGGACCGTCGCCGCTCCTGGTGGATGACGCAGGGGCTCGTTGCAGCGGGCGAGCACCGGCTCCAGCGCGTAGGCGGTGCTGGCCCGCTCCCGGCCCCCGTCGATGAGGACGGGGTGCGTGGCGTGCGCGTCGGCGATCACGTCGGCGGAGAGGGCCCGCGCGTCGTAGGGACACAGGATCGTCACCTCGCGCCCTTGGAAGGCCATGTTGATCAGTGCCTCGTGCTGAACGCAGGCCGGGTACTCCACCTCGGTGCGGCCGGGCCAGATCGGCTCCCCGATGATGCGGACGCGGCGGCCGGTCCAGGCGTCGGCGAACTTCCGTAGGACCGACGAGATGATGCGGCCGGGGTTCCGCCCGGCCTGTGTCATGTCGACGAAGTGCACGCCGGCGGCGGCCGTGCCGAGTTCGGTTCGGATCAAATCCAGCCGCGAGACGGGCGCGGCCACGGCGACCGGCTCAGCGGCGGCCATGCCGTCCAGGAGGAACGGCACAGTCCCCTCCACGTACTCCTGGTCACTGCGGTAGAAGAGCGCGGGATGAACGAATGGTTCTATCCGGGTGGCCGAGGTCGTCATGCCGCCACCTCGATCGTCCGGAGTTCCGGCCAGAACAGCTCGAGAATCCGCGGGAGTTCGGGCGGCGGCCGTTCCAGGACCAGGCGCCGTCTGTCGTTCAAGCCCTGTGCGGTGCGCGCGAGTTCGCAGGCACCGGCGACATCGACGAACGTGATCGCGGACAGTTCCAGAAAGCAGACGTGCTCGCACTGGCCGGAAAGCTGCTCCAGGGCCTGCCGCCAGACAGGCCGGGTGGACGGGCTGATCTCGCCGACGAGCCGGATGCCAGGACGCTCCGCGAGCTCGTAGAGCCGGAGAACAGCTCCGTCGAGCTCGGGCGAGGCAGCGCTCGCCGGCGACCCGTCGACGCCGTACGCCATGTCCACCCCCGCCTCCCGCCGGCCCGCCGTGAGCCATCGCGGCCCCGGCTCTCGGCGCCCAGGGTACCCGGCCACTCCGAACCGCGACCGGCTCCCCGAAGGACCGGCCCGGACCGCGTCGCGACGGCCCTCCCGAAATTCTCGGCAACCCGGTGGTGTGATCTCTGGCAACCGGGGCATTCGAGCTGTGTCAACGATACCTTCGAGGATTTGGGGTGGGCGGCATGGCAGCCGTGACGGCGCTGGAGACAACGGCCACGGCACAGCGGACGGCCGAAGTGGACGAGATGGGCGGCGAGTTGGCGCTTCCGTTCATCGAGGACCCGTCGAAGGTCAAGCCGAAGGACGCGCGTGAACTCTCCCGCCAGTTCTTCGACCGGCTCGCCATCCTCGAAGAGGGCACGCACGAGTACCAGTACGCGCGCAACACCCTGATCGAGATGAACCTCTCCCTGGTCCGCTACGCCGCCTCCCGCTTCCGCAGCCGCGGCGACTCCATGGAGGACATCGTCCAGGTCGGCACCATCGGCCTGATCAAGGCCATCGACCGCTTCGAGCTCACCCGAGAGGTCGAGTTCACCTCCTTCGCCGTTCCCTACATCGTGGGCGAGATCAAGCGCTTCTTCCGCGACACCAGTTGGGCGGTTCACGTACCGCGCCGTCTACAGGAAGCCCGCGTCGAGCTCGCCAAGGCCACGGAGGAGCTGCAGACCCGGCTGGACCGCATGCCCACCACCCGTGAGCTGGCCGAGCTGATGTCCCTGTCCGAGGAAGACGTCATCGAGGCGCGCAAGGCGTCGAACGCCTACACCTCCACGTCGCTCGACGCCGCCCTCACCAGCAACGGCGCGGCAGACGGCGAAGGCGTGCTGGCCGACTTCATCGGCGAGGAGGACCCCGCGCTCCAACTCGTCGAGGACTTCAACTCGCTGGCTCCGCTGATCGCCGGACTCGACGACCGCGAGCGTCTGATCGTCCACCTGCGCTTCGTCGAAGAGCGCACCCAGGCGCAGATCGGCGAAGAGCTCGGCATCTCGCAGATGCACGTCTCCCGGCTGATCACCCGCATCATCAAGCGTCTTCGCACAGGACTGATGGATCCGGCCGTCGCCTGAGTCCGCGCCTTCCAAGGCTCCGATCCCGCCGTCCCGGCGGTCACCCCTTCACCCGGTGGCCCCCGGCACGGCGGGATCTTTGTGTGCAGCCCCCGTCGGCACCAGAGGCACCCCGGGCCCGGGCAGACCGAGAGGGTCATGTGTATCCCCATCTCCCCTGGTTATGCCTCGTTCCTTGAAACTTTCTTGGCCACGCGGGAGTTCCGGCCACCACTTTGTTCATCGGATGATTCCTGGGTTAGCCTGCGGCGTATTTTCTCAGCGGGCGCATCCGTGATTCTGCGGAAATGCTGCGGACTACACATAGACCGTGCGTGAGTCCGGCGTGGTTCCGAGTCCCATCCCGGGACTCCTGGGGAGCGGAACGAGGGTAAGCATGACCGTGACAGCGACCGGGCCTTCGAGCCGAACACCTGGCGAGCAGGAGCTCCGTCAGCTGCTGGCGGGCCTGACCGCCGTGCGCGACGGGGACTTCGGCACACGTCTGCCCGACGATGCCGGTGGCCTCCTCGGCGACATCGCCACCGTGTTCAACGGGATGGTCGACCAGTTGTCCGTGTTCACCTCCGAAGTGACCCGCGTGGCACGTGAGGTGGGCACCGAGGGCACCTTGGGCGGGCAGGCGGAGGTCCCCGGAGTCTCCGGCACCTGGGCCGATCTGACGGACTCGGTCAACGCGATGGCCGGCAACCTCACCACACAGGTCCGTGACATCGCGCAGGTGGCCACAGCCGTCGCCAAGGGAGACCTCTCCCAGAAGATCGACGTCCCCGCCCGCGGTGAGATCCTGCAGCTCAAAGAGACCGTCAACACGATGGTCGACCAGCTCTCCGCCTTCGCCGACGAAGTCACCCGCGTCGCCCGCGAAGTCGGCAGCGAAGGGCGCCTCGGCGGACAGGCCCAAGTGCCCGGCGTCGGCGGTGTCTGGCGTGACCTCACCGACTCCGTGAACCTCATGGCGGGCAACCTCACCGCCCAGGTCCGCAACGTGGCGCAGGTGACCACGGCCGTCGCCAAGGGGGACCTCTCCCAGAAAATCACCGTCGACGCCCGCGGCGAAATCCTCGAACTCAAGAACACCATCAACACGATGGTCGACCAACTCTCCGCCTTCGCCGACGAAGTCACCCGCGTCGCCCGCGAAGTCGGCACCGACGGCCGTCTCGGCGGACAGGCCGACGTCAAGGGCGTCAAGGGCACCTGGCGCGACCTCACCGATTCGGTGAACTTCATGGCGGGGAACCTCACCGCCCAGGTCCGCTCCATCGCCCAGGTGGCGACCGCCGTCGCCAAGGGAGACCTCTCCCAGAAAATCACCGTCGACGCCCGCGGCGAAATCCTCGAACTCAAAGACACCATCAACACGATGGTCGACCAACTCTCCGCCTTCGCCGACGAAGTCACCCGCGTCGCCCGTGAAGTCGGCACCGCGGGCAATCTGGGCGGACAGGCCACCGTACGAGGTGTCTCGGGCACCTGGAAGGACCTCACCGACAACGTCAACGTGATGGCGTCGAACCTGACAGGTCAGGTCCGCTCCATCGCCCAGGTGGCGACGGCCGTGGCCAAGGGAGACCTTTCCCAGAAGATCACGGTCGAGGCGAAGGGCGAGGTCGCGGCGCTCGCGGACGTCATCAACACGATGGTCGACACGCTGTCCGCCTTCGCCGACGAGGTCACCCGCGTGGCACGCGAAGTCGGCACCGAGGGCCGGCTCGGCGGGCAGGCACATGTGCCCAACGTGGCGGGCACCTGGAAGGACCTCACCGACAACGTCAACTCGATGGCCAACAACCTCACCGGCCAGGTCCGCAACATCGCCCTGGTGACCACCGCTGTCGCCAAGGGCGATCTCTCCAAGAAGATCGACGTGGACGCCCGCGGCGAGATCCTTGAACTCAAGACGACCATCAACACGATGGTCGACCAGCTCTCCGCCTTCGCCGCCGAGGTCACCCGGGTGGCACGGGAGGTCGGCAGCGAGGGCCGGCTCGGCGGCCAGGCCGAGGTGGAAGGCGTTTCCGGTACGTGGAAGCGCCTGACGGAGAACGTGAACGAACTCGCGGGCAACCTCACCCGCCAGGTGCGGGCGATCGCCGAAGTGGCCAGCGCCGTGGCCGAGGGCGACCTGACCCGCTCGATCACCGTCGAGGCGTCGGGCGAGGTCTCCGAGCTCAAGGACAACATCAACTCCATGGTCGAGTCCCTGCGCGAGACCACGCGGGCCAACCATGAGCAGGACTGGCTGAAGACCAACCTGGCCCGCGTCTCCGGGCTGATGCAGGGCTACCGCGACCTCGACATCGTGGCCGATCTGATCATGGACGAGCTCACCCCGCTGGTCACCGCGCAGTACGGCGCCTTCTACCTCGCGGAGGAGTCCGCGCACGGGACGGAACTCCGGCTCGTCGGGTCCTACGGCTATCCCAACGACACGGACCGGCCCGCTCGCATCCCGATGGGCCGCTCACTCGTCGGCCAGGCCGCCCGGAACCGCCGCGCCATCACGGTGGCCGAGCTGCCCCCGGGGTACGTGACCATCTCCTCGGGACTCGGGCAGACGGTACCGACGGCTCTGGTGGTCCTGCCCATCGTGGTCGAGGAGCAGGTGCTCGGCGTGATCGAACTGGCCTCGGTCACCCACTTCACCCCGGTCCACCAGACCTTCCTGGAACAGCTGATGGAGACCATCGGTGTCAACGTCAGCACCATCGTGGCCAACGCCCGCACCGACGAGCTCCTGGGCGAGTCCCAGCGTCTGACCGCCGAACTGCAGGCCAGGTCCGAGGAGTTGCAGGTCCAGCAGGACGAACTGCAGCGCTCCAACGCCGAACTGGAGGACAAGGCCTCGCTCCTGGTCACCCAGAACCGGGACATCGAGGCCAAGAACCTGCAGATCGAACAGGCCCGGCAGGAACTCGAAGCACGTGCCCAGCAGCTCTCGCTGGCCTCCAAGTACAAGTCCGAGTTCCTGGCGAACATGAGCCACGAGCTGCGGACCCCGCTCAACAGCCTTCTCATCCTGGCCCAGTTGCTGGCGCAGAACCCCTCGCGCAACCTCACGCCGAAGCAGGTCGAGTACGCGGGCATCATCCACTCCGCGGGCTCGGACCTGCTCCAGTTGATCAACGACATCCTCGATCTGTCGAAGGTCGAGGCGGGCAAGATGGACCTCTCCCCCGAACAGGTCCCGCTGCGCCGCCTGTTGGAGTACGTCGAGGCCACCTTCCGGCCCATGACCTCGCAGAAGAGCCTGGACTTCACCATCACCACCGCGCCCGGCGCGCCCGACGACCTGCTCACCGACGACTCCCGGCTGCGTCAGGTCCTGCGCAACCTGCTGTCGAACGCGGTCAAGTTCACCGAGCAGGGACGCGTCGAACTTCGTATCGAACCGGCGACCGCACACGAGATCCCGCAGGGGGTGCTGCGCGCCGGCACCGTCATCGCCTTCCGGGTGAAGGACACCGGCATCGGCATCCCGGAACAGCAACTCGAAACGATCTTCGGTGCGTTCCAGCAGGCCGACGGCACCACGAGCCGCAAGTACGGCGGCACCGGTCTCGGTCTTTCCATCACCCGCGAGATCGCCCATCTGCTCGGTGGCCAGGTCACCGTGGACAGCACGCCAGGCCAGGGCAGTACCTTCACCCTCTTCCTGCCCGTGGCCCGTCCCGACTTCGAGGAACTCCTGAGCGGCAGCCGGACACCGGAGTCCGCGCCGCGCGAGGACGCCGCCGATGTGGTGAGGGCGGCCATTCCGGCGCAGGCTCCGGCCGGCCTGCCCCGGCAGAACCGGCGTCGGCTGCTGGTCGTCGAGGAGCGGCCACGCGGTCTGCTCACGCTCGTCGCCGAGAGCGCGGTCGGAGATCTCACCCGCAGTCGTGACGACAGCGACACCCGGGAGACGGTCGACGTCATCACGGTGGTGGGTGCGCACGAGGCGGCTAGTGCGCTGGCCGCCGGAGCCTGCCATTGCGTCGTCCTCGAACTCGGCATGGCGGACGGGGAGGCGGCCAGTTTCCTGGAGGCCGTCGAGGGCGACTCGGCCCTGGCGAGCGTCCCCGTGCTCGTCCACAGCGGCAGTCGCGTGGACCTCGCCCAGGAGCAGGCCCTGCAGTCCCGGTCCGGTCCCCGGACGCTGGAATTCCTTTCCAGCCTGGACGAGTTGCGCGAGCGCATCGCCCTGCATCTTTCCGCCGAGGAACCGGGGGCCGTGCTCCCGCTGGTCCGCGCCGAGGAGCCGCAGCCCCAGGACGCGCGGATCGTCGGCGACGCCTTCCACGGCACCACGGTGCTCGTGGTCGACGACGACGCCCGCAACCTCTTCGCCCTCAGCGGGATTCTGGAGCTCCACGGATTCCAGGTGCTGCACGCGGAGAACGGCAGGAAGGGCATCGAGACCCTGCTCAGCCGTCCGGAGATCGCGGTGATCCTGATGGACGTGATGATGCCGGAGATGGACGGGTACGCCGCCACGGCGGAGATCCGCAAAATGCCGCAGTACGCCGACCTGCCCATCATCGCGGTCACCGCGAAGGCGATGCCCGGCGACCGGGAGAAGAGTCTCCTGTCGGGCGCGAGCGACTATGTGACCAAGCCGGTCGACACCGACGACCTCATCGCCTGCGTCCGGCGCTGGCTGAGCGTGTGACACCGGATGGCGCCCGCCGGTCCGGACGGCCGGCCGGGCGCCTTCCCCGCACCCCTCTCCCCCGCCCCCGCGGGCGTCCCAGCCGAGGAGCAACCGCACCGTGAGCACTCCCGAACAGCCCCCGGGTACCTGGACGGCCGAACCGACGGACGGCCTGGGCGACGCCGCGTCGACGTCCATGGTGGGCAGACTCGCCGCCACGGTGGAGCGGCTACGTCGCGAGGTGCAGGCCGCTCAGGCCGAAGCCGACGGCCGCGCCCTGATCGAGCTCGCCAAGGGCATCCTGATCGAACGCCTGGGCTGCGGCCCCGCGCAGGCCGCCCGACAGCTCGACGAGCTGACCGAGCAGGGCAACCTGGGCCTGCTCGAACTCGCCGTCGACGTCATCAACCAGGCGGCGCGCGACCGGCTGTCCGAGGTGACCAGTACGTTCCTCGCCGCCACGGCCGCCTCCAACGGCGCCCAGGACGTCTCCCCGGGGGTACGGCTGCGGGAGGCGGAGAGCGGTGCGCTGGCCGCCGACGACACCCAGTCGGTGGCCGACTCGCTGCTCCAGCACGCCCTGACCCCGCTCGGCGCGGTGGCCGTGGCCATCTGGGCGGTCGGCGCCGACGGTTGTCTCACCCTGGCGGGCAGCGCGGGGTTCTCCGCGGCGGAAGCTGAACGCTGGCGCTATGTGCCGCCCGGCGTGGCGACGGTGGCGCGCCGGGCCCTGTCCGGTCGTACGACGCAGTGGACCGCGTCACTCAGCGAGGCCGGCCAACCGACCATCGGGCGCACCCACTACCCGTACGGCGGGAGGGTGGCAGCCCCGGCCGGTGTCGGCGGCCGTATCCACGGCGTCCTCGAAATCGCGTGGCCTTCCCCCCTGGAACCGCAGTCGCCCCAGGTCGCCCGCCAGGTCGAGGCGCTGGCCGAGTTGTGCGCCCACACGCTGGAGAGCCGCCCGCTCCTGAGCGACCGTACGAACGCCAACGGCCCGCAGGTCACGCCCGGTGTCGCGGAGCTGATCGATCTGGTCGACGGCCTGCACGATCCCGCGCTGATCCTCGAACCCCATCTCGACGACGGCGGACAGCTCGCGGACTTCCGGATCCGCCATGTGAACAGCCGGTTCCTCGACCCCGCCGGCCGGCCCCGCGGCGTCGTCAACGGAGCGCTGTTGCTGGAGGCCTATCCGCTGGCCGCCGGGGAGAGCGAACTCTTCCAACACGTCGAGCGGGTCTACGCCACGGGTGAGCCTTTCCGGACCCACCGGATCGACCTCACGGCCCTGGTCGACCAGGTACCGCTGTCGAGCGTGGCCGACATCAGCCTCAGCCGGCACGGCGACAGCGTGCTGCTCCTGTGGCGTATCGAGGACGAGACCGCACGGCTCGCCAGCCTGCTTCAGCACGCCCAGCGGCTCGGCAGGATCGGCGGCTTCGAGGAGAACCTGCTCACCGGCGAGATCACCTGGAACGGCACGCTCTTCAGCCTGTACGGGCGCTCCGCCTCCGACACGCCCGTGCCCCTTGAGGACCTGGCCGCACACGCGCACCCGGACGACGCCGTCGCGATCGGCCGTTTTCTGCGCACCCTCCTCCACCACCGGCGGCCGGCCACGGCGGCGTTCCGGCTCCAGCGCCCGGACGGGGTGACCCGGCATCTGCGGGTGGTGGCCGAGCCGGTGCTCGACTCCGAGAACCGGCTGTTCATCGTACGAGGGGCCTGCCAGGACATCTCTGCCCAGCACTGGACGGAGGTCGCGCTCGCGGCGACGCGTGACCAGCTCGCCCACAGCGAGCAGCAGGCGCACGAACGCAACCGGCTGACCCTGCAGCTGCAACACGCGATCATGCCCCCGGCCCAGGCCCCGTTGAAGGCGCCGGGGCTCCAGGTCGCCGTCCGCTACCGCCCGGCGGAGACCGAGCAACTGGTGGGCGGCGACTGGTACGACGCCGTTGTCCTGCCCTCCCGGCTGGTGCTCCTGTGCGTCGGCGACGTGGCCGGTCACGGGATCGAGGCGGCGACCAGCATGGTGGTCCTGCGGAACGCGCTGCGTGGACTCGCCGTGACGGGTGCGGGTCCCGGCCAGCTGCTGTCGTGGCTCAACATCGTGGCGCACCATCTGACGGGTTCCATCACGGCCACGGCGGTCTGCGGCCTCTACGACCCGGCCCGGCGCACCTTGCGGTGGGCAAGGGCCGGTCACCTGCCGCCCGTTCTGGTCCGTGACACGGAGGCGAACCCGCTGCCCCTCCTCAAGGGGATTCTGCTCGGTGCCGTGGCCGAGACCACGTATGAGGAGGACGAGGTTCAACTGGCGGCCGAGGACACCCTGTTGATGTACACGGACGGGCTGGTGGAGCGGCGCGACCGGTCGGTCGATGAGTCGATGGCCCAGCTGCTGACCACCGCTCGCACGGTTTCCAGCACGCTGGACCACCAGTTGGACCGGCTCCTCACGTACAGCAGGTCGGACACCGACGACGACACGTGCATCGTCGGGATCCGGGTGTCGTAGCGCCGTGCGCCGCGGGTGCGGTCAGTCGGGCTTCTCGCCGGTCCGGCAGATCTGGCGGGCGATGTCGCGGAGTTTGATGTTGCGGTCCTGGGAGGCCTTCTTGAGGACCTTGAAGGCCGTGTCCTCGCTCAGCCCGTGGCGCTCCATGAGGATGCCCATGGTCTCACCGATCTCGTGACGTGTCTCCAGGGCATGGCTGAGCTGCTGGTGCGTGCGGGCAGCGGAGAACGCCACGGCCGCGTGCGAGGCGAGCACCCAGCCCGCGCGCCGTTCCGGCTCGTCGAAGGTGTGCGGCCGGCGGGAGTAGAGATTGAGTGCGCCGAGCTCGTCGTCCTCGGTGAACAGCAGAAAGCCCAAGGTGCTCCCCATGCCGAGGTTCCTCAGCTCGGGGGCGAAGCGGGACCAGCGATCGTGCGGCTCACGCAGATCCTCGATGGTGTAGACCTGTCGGCGGTCGATGACGGCGTCGAAGCACGGCCCTTCCCGCAGGTCCTGCTGGATCCGGTCCGCAGTGCGCACGAGGTCGCTCGTCGCGGACAGAGCGTGCACCTCACCGCGACGCACGGTGAGGATCCCGGCCTCGTCGACTCCCCTGATCAGCACCGACGCGTGCGCCACGATCCGGTCCAGGGTGGCCTGGACCGAGTCCTGGGCCAGCAGATCCCGCGCCATCTCTGCCAAGCCGATGGCGAACCGCTCCCAGACGTCGTCGGGTTCCTGCGCCATGTCCCACCTCCTTACTCGCTGACAGATGACTGCCGCTCGCCCGGCGCCGGCACACCACCGGCCGCGCTTCGGATCCGCTTTCCCTGGTAACTCAATGTTCAAGCAGGCGGTTTTCAGCAGGACATTCGGGTCACGCGCGGACAGGACATTCGGGTCAGCGGCTCATTTCTGTTTCACCTGTGCCATCCCGGGTGACCCGAACACCGAACGAACCCGCACCGATCCACACGACTGCGAGCGCAGGAGGCCCTCATGAGCAACTGGCGCGAATCCGCGGCATGCCGCACCGTCGACCCCGACCTGTTCTTCCCCATCGGCAACACAGGCCCCGCGATTTTGCAGATCAACGAGGCGAAAGCCGTCTGCGAGGGCTGCCCGGTCCGCGACGAGTGCCTGAAGTGGGCCCTCGAAACGGGCCAGAGCATCGGAGTCTGGGGTGGTACAAGTGAGGCTGAGCGGCGTTCACTGTGGCGGCGGGCGGCTCGGCGGTCCCGGGACACCACGGCATAGGCAGCCCCCGACAAGGGGGACAAGGTCCACGTCCGGGGAGACCGTGGAGGAGCCCACACGGGAAGGCGAGATGGCAAGCGATCCGAGTGGGGACAGGAAACCGTCGCAACAGGGGATCGAGACGCTCTCCAGAACCTTCGCAGGCCAGTTGCGCAACGTGACTGATGCACGCCTGACTGCGGAAACCTATCTGACCACGCTCGCGCGGGCGTCACCGCCCAGCGCGGTCGAGCACTGGGACGACATCCTGCTGGTGGTCACCGAACTCGTCGCCAACTCGGTCCAGTACGCCCCAGGTCCCTTCGAACTTCACATGCGCCGCACCTTCGACGGCATCCATGTGACCGTGCGGGACAGCAGTACCACCCCGCCCGCACCCCGCCCGTTCCATCCGCGGCAGGGCGGAGGCGGAATCGGCTGGCACCTGATTCACACCCTGAGCGACCAGGTCAGCGTGGTGCTGCGGCCCGACGGCAAGGACGTGCACACCTTCTTGCCCTGGTGATCTGCCGTTCCTGTCCCGGCGCCGGTCGGCCTCAGTGACCGGATCCGTAATGGCCGCCCAGCTGGTCGCGATAGGCGGGGTCGCCCAGATGCTTGTCCTTGTCGAACTCGGGTGACGCCTTGATCTCGGCCTGGCTGCGGGACACATGGACCTTCTTGGCCTCGTGGTCGATGCCCACGATCGTGCCGGCGGGCAGCATGACCTGCCTGCCGAAGATCCACACACCGGTGTCGACCACGATGTACTGCGCGACGACGTCGCCGGAGTGTTTGTCGACGGTGCCGATGTGCCCGTCCGTGGCCTCGACCGCGTAGCCGGTGAGGTCGTCGTCAGGGGTGTGACCACTGGTGGGCGTGTAGTTCCACAGAGACTCGTGCACAGGTACTCCTGGTGTCGGGGGTTGGTCGGCGGCTCGCCCGGTCCGTGACTCGGCAGGTCCGTGGCGCGCTCGCTGATGTGTCAGTCGCTGGTGTACCGGTAGCGCACCCACATGGGCAGGACGAACCAGCAGAACAGGTACCAGGCGACGACCCCGGCGACGAGCCACGGCACGTACGCGTCGTGCGTGGCCACCCGGAGAATCAGCAGGAGCGAGGAGGTCATGGTCGCGAGGAGCAGAACAAGTCCTACGAAGGTCAGCCGTGAAGCCCACCTCACCGCCTGCGGTTTGACGCGCCGCCCGGAGACGATCCGGTGCAGGGCCACGGGACCTATGAGCGCACCCGTGGCGGCGGCACCAAGGAGGACTGTGACGATGTAGATGGTCTTGTCCAGCTGCGCCAACTGCCCGTATCGCGAAGTGAATACGACGGTGAGCAGGAAGCCGAACAGGATCTGCACGCCCGTCTGAGCCACCCTGATCTCCTGGATGAGCTCACTCCACCTGCGGTCGGCCCCCTCTTCCTGGGTCTCATCCCGCCCGCCGTTCCCGGTGGCTGCTTCGTCTCCCGAGACCGTCAACTTTCCTCCCTGTTCCAGTGGTTCGGCTCAGTCGCCGGTGCGCCCCTGACTGGTCTCAGTCGCTCATCGCGGGCATCACCGCGGTCTCGCCCACGAGTTGACGACGGGCCGCCGCCAGCGCCGTCCGCACATCGCGGGTACCCGTCGAGACGCAGAGCGTGTACGCCAGATCCTGGGCCCGTCGGCCCGGTCCTTCCGTACCGTCCACTGTTTCCTGGGCAGTGAGCGCCTCGTACTCCGCCACGAGCCCGCGCAGCGTCTCCGGATGGGGCATCAGCATGTCCGTACTCCTTGGTCACATGAGAACAAGCAAGAACAAGCGAAAAAGCGAAGGCAAGCAGAAGCAGCCGACCGGTCAGGCGGCTTGCGTCGGTCCCCCGGATTCCTGGCTGCGCGCCTCGTCGTCGAGCGCCTCGGCGCGTATGCGGGCACAGCTGTTGCTGATGAGCCGGGAGACGTGCATCTGGGAGATACCCAGCCGGTCGGCGATGCGGTTCTGGGTCATGTCCTCGAAGAACCGCATGTACAGGATGGCGCGTTCGCGCTCGGGCAGGCGGCTCAGCCCCCGCTTCGCGGCCTCGCGGTCCACCACGGTGTCGAAGGAGGAATCGGCCGCGCCGAGCGTGTCGGCAAGGCTGTAGCCGTCCTCCCTGGAGGACAGTTCGGCGTCGAGGGAGAGGGTGCTGAAGCTCTCCATCGCCTCCATCCCGTCGCCGACCTCGTCCTCCGAGAGACCGGTGTGGGCGGCGATCTCGGCGGTCGTGGGCTCGGGGGAGCCGGGGAGCTGGGAGAGCTCGCGACGTGCGACCCGCACCTTGTTCCTGAGTTCCTGCACGCGTCGCGGAACCCGCAACGCCCACATACGATCGCGGAAGTGGCGCTTGATCTCGCCGGTGATGGTCGGTACCGCGTAGCTCTCGAAGGCCCCGCGCTCCGGGTCGAAACGGTCGACGGCCTTCACCAGGCCCAGTGCCGCGACCTGCCGAAGGTCCTCGATCGACTCGCCACGGTCACGGAAGCGGCCCGCGATGCGATAAGCCATCGGCAGCCACGACTCGACCAGGTCATCGCGGATGAGGTCGCGCTCGGGCCCCTCACTCAGCTCCACCAGCCGGGCGAAAGCCGACGCGCAGTCCGGTGCGTCGTCGTACGGTCGTTTGGTGGCGGACCCGCTGGGGGCGGGGCCGGCGGAAAGGCGTGCGGATACGTCAGTGAGCATGCGGAATCGCTCCTCCACGGTGCTGTCTGGGTCTGACCGCGGGACGCGGTGTTGTCGGGCCGACGGAAGGCGGCCGCGCGGCATACCACTCCCGCTGGCGCGCCTCCGGTCCGAAGCACGAAATCCAGTTGCCCGGCATTCCTCCGGTCAAACAGGGCCGTTCATTTCTTCCGCGATCCACGTCCGGAAGCCAGGCTCGTACGAAAGGACACGTGATTACGCAGGCTCACTTCGCACGGTTTCGGACGCGAGGCATATGCGCTGCGAGCCGGGGGATACGGGGGCGCCTCACGAATACCCCCGGCGGAAAGACGGAAACGAGACCGATGCTTTCCGGAAAGCCTCAGGACGACGAGGCGGAAAGCCTCAGGACGACGAGAGGGGCACCACAGCCGTGATGCGCTTTCCTCCCGCGCGCAGATCCGAGACGACGACATCGCGCGCGAGACGGCAGACGATCGGCCAGCCATGGCCTCCCACCCGCAGGTCCCCCGGCTCGTCGCCACCGCGTACGGTCAAGGGCAGTTGCTCGCTTCGGTCACTCACCGACAGGCGTACTTCGCGGTCGCCCAGCGTGACCTCGAAGTCCGTGACACCGCCCCCGTGCCGAATCGCGTTGGTCGTGAGCTCGGAGGCCACGAGCAAGGCGTCGCTGACGGCGTCTTCGTCACCAGGTGTGCCGCTGTCGCGGAATCGCCCTTCGAGCGCGCGCCGGACCTCCAGGCGCGCCTCGGCGGGACTGCGCGGCCCTGAGCGCGGCTGCTCCGGGACAGCCACCGTGCTGGTGGAGTACATCCGGTTCGTCCGGTGTTCCGCGCACATCCTTCGCTCCCAAGCGTCGTCGTGTGACCTTTTCTCGTGACCGTTTCTCATGACTTTTCACGTGACCTTCTCGCATGAGACGGAACCCGTGGACCTCTCGCATGAGACGGAATTCGGGTCGTCCTTCAACTGATCCGTCTTGTCCTCGGCGGATGGTCCACCTCTACGGCTGACCGCGGAATGCCGCTCCAAACCCCGTCGGCCGCGAGGGCCTGGTGGCAGCCGGGTACTGGTTCAACGGACTCGCCGCAAGCTGAGCCATTGGTACAGTCGGGAGTGATCACCCGAGGCGGCAGGAGGAAGACGGACCATGGCCGTGGACGAGCTCGACACCCGTATTCTGCGGCTGCTGCTGGAGCAGCCACGCACCAGCGTGCGCGAGTACGCCCGCACGCTCGGCATCGCCCGTGGCACCCTTCAGGCCCGCCTCGACCGGCTGGAGCGGGACGGAGTGATCACCGGTACGAGCCCGACCCTGTCCCCCGCGGCACTCGGCCACCCCGTGCTCGCCTTCGTGCACATCGAGGTCACGCAGGGTCATCTCGACGACGTGGGCGACGCGTTGGCCGCCGTGCCGGAGATCATCGAGGCGTTCTCGATCACGGGTGGCGGTGATCTGCTGACCCGGGTCGTGGCACGCGACAACGCGCACCTGGAAGACGTCATCCAGGCGCTGATCAGCATGCCGGGCGTCGTGCGCACCCGCACGGAGGTGGCACTGCGCGAGCGCGTCCCGCAGCGGTTGCTGCCGCTGGTGGAGTCGATCGGCCGCACCGCGAAGAACTGACCGGCCGCACCGCGAGGAACTGACCGGTCGCGCCGAACGAGGAACCAGAGGAACCAACTGACCGGCCGCTTCACCACCCGCATCCACAGCGCCGGCGGCCACGGCAGCCCGGCGCCGAGCCGATCATTGGCATCCTGGAACCCATGAGCACTCTCGGCAGCACCGCAGTCATCTTCGATCTCGACGGAACGCTCGTGGACAGCGAGCCGAACTACTTCGAGGCGGGCCGGCAGACGCTCTCCGAGCACGGCGTCGCCGACTTCACCTGGTCCGATCACGAGAGTTACGTCGGTATCAGCGTCCAGGAGACGCTCGGCCTCTGGAAGAAGCGCTACGGCCTGGCGGTCCCGCTCGACACCCTCCTCGCCGACACGAACCGCCGCTATCTGGCGCTGGCCCGCGCCTCCACGCGCGTGTACCCGGAGATGCGGAAGTTCGTGGAGCTGCTGGCCGGCGACGGCGTCCCGATGGCCGTGGCCTCAGGCTCCTCACCGCAGGCCATCGAGGCGATCCTGACCGGCACGGGACTGGTCTCCTACCTGCCGACCGTCGTCTCGTCCGACGAGGTCGCGCACGGCAAGCCCGCACCCGACGTCTTCCTGGAGGCGGCACGCCGCCTGGGGACGTCCGCGGCCGACTGCGTGGTCCTGGAGGACGCCGCGCCGGGCGCCGCGGCCGCGCACGCTGCCGGGATGCGCTGCATCGCCATCCCGTACGTCGCCGCCCAGGCCGACGACCCGCAGTTCGCCACGGCGGGGCTGCTGCTACGCGGCGGCCAGGCCGAATTCACAGCACGGGCCGCGTACGACTGGCTCGTGGACTCGGCTCCAGCTTCCTGAGATTCCCTCGCCGACCCCGGCAGCGGGTCACGCGGCCGCCTCGGTGCGGGCCGCGGCCTCTTTCCCGTCCACGTCACGGTGGATCGGCGTCCCCGAGCCGGTCAGCGGGACGCCGGTCCCTCCCCGGCGGGCCGCGACGATCTCCGCCGCGATGGACAGGGCGGTCTCCTCAGGCGTACGGGCACCGAGGTCGAGCCCGATCGGGGACCGGAGGCGGGCCAACTCGGCGTCGGTGAGCCCGACTTCGCGTAGCCGGCGGTCACGGTCCTCATGGGTGCGGCGCGAGCCCATCGCGCCGACGAAGGCGACAGGCAGCCGCAGGGCCGTCTCCAGCAGCGGAATGTCGAACTTGGCGTCGTGCGTGAGCACGCAGAGCACTGTGCGCCCGTCGGTCCCCGTGCTCCGGAGGTAGCGGTGCGGCCAGTCGACCACGATGTCGTCGGCCTCGGGGAAGCGGAGGCGCGTGGCGAAGACGGGCCGGGCATCGCACACGGTCACGTGATAGCCGAGGAACCTCCCCGCCCGCACCAGCGCCGCGGCGAAGTCCACGGCACCGAACACGATCATGCGGGGCGGCGGCACCCTTGTCTCGACGAACAGGGTCACTCCGCCCGGGCAGCGCGATCCGTCCTCCGCGATCTCGACCGTGCCCGTGCGACCGGTGTCCAGCATCGCGCGGGCCTCCGCCAGCGCCGTCCGGTCCAGAGCCGGCAGGTCGTCGCCGTCGTCGGTGTGGGGGCCTCCGAGACCGCCGTCGTACGAGCCGTCCGAGCCGCCGAGCTTCCCGTCGTGTGACCCGTCGGCGTGGACCAACAGCGACCCGCCGAGCAGTTCGGCCGGACCGCGGACCACCCGGGCCACGGCGACCGCCTCCCGGCGCGCGGCGGCCGACAGGGCCGCCGCGAACACCTTCCCGTCCGGCGCGTCGGCTCTCACCGGCGTGACCAGGACGTCGATGACCCCGCCACAGGTGAGGCCCACCGCGAAGGCGTCCTCGTCGCTGTAGCCGAACCGTTCGAGCACCGTGTGGCCGTCCTGGAGCGCCTGGACGCACAGCTCGTACACCGCCCCTTCGACGCAGCCGCCGGAGACCGAGCCGATGACCGTGCCATGGCCGTCGACGGCGAGGGCGGCGCCGGGATCGCGTGGCGCGCTGCCGCCGACGGACACCACGGTGGCGACGGCGAAGTCCCGGCCCTCCTCGGCCCATTGGTTCAGCTCGTCGGCAAGGTCAAGCATGTCCGCCCGCAGTCGCCATCAGCACGCGGTCGGGCCGGATCGGCAGGTTTCGCTGGCGTACGCCGGTCGCGTGCCACACCGCGTTGGCTATCGCCGCGGCGCCGCCCACAACCCCGATCTCCCCGATGCCCTTGATTCCGACGGGGTCGTCGGGGTCCGGGTCGTCCACCCAGTCCGCCTCGATCGGCGGGATGTCGGCGTGCGCGGCGAAGTGGTAGCCCGCGAGGTCGGCCCCGACATGGCCGCCGGAGGCCTGGTCCCTGACCGCCTCTTCGTGCAGCGCCATGGACAGCCCCCAGACCATTCCGCCGATGAACTGTCCGCGTGCGGTCAGCGGGTTGACGATGCGGCCCGCTGCGAAGATGCCGAGCATCCGCCGTACGCGTACTTCACCGCTGGTGACATCCACCGCGACCTCGGCGAACTGCGCCCCGAACGCGTTCCGTTCCTTCTTCGAGAGTGCGCGGACGGCTTCGGCGGTGTCCGACCGTGCGGTGATCCCCTGGGGTGGAATGCCGCCGCCCAGGGCGAGTTGCTCACGCAGCTCGCCCGCGGCGACGGTGATCGCCCAGGACCAGGAGCGGGTACCCATCGAGCCGCCTGCGATCATCGCCTGACCGAAATCGCTGTCGGCGATCCGGACCCGTACCCGCCCCTGTCCCACCTCCAGCGCGTCCGCGGCGATCTGGGTGAGCGCGGTGCGCGCCCCCGTCCCGATGTCCGCCGCGGTGATCCGCACGGTGAAGGTACCGTCCGACTCCGCGGTCACGGCCGCCGTCGACGGTGCGGAGAGCGTAGGGAACGCGGACGCCGCCATACCGGTGCCGAGCAGCCAGCGCCCTTCGCGGCGGACGCCCGGACGCGGGTCGCGGTCCGCCCAGCCGAACCTGCGGGCGCCCTCCCGGTAGCAGGCGAGGACGTTCCGGCTGGCGAACGGCAGCCCGGAGACGGGCCCGACGCTGGGCTCGTTGCGTACGCGCAGCTCGATCGGATCGATGCCGCACTTCTCGGCGAGTTCGTCGAGCGCGGACTCCACCGCGAACGAGCCCGGCGCCTCGCCCGGCGCGCGCATCCAGCTCGGCGTCGGCACGTCGAGCCGTACGACACGGTTCACGGTGTGATGCGCATCGGCGTCGTACATCGCATGCCCGAAGTTGGCGCTGTTCTCGACGAATTCATGGACGGTCGAGGTCAGGCTGTGCGCCTGGTGGTCGAACGCGCGCAGTCGCCCGTCGGCGTCGGCACCGAGCCGGACGCGCTGCGCGGTGGGGCTGCGGTAGCCGACCAGCGAGAACATCTGACGGCGGGTCAGTACGACCCTGACCGGGCGGTGCAGGACAGTCGCCGCCATCACGGCGAGGACCGAGTGCGGACGGGTCGCCTTGGCTCCGAAGCCACCGCCGACGTGTTCGGACCGCACCCGCACCGAGTCCCGGTCGAGCGAGAACAGTTTCGCGAGCTCGTCCGCCACGAACCCGCTGCCCTGGTTGGAGTCGACGACTTCGAGTCGGCCGTTGTCCCAGCGCGCCATCGCCGCGTGCGGCTCCAAGGGGCTGTGGTGCTCCTCCGGCGTGGTGTACTCGGCGTCCAGGACGACGGCGGACGCGGCGAGTTCGGACTCCAGGTCCCCTTTCGCCGTCTCCGAGTCCTCCGGTGTGTACGTCCCCGGGCGCCCGGGGAAGAACGCGACGTCGTGCGGCTCCTCGTCGTACCGGACCACCAGCGCCTCGGCGGCCTCCCTCGCCTGCTCGGACGTTTCGGCGACGACCAGAGCCACCGGCCAGCCCACGAAGGGGACGCGGTCGTGCTGGAAGAGCTGCAGCACGGGGTCGGGCCGCCCGAACGCGTTCGTGTAGTTCACGTCGAGGCGCGGGGCGTTCCCGTGGTGCAGGACGGTGAGAACTCCTGGCATCCCGAGGACGGGCGCGTCCTGCACCGAGCGGATACGGCCGCGGGCCGTGGTCGACAACACCAGCCAGCCGTGGGCGAGTTCGGCGTAGGGAATCTCTCCGGCGTAGCGGGCCGCTCCGGTGACCTTGGCCCTGCCCTCCACGCGTGTGTGGGCGGTGCCGACGGCTCGGGTCACGGCAGCGGCTCCGGTCGTCGTGGTCGGCGTCGTCATCGGGTCGCCTCCTCGGTGAGTTCGGTCAGCACGGCCACGACGAGGTTGCGGATCAGGGTCACCTTGTATCCGTTGTGGGGCAGCGCTTCGGCGGCCGCCAGTTCGGCGTCGGCCGCTGCGGCGAACGCCTCGGCGCTCACCGGTCCCCCGGTCAGCACCCGCTCGGCCTCCGAGGCCCGCCACGGCCGGGACGCCACCGCTCCGAAGGCCAGGCGCACTTCACGTACGACATCACCCTGGATGTCGAGAGCGGCGGCGACCGAGCCGACGGCGAAGGCGTACGAGGCTCGCTCGCGCACCTTGCGGTAGCGGGAGTTGGCGGCGACCCGCGCCGGCGGCAGGGTGACGCCGGTGATCAGTGCGCCGGGCGGCAGTGCCGTCTCCAGATGAGGGGTGTCACCCACGGGGAGGTAGAACTCCGCGAGCGGCAACTCGCCGGGCCCGTCCGTCGTTTCGTACGACACGACGGCGTCGAAGGCGGCGAGCGCCACCGCCATGTCCGAGGGGTGGGTGGCCACGCAGTGTTCGGAGGCTCCGAGGATGGCGGAGTTGTGGTGTTCGCCCTCGACGGCGGGGCAACCACTGCCGGGGGCACGCCTGTTGCAGGGTTTCGCCAGGTCGGTGAAGTAGCCGCAGCGGGTGCGCTGAAGCAGGTTCCCGCCGACCGTGGCCATGTTGCGCAGCTGACCGGAGGCGCCGGCCAGGACGGCCTGCGTCAACGCCGGGTAGTGGCGGCGTACTTCGGGGTGGGCGGCGAGGTCGCTGTTGGTGACCGTCGCGCCGATGCGCAGACCGTCTTCCGGCGTGAACTCGATCCGGTCGAGGGGCAGTTCGCGTACGTCGACGAGCCGGGCGGGCCTTTCCACGCCGGCCTTCATCAGGTCGACGAGGTTGGTGCCGCCGCCGAGGAAGCGTGCCTCGGGGTCGGCGTCGAGCAGGGCGACCGCGCCGGAGACGTCGAAGGCGCGCTGATAGTCGAACTCCCTCATGCCGCCGCCCCCTCGGTCTGGGTTCCACTCTCGGCCGTCTGAGCCTGCGCGGCCCGCTCGACCGCCCGCACGATCGACACATAAGCGCCGCAGCGGCACAGGTTGCCACTCATCCGCTCGCGTATCTCGTCGGCGGTGAGCGGCGGGACCTCCGCTTCGGGCCGGACGTCGGCGGTCACGGCGCTCGGCCAGCCCGCCGCGTGCTCCTCGATCACCGCGAGGGCGGAACAGATCTGCCCCGGTGTGCAGTACCCGCACTGGTAGCCGTCGAGGTCGAGGAAGGCCTGCTGGACGGGGTGCAGCCGCTCACCGTCCGCCACACCTTCGATGGTGGTGACCTCCCGCCCCTCGGCGGCGACCGCGAGCTGAAGGCAGGACAGGGCCCGGCGCCCGTCGAGCAGCACCGTGCAGGCGCCGCACTGGCCCTGGTCGCAGCCCTTCTTGGTACCGGTCAGATCCAGCCGCTCGCGCAGCGCGTCGAGCAGGGTGGTGCGGTGGTCGACAGGCAGCGTGTATTTCTCCCCGTTGATGTTCAGGGTGATGGCGCTCGACGTCGCGGGGGCCATGAATCGGCCTTCTTTCGCGTAGCACTACGGGTGGCGGAGTCGGTGGCAATGGACATCAATCGGCCGCACTGGCCTGCTCTGCCGCTACAGTGGACTCTAAGCGGACAGCTGTCCGGTAGCCCTTTAACCTAACGGACAGTTGTCCGCTTAGCAAGACCCGGCCGGAAGGAGGACGTGTGCAGCCAGACGAGGACACGAACGACGTGGACACGAGCGACAAGGGCGCCCCTCTGCGTTCGGACGCCCAACGCAATCGCGAGCGCATCCTCGCAGTGGCTCTCACGGAGCTGACGTGCGCGGCGGACGCCCCGCTGAGCGTGATCGCGAAGAAGGCCGGCGTCGGGCAGGGGACGTTCTACCGGAACTTCCCGAACCGCGAGGCCCTCGTCCTCGAGGTGTACCGCTACGAGGTGCAGCAGGTCGCCGACACCGCGGCCCAGCTGCTGGAGACCCGCGCTCCCGACCAAGCCCTGCGGGAGTGGATGGACCGCCTCGCCCAGTACGCCATGGCCAAGGCCGGCCTGGCCGACGCGCTGCGCAAGACCGCCGGCCCGCCGCACGGCACCCTGGCCAAGGTGGGGTACGGCCCGGTGACCTCGGCCATCACCCTGCTGCTGAAGGCGAACGAAGAGGCGGGCACCATTCGCCCGGGGGTGACCCACGACGACTTCATGCTCGCCATCGCCGGACTCTGGCAGATCGACCCGCACGGAGAGTGGCAGCCGCGCGCCCGACGACTGCTGGACCTGGTCATGGACGGCTTGCGCGCGGGCGCACCCGGGTCTTGATCGACGCCGCCGTCTCAGGAGTCCTGGCTCCGGTCAGCGCGGCCATGCGCACCTACCGGTCTGGCGGTTACGGCGGCGCATGAGCCTCGTCCGTCGGGACGGGCCGGCCGGCCATGGCGGGCTGGTCAGCGACGGACCAGCCTGGCGTGCGTGACGGCCGCCGAGCTGACCAGTTCCGCGACCCGGTAGCCGTCGACCCCGTCCCCCAGGTTGTCGAACAGGCGCTCGCCCCTCCCGAGGAGAGTCGGGAAGATGGCCAGGTGCAGCTCGTCGATCAGACCGGCGCGCAGGTACTGCTGAACGGTGGCCGCCCCTCCGCCGAGCCGCACATCCTTGCCCGCCGCCGCCTTGAACGCCCGCTCCAGCACCGTCTCGACGGGTTCGTCGGTGAAGTGGAACGTGGTCCCGCCCTCCATCACCAGCGAAGGCCGCAGGTGGTGCGTGTGCACGAAAACGTCGTTGTGGTAGGGCGGGTTGTCGCCCCACCAGCCGCGCCAGGTCTCGTCCGGCCAGGGTCCTCGCTGGGGCCCGAACATGTTGCGCCCCATGATGGTGGCCCCGATGTTCTCCTCACCGCGGGCGACGTGATCGACGTCGATCCCTGTCTTACCCTCGGCCCGGTCACGCATGGCGGCGAACATCCATGCGTGCATGTCCTCTCCGAAGCCCTCACCGAGCGGATACTCCAGCCGCTGGTGGGGGCCGGCGGCAAAGCCGTCCAGCGAGATCGTGATGTTGTGTACGCGCAGCTTCGGCATCGTCGTACTCCTCGGGTTCGCCGTTTCCGTCTCTCACCCCTACGTCGAACAGGAGACACCCGGATCGACAGCCCTCGACGACGACTTGCGGATCAGGAGCGGAAGTTGCGCCGATACGGCCGGGAGGTCACACGCCGCGCTCCGAGGTTCTACGCGCCGCTCGCGTCCAGCATCTCCTCGCGCTCGACGAGCTTCACGCGCTCGCGGCCCTGCGGTTCGCCGAGTGCCTTCTCCGCGGCGTCGAGGCGGTACCAGCCCTCCCACGTGGTGTAGCGGACGTTCCGCTCGGCCAGGAACGCGTCCACGGCCTCCGGGGCGGGTGCGGCGGGGGTGTGCAGGCGGCCGTTGCCGTGGTCGTCGAGCAGGCTGGCCACCGTCTCGTTGGCGTCGCCCTTGGTATGGCCGATCAGACCCACCGGGCCGCGCCGGATCCAGCCGGTGACGTACGTCGACCGGAGGTGCTCGCCGGTCTCCTCGATCACCCGGCCGCCCTTGTCCGGGACCGTGCCCGAGTCGACGTCCCAGGGCAGCTTGGGCAGCTTGTCGGAGAGGTAGCCGACGGCGCGGTAGACGGCGCCGAGGTCCCAGTCCTTGAACTCGCCGGTGCCCTTGACATTGCCGGTGCCGTCCAGAGCGGTGCGCTCGGTGCGCAGGCCGACGACCTTGCCGTCCTCGCCGAGGATCTCGGTGGGCGACTCGAAAAAGTGCAGGAACAGCTTGTGCTGCCGGTCGCCGACGTCGCGGATGGCCCAGTTCTCCAGGGTCTTGGCGACCATGTCGGTCTGCTTCTCGCCGCGCCGGGCCGCGATCGAACCCTCGTCGTAGTCGATGTCCTCGGGGTCGACGATGACCTCGATGTTCGGGGAGTGGTCAAGCTCCCGCAGCTCCATCGGGCTGAACTTCGCCTGCGCGGGGCCACGACGGCCGAAGACGTGGACCTCCAGCGCCTTGTTGGCCTTGAGGCCGTCGTGGACGTTCGGCGGGATCTCGGTCGGCAGCAGCTCGTCCGCCGTCTTGGCCAGGATGCGGGCCACGTCGAGGGCGACATTGCCGACGCCGAGGACGGCGACCTTCTCGGCATCCAGCGGCCAGGTCCGCGGCACGTCCGGGTGCCCGTCGTACCAGGAGACGAAGTCCGCCGCACCGTACGAACCGTCGAGGTTGATACCGGGTATGTCGAGCGCCCGGTCGGCCGTCGCGCCCGTGGAGAAGATCACCGCGTCGTAGAAGGCGCGCAGATCGTCGAGGTTGATGTCGCCCGGGTAGTCGACGTTGCCGAAGAGGCGGACCTGGGGCTTGTCGAGCACCTGATTCAGGGCCTTGACGATGCCCTTGATCCGCGGGTGGTCGGGGGCGACGCCGTAGCGGATCAGTCCGAAGGGGGCCGGCATCCGCTCGAAGAGGTCGATGGAGACACCGGGCTCGGTCGCCGCCACTGCGGACTTCAGCAGCGCGTCGGCAGCGTAGATCCCGGCGGGGCCGGCTCCGACAATGGCTACCCGCAGAGGGCGAGGCATGTTCAGGTTCCCTTCGAGCGACAACAGACGTACTCGCCGCGAAGCCTAAACTAAGGCAAGCCTAAGTCTGTAGTCGGGTTCGATCTATGACCTCATAAGTCCGGCTTATGAGTCGACGGGCCCCGGAAATCGCTCGACAGCCCCCTCAGAAACCCGAGCGACATGGCCGCCACCGACGTGCCCTGGGCGATCGCGGACTGATCTCTCCGGCAATGCGGAATGACCTACGGGGGTGCGGTAGTTGCAATCAGCAGACGAGTGCGGCGGACGGGCGTGCGCCTGTCCGCCTCGGGTGCCACACGAGGGAGCGGGCATGACAGTCCAAGACGTCGACCTGGTGAGCTTCGTACAGGAGTGGGAGCAATGGCACACCGCGAAGGAGGGAGTGCTCGCCGGTCCGCACGGGTTTCTCGCGATCACGAGCCTGCGCTGGCTGAGTGCGGAGCCGGCTCGGTTCGAGGACGCCCCGGGAGCCTGGTCGAGCACCGTCGACGGGGTGGTGGTCGAGCTGGCCGACGGTGAAGAGCTGACCGTCGACGGCACGGCGGTACGCGGCCGGTACGACTTCGGGGTCATCGCCGAACGGGCCAGTGTCGAGGCGAGCTGGGGTGACGCGGTGATCGAGGTCGCCAAGCGCGGCGGCCACGACATCGTCCGTCCCCGCCACCCCGACAGCGCGCTGCGCACCGCCTTCACCCAGACCCCGGCCTACGCCCCCGACCCCCGCTGGGTCCGTCCCGGACGGTTCCTGCCCTTCGCCGAACCGCGCCAGGTGACCGTCGGCGCCGCCGTCGAGGGCCTGGAGCACGTCTACGACTCCCCCGGCCAGGTCGAGTTCGAACTGGACGGCACACCGCACCGGCTCACCGCGTTCAACGGCAGGGTCCCGGGCAGCCTGAGTGTGCTGTTCACGGACAAGACCTCCGGCGTGACCACGTACGCGGCGAACCGCGCCCTCCAGATCGCTCCCCCCGACGGCGAGGGCAGGGTGAGTGTCGACTTCAACCGCGCCGGCAACCTCCCCTGCGCCTACACCGACCTGGCGACCTGCCCGCTCCCGCCGACAGAGAACCGGCTGCCGGTTCCCGTCGAAGCGGGCGAGAAGATCCCCCTGGAGCGCGGCGGAGAACTCTGACCCTGGTTCAGGCCCGGTCTCCCGCGGAGGGCGGCGGCACGACGCCGCCGTCCGCCGTCCGCCGACGGCCGCGGTGCGAGTTGCTCGTTGCTCGTTGCTCGTTGCTCGTTGCTCGTTGAACAGCGTGACAGGGCGATCTAGCCGTTCGCCGTCCACCGTGATGTCGACCACCTCGTTGCAGAAGGCGACGCGTCCCTCGATGGCGGCCACCGCGGGCAGCGGGTCCGGGTAGCTCCAGACGATGTTCGGCGGCAGCTCGGCCCGCGCGGCGCGGCCCTGCTCACCACGGAGTGGGGCGTGGGCTTCCGGCTGCGCGAGACGCCGGAGCTTGCGGCGCGGGGCTCGGGTCCGACGTAGACGCGGGGCGCGGTCCCACGTGGACGTGGGGTGTCCGCCTGTTCAGTTTCCTTCGCGGAAGCAGATCAACTGGCGCTCCAGACTGCTCTGCAAGTGCTCCCTCATGGACTGAGCGGCCCGGTCGGCGTTGCGCCTGAGTACGGCGCGCAGGATCCGGTCGTGTTCGGCGACCGTCGCCGGGCCCGCACCCGCGATGGCGCTGAGACGGAAGATGTGGAGATGCGCGTGGAGGCGCTCGACGGCGTCCGCGAGCAGACCCCGCCCCGTCGCCGTGGCGAGCGCGTCGTGGAACTGCTGGTCGAGAGCGGCGAACCGCCCGTACACCGCATAGCTGCCGCCCTCCTCGGGCTCGCCCCGCATCTCCTCCATGAGCGCTTCTATCCGGTCCAGTTGGGCCTCGCTGGCCCGCTCGGCCGCCAGCCCCGCGGCGTGCGGTTCCAGCAGCAGCCGCATTTCGAAGAGCTCCACGATGCCCTCGACGGTGAGGAGGTCGGTGGCGCGATAGCCGGCGAGGGACCGCTTGGTGACCAGGCCGTCCGCCTCCAGCCGAGCGAGTGCCTCGCGTACCGGCGTGGGTGACACCTCCAGGGTGCGGGCGAGCGCCTCGATGCCCACCCGGGCTCCCGGCTTGATCTGGTGGTCCATCACCATGGCCTTGATGGCTTCGTACACGCTGTCGGCGAGGGCCTGGCGCTGAGGCAGGACCCGGGGCGGCGGGACAGCGTCGGTGGCCGCGCCGTCCGGCACATGAGCGTGAGGCTCTTCCGACAACATGTCATGCCTCCCCTTGAGCATTCCGGGCCAGGTAAAGCCTGTGAATCATATAGGGACTTGGGAATCGCGGTCCGAGTCGCGCAGTGCGTTCCCCTGTCCATGGATGAGGCGGATGACCTGGCCGCTCATCCGCTCGTAGTCGTGTTCGTTCCTGATCTCGCCCCGGATCCGGTAGTCCGCCATGACGACGATGCGGTCGGCCAGCGTCACCATCTCGCCGAGGTCACTGCTGATCAGCAGAATGGGCAGGCCGTCCCGGGCGAGCTCCCAGATCAGTTCGTGGAAGGCGTGCTTGGTGCGGACGTCGACGCCGACGGTCGGTTCGTCGACGACGAGCAGCCGGGTGTCCACCGCAAGCCACTTGGCGAGGCTCACCTTCTGCTGGTTGCCGCCGGACAGTTCACCGGCGTTCTGCTCCAGTGAGGCGATGCGGATGCCGAGGCGTTCCACGAGGTCCTCGGCGACGCTTCTTTCCCGCTTGTCGGAGACGTACCCCAGTGCCTGCGCCAGCTTCTTCCACACGGTGACGGTGATGTTCCGCAGAATCGGCTGTTCGAGGAAGACGCCTTCCTCCTTGCGGTTCTCGGTGAGATAGCCGATGCCGTACTCGTGCAGTGCCTGCCGTGGCGAGGAGATCCTCGCCGGCTCGCCGTACACCCGGACCTCTCCGGCCGTGACGCGGTCGAGGCCGAGGACGGCTCGGACCAGTTCGCTGCGGCCGGCGCCGACGAGGCCGTACAGCCCGACGATCTCCCCGGGTCGCACCGCCAGACCGATGTCGGCGTGGCCCGCGGCGGTGGCCACACCCGTGAGGGAGAGGGCTGGTTCCGCCGTCGGGTCCACCGTTCGCGGGGAGAGTGCGGAGGCTTCGTGGGTTCGGCCCACCATCAGGCTCACGATCTCGTCGTGCGTGTGCTCGGCGAGAGGGGCCGACCGCAGCACGGAGTGCCCGTCGCGCAGCACGGTGACGGTGTCGCAGACCGCGAACACCTCCTCCAGCTTGTGGCTGACGAAGACGACACAGGTGCCCCGGGCCGTCAGTCGCCGGATCACCTCGAAGAGCCGCTCGGCTTCCTGCGGCGAGAGGGACGCGGTCGGTTCGTCCAGCAGGAGTACCCGGCTGTCGGTGTGCAGCGCCTTGGCGATCTCGACCAACTGCTGCTGGGCGACGGAGAGTTCACTGACGGGTGTGTGCGGGTCCAGGTCGAGCCCGACGTCCCGGAGACAACGCTCGACCGGTTCGGTCATGGCCGCGCGGTCGATGAGGCCGCGGCGTGAGGGGGGCTTCAGGAGCGTGATGTTCTCCGCCACGGAGAAGGCGGGAATCAGATTGCGCTCCTGGTGCACCACCCCGATGCCGGCGCGGGTGGCGTCCAGCGGGGTCCGCAAGTGCACCTCGCCGCCGCGCAGCAGAAGACGGCCACCGTCCGGCGGGTGAACCCCGGTCAGCACCTTGATCAGGGTGGACTTGCCGGCGCCGTTCTCGCCCAGCAGGGCGTGCACGGAGCCGGCTGTGAGGCGCAGGGCCACCTGGTCCAGGGCGCGCACTCCGGGAAAGACCTTGACGATGTCCTCGCACTCCAGCAGTACGTCGTTCACTGGGCACCCCCGGTGCTCGGCAGGGTGGTGGCGGGCGCCGCCCGGTTGTCGGGGGGCGGTTGCCCGTCCTTGTGCGGGCGTGCGGTGCCGAGGTGTGACTGGTGCAGGCGGCCCCCGACGACCGTGGCAAGGACGACGACGCCGATGAGGAAGTTGACCCAGCTCGGATCGAGCGAGAACTCGGCACGTGCGGAGTCGATGAGCCGCATCACGAAGGCGGCCAGTACGGTCCCGAGGACCGCCACCGACCCGCCGGTCAGGGCCACCCCGCCGATGATGGGAGCCGCGAAGCTGGGGAGGAGCCAGTCGCCGCCGACGCTGCGATTGACCCCGGGCAGCGACGCGGTCGCGATCAGCGCGGCCACTCCGATCAGCAGGCCGGACAGGGTGTGCGCCAGGATGATCTGGCGGTCGGTGGAAATACCGGAGAGCCGCGCGGCCAGTGGATTGCCGCCCGCCGCGAGGAGCCGCCGTCCCGCGATGCCCCGGTGCATGAACACGGCGAGGAGGACGGCCGCGGCGAGCGCCGTGACGAGGACGAGCGGGATGTTCGCGGGCGCGGCCGTGCCCAGATCGCGCAGGGTCGCGGAGTAGCCGTCGACGGTACGCGTCCCGGCCAGCCGGTACTGCGCACCCAGCAGGATGGTCATGGTGCCGAGCGTGACGATGAACCCGTTGATGCGGGTGACCACGATGAACAGACCGGTGAGAGCGCCGATCACCGTGGCCGTCAACACGCCGATCCCGACGGCCGGTCCGGCGGGCATACCGGCGTCGGCCATGAGAACTCCCATGGCACAGGCGGTGAATCCGCCCAGGGCACCGACCGCGAGATTGAGCTGTCCGACGCACAAGCAGACCATCTGCGCGAGCCCGATGAGGATGGGAGTCGCCAGGTACTGCAGGAACGTCCGGACCGAGTTGCCCTCGAAGAACGAACCGGACGACGCCACGCCCAGACCGATGTACCCGGCCACGACGACGCAGAGCAGGGTCAGCGAGGTGGAGCGGGAGAAGCGGCGCAGCGAGGAGAGGACTTCGGCCTTCCAGGGAGCGGGAGTTGCGGGCGTCGTCATGTCGAGCGCACCACCTTTCGGTAGCTGACGATGTGGCGCACCCGGTCGGCGGACAGGGCGAGCAGCAGCACACAGCCGAGGTAGATGTTGAGGCTCTCCAGCCCCACACCGAGCAGGTCGAGACCCTTACGGATGACGCCGACGAGCGAGGTGCCAAGCAGCGCGCCGATGACCGAGACGACGCCGCCGGTGAGCAGGGTGCCGCCGAGGACGGCTCCGAGGAACGACGGCAGCATGAAGTCCTCCCCGATGGAGGCCCGGAAGGTTCCCGTGCTGACGGCGGCCATGAACCCGGCGAGCGCGGCGAGCAGACCGGACAGCATGTGTGCGGTGATGACGCGGCGGGCGGTGGGGATGCCCGAGAGTTCCGCGGCGGCCGGGTTGGCGCCCGTCAGCAGGAGCTCCCTGCCGGTACGGGTGTAGCGGTAGAGAAAGCCGAGTCCGAGGACGGCAAGCACGGTGAACTGGGCCAGTTGCGGAATCGCCGGTGAGCCGCAGACGGGACCGACGCAGATGTCGGCGAGCGAGTACTGGCGCAGCTCCGTCATACCGGACGGCGTGCTGGTGAAGGCGGCGTTCTCGGTGAGCGAGGAGTACAGCAGGGACACGAGCCCGAGGAGGGCGAAGTCCATGGCGAGCGTCACGACGAAGGAGCTCACACCGGTGCGGGCGATGATCCATCCGCTCAGGGCGCCGATCACCGCTCCCGCCACCAGGCACACCAACAGGCCCACGGACAGCGGCAGTCCGAAGCGGTCGTAGCCGAGCCCGGCGAACAGGGCGCCGAACGAGGCCATGCGGCCCACGGCCAGGTTCATGTGCCCGACGGACAGGACGACCATCTGGGCCAGTGCCACCACGGTCAGCGTCGAGATGTCGCGCAGCAGCGGGAAGAGGACGAGTCTGGCGTCGAAGAACGCCGGGCGGAGCAGGCCGAAGAGGATGACGAGCCCGACGACGAGCCCGAGCAGGCCCAGTTGTTGGGGGGCCAGGATGCGCCGGCGGGGCGTCCTGCGCTGTGGCGCCGGTGCCCGGTCGATGTCCGCCGGTGGCGGTGAGGTGGTGGTCATGCCACCCTCCGGTCGTCGATCGCGTCGTGGTCCCAGTCGATGCCGATTCCCGGCTCGTCGGGCGCCACCGCCCGCCCGTCGCGCACGGTGAGTTCGGTGCGGGTGACGGCCCTCAACTGCGGGATGTACTCGACGTACTGGCCGTTGGGCACCGCTGCGGCGAGGCTCACGTGCAGTTCCATCAGGAAGTGGGGGCAGACCATGACGTTGTACGCCTCTGCCAGGTGGGCGACCTTCAACCAGGGGGTGATGCCGCCGACGCGGGCCGCGTCGACCTGCACCACGGAGGCGGCTCCGGCCTCCAGGTACTGGCGGAACTGCCCGAGCGAGTAGAGGGTCTCCCCCACGGCGATCGGTACGTTGGTCGCGCGGGCCAACCGGGCATGGCCGCTCACGTCGTCCGCCGGCATCGGTTCCTCGAACCAGAACGGGCCATGGGGTTCGAGCGCCGAGGCCAGTCGCACGGCCGAGGACAGCGTCTGGGACTGGTTGGCGTCCGTCATGATGTGCAGCGCGGGCCCGACGGCCTCGCGCACCGCGCGCAGCCGTTCCACATCCTGTGCCGGGTGCGGCTTGCCCACCTTGATCTTCACGCCGGCCCATCCTGCGTCGCGGGCCGCCACGGCCGACTTGACCAGGTCTTCGGTGCTCAGATGCAGCCAGCCGCCTTCGGTGTCGTACAGCGGTATCTCCTGACGGTGGCCGCCCGCCAGCCGCCACAGCGGCTCGCCGGCCCGCTTGCATCTCAGGTCCCACAGGGCGGTGTCGACCGCGGCGAGGGCCAGCGAGGTGATGGCTCCGACGGCGGTCGCCCGCGTCCGGGCGAACAGCAGCTGCCACAGGGCCTCGACGTTACGGGCGTCCTGACCGGGCAGGGCGGGAAGCAGATGGTCGCGCAGCAGTGCCAGCACGGAGGAGCCGCCGGTGCCGATGGTGTAGCTGTAACCGATGCCGGCCAGGCCGTCGTCGGTGGCGAGTTCGACGAATATCGTCTCCTGCTTGATGAACGCCTGGACGGCGTCAGTGCGGTTCTGCTCCACGGGGATGTCGGCCAGCCTGGCCGTGGCGCTCGTGATGATGCTCATTGCGGTGTCCGGCTCTTCCTGGTCAATGGCCTTGGTCGGTGGCCGTGGTCAATGGCCGTCGTCGGTGGCCGTGTTGGCGCGGCATGTGCGTGGCGACATTCGGGGCAGCCGCAGTTTTCGAGTCAGCCGCAGTTGAGGAGCTTGTCGGCGAACTGCGTCTTGAGTTCGGCGGTCTTGCTCTGCCGCGCTTTGGCGTAGTCGGCGACGTTCGCCTTGGTGACCACGAAGGATCCGGAGTCCACGACCACGCCCGGGCTGCGCATCACGCACTGTTTGCTCTGCATCAGCGCGAGCACCCAAGTGCCCACATCCGCCTGACCCGTCGGGTTCTGTACGACCGTGGCGCTGACGGAGCCGTCCTTGATCGAGCTGATGATCTTGGCGTCGTCGTCGATGGCCACGACCTTCGCCTTGGATCCCGAACTCCGCACGGCCTCGGCGGCGGCGACCGCGGGGTTGTAGGCGGTGGTGACGATGCCCTGGATCTCGTTCCCCTTGGCGGCCAGGAGGTCCGACACCGCCTTCTGCGCGGTCTGCAGGTCCTTGTCGATGTCGGTGACCGTCTGCAGGAGTTTCACCTTGCCCTTGGTCTCGTTCACCGCGTCGGCCACGCCCTTGATCCGGAGCTGGGTGTTGGCGTCCACGTTGTTGCCGGTCAGATGGACCAGGGTGCCTGTGCCGCCCATGGCGTCGATGGTGGCGCGGGCCGCGCGGTAGGCGGCGAGCTCGACGTTCGTGGACAGACAGAAGTCGGCCTTGTTCACGTCACCGGCCGGGCATGAACCGAGTGAAGCCACCGCGAAGCCCTGCGCCTTGAGATCGGCGAACGTGCTGTTGATGTCGGTGGGAGAGACGCCGAAGACGCCGAACGCGTTGTAACCGCGCGCCGCGAGAGTGGACAGCAGGTCGTTCTGCTGTTGCTGATCCCACTCGGCGGTCTCGTCGAACGTCACGCCCCCGAGGCCGTATTCGTCGCGCGCGGCGGCTCCCGCCGTCTTCCACGGCTGGAAGTACGGGTGAGCGCCGCCCGGCACGAGCGCGACCTTGACGGCTGAGCCGTCGGCAAGGTCGGCCGTCCCGTTCCCCGTGCCCTGCGTGGAGGCCACGCTCCCTCCGGCCGGTTCCCCGGAGTTCTTGAGAGTGCATCCCGCCGAGGCACCGGCGAGTACCGCCACGACGGCAGCACTGGACAGGACAGGCCTGATGCGGAGGTACGACGTCAGCGTCACAACTCCCCCTGGATTCCATAGGATATTTGCGGGGAGATGCTGCGACAGACACGGGCCGGCGTCAAGACATTCGGCAAGAGTGGGCAACTGAAGTGGTTTTGTGGGGGTTTTGGCGCGGGTATGGGCTTCCGTCGCGCGGCCCGACGCGACTGTCGCGCCGCCAGGCCAAGTTTAGGTTTCAGAATCCCATAGGAAACCAGAAGCCGTGCTCGCGTAAGCGGCCGAGGTCACGTGGTCCCGGCCATCGTTCACTGCGATCTGGCTCGGCTTTTGCGAGGACGGGCCTCCGGAATGGTGCTCGCCGCGTCGGCGTCGCGGACCACCCACGCCGCCCGCAGGGCCAGCAGGTTGACGGCCGCGGCGACGAGGAATCCCACCCGGTAGGCGGTGACATCGGCTGCCGGCGCCCCGTCGGCGGGCGCGTCCACGCCCACGAGAACGAGGGCGGTGGTCACCACGGCGATACCGACGGCGCCCCCGAGCCGCCGGCCGGCGTTGAACAGTGTCGCCGCCCGGCCCGACTTGGCTGACGAGATGGTCGCGAACGACACCGCCTGGGTCGCCACGAACACCTGGCCGACCCCGAAACCCACGAGGTAGAGGATGACCCACACCTGCCACAGGGGCCCGCGAACACTCAACACCGCCAGCAACGCCATGGACAGGCTCGACCCGAGCACGCCGACGACAAGGTGCCGACGCGGCCCAAGACGCCGGTACAGCAACCGGCTGGCGACCTGGGAGCCGGTCATGACGCCCAGAGCCTGCGGCAGGATACTCAGGCCCGAGGCCAGCGGGCTGAGTCCGCGCCCGTCCTGGAGATAAAGCGACACCGTGTAGATCACACCGAGGAAGGCGACCGATTCCAGCGCCATGACGACGCTGCCCGAGCGGAACAGCCGGTCCCGGAACAGGCGGATGTCGATCAGCGGCGCGCGGGAACGCAACTCGACGACCACCAGGACGCCCAGCAGCGCGCCACCGACCACGAGGCCGACGAGCACAGGACGGGCCGTCCACCCCAGGTCGGGGCCCTGCGTCAGCCCGTACATCGCCAGCGCCAGACCCGCCGCCGCGAGCAGGAACCCCAGGAGGTCGAACCTTCCCGGCTCCTCCTCGACGGAGTTGCTGAGGAACAACGCACCGAACACGATCGCCGCGCAGCCCACCGGGACATTGACGAAGAACACCCAGCGCCACGACAACTCCGTCACCAGCAGGCCGCCCAGCGACGGACCGACCGTCGGGGCGACGGCGTTCGCCATGCTGAGTACGGCGAAGACGCGTACGCGCTCCCCCGGCGGGAAACTACGCAGCATCATGGCCATGCCGACCGGGACGAGCATGCCGCCGCCCGCCCCCTGGAGCAGCCTGAAGGCGATGAGTTCACCGAGACTCGTTGCGAGCCCGGACAATGCCGACCCCAGCGTGAACACCGCCAGGGCCGTCAGCAGGATCCGCTTTCCGCCGAACCGGTCGCCGAGCCAGCCGGACGCCGGAATGAACACCGCAAGGCTGACCAGATAGGAGATGGAGACGGCGTTCACGGAGGTGGACGGGACCGAGAACGCGCGGCCGACGCTCGGCAGAGCGACATTGACGATCGTCGTGTCCATCACGTTGAGAAAGACGGCGGCGACGTAGACGACGCTGACGGCCGTCGTCTGCTTGACGACGACACCGCGGCCGCTCACGCCGCCGCCCCCGCGACTCGGCGACCAGGAAGGCATACGAACCTCTCCAAAGTGTCTCTGCGATCCGCGACGGGTCCTGTCAGCGCGGCGCGGCGCCGGGACCGGCCCGGCGGGAGCCCAGCAAGCCGTCGTAAGACCGCTGGGCCCCCTCGGTTACGTCACCCGGTCAGTTGCGCTGCCACTTCAGCGCTCGCCGCTCGAAGACACCGATGAGCGAACTCCCGAACACCACCATCGCCACGATGATCACCAGCGCGGCGAACAGTCCGGCCGGGTCGAACTGCTGGGTCGAGGTCATGGAGTAGTAACCCAGGCCCTTGTCCGCCGAGATGAACTCGCCGGCGATGACTCCGATCATCGCGAACGACACACCGGCCTTCAGCCCGGCGAACAGCGGAACGCTGACGGACGGCAGAACCACCTTGCGCACCACGAACATGCGCGACGCGCCCATGGACCGAGCCACCTCGACCAGCGGTTGCGGCACGTTGCGCATGCCCGAGTAGACGTTGAAGAAGACGAGGAAGAACACGATCATGCTGGCGATCGCGATCTTCGAGCCCATCCCAAGCCCGAACCAGAGCAGCATCATCGGTGCGAGGGCGACCTTGGGAATCCCGTTGATCGCGTTGAGGATCGGCTCCATGATCTCGCCTGCGGTCTTGAACGCGCCGAGCGCCCAGCCCATCACGGCACCCGCGGACGCCCCGAGCGCCCACCCGAGGACCAGCTCCTGGCCGGTCGCCATGATGTGACCGTGCATCGTGCTGTCCCCGAGGACGTCGTAGAGCTTGGCTATGACGTCGACGGGGTTGCTGATGAGGAAGTAGTCGATCACTCGGCCGCTCAAGAGCTGCCAGACCCCAAGGAACAGCAGCACGATGCCGAGCTGCCCGAGCATGACCATGGTGCCGTGGCGTCCGCGTGGACGCCCGTTGGAGTTCTTCGGCCGGACCGCCCGGCCCCGTCGCATGGTGAGTGGTTCCTGTTCGCCGACTACAGCCATCGTGCTCTCCTTCTTCTCAGGCCTTGTGATCGGTTTCGATGTCGGTTTCGAGCAGGCTCCACAGCTCGTGCCGCAGTTCCTGGAAAGTCGCCAGGTCCGTGATGTTGAAGACGTCCCTGGGCCGGTCGAGAGGAATGTCCACCGTCCGCCTGATCCGGCCGGGGCGCCCCGTCATGACCGCGACACGGTCCGAGAGGGCGATCGCCTCGGTCAGGTCGTGGGTGATGAAGATGACCGAGGTCTGCCGCCGCTGCCACAGGTCCAGAACGGTCTTCTGCATCGTCTGCTTCGTGATCGCGTCGAGCGCGCCGAAGGGTTCGTCCATGAGCAGCACTTCGGGCTCGTAGACCATGGTGCGTGCGATGGAGCAGCGTTTCTGCATACCCCCGGAAAGCTGCCGCGGATAGTGGTTCTCGAAGCCTTCCAGGCCGACGATCTTGATCCATTCCCTGGCGCGCTCGACCCGCTCCTGCTTGGGAACCTTGCGGATCTCCAGCGGCATCATGATGTTCTCGATCACGGTGAACCAGGGGAAGAGATTGGAGTCCTGGGTGATGTATCCGATCTCCAGCTTGTCCAGTTCCCGGTCGCCCTTGAGACACCGTATGGTTCCGTCGGTCGGCTGGAGCAGACCGGACGCGATGTTCAACAGGGTGCTTTTTCCGCACCCGCTGGGCCCGACGACGGTGAAGAACTCCTTTTCACGGACTGTGACGGAAACGTCCTGGAGGACGTCCATCATCTTTCCGCTCGGAGTCACGAATCGGTGCGTGAGATCCCCGAGGATCACCGCCGGCCGCTCAGTACTGAGGTCCTGCATATCTTCCTCCGCCTCGTCCCTGCCCCGGCGTCAGCACAAGCCGTGCCGGCGTTCCGCTCCGGTTCACTTCTGGTAGTCCGACGTGTAGGCCCCTTCGACCACTTCCGCGGACGGCTGGTCGAACATCTTGAGTCCGGCGAGGACTTCGACGCTCTTGGCGAACTGCTCCTCGCTCATGGAGGCGTCCTTGGCCCACTTGTAGGTCTCCATGCTGTCCGCGAGGACTTTCTCGTCGAAGGAGTTCATGTCCTTGTGCAGGACCTTCGCGGCCTCGTCGGGGTTCTCGTCCAGGTAGTTGTTTGCCTTGCCGACGGCGTTGCAGATCTTCTCGCTGATATCGGGGTGCTCTGAGGCGTACTTCGTCGAGGAACCGATGCCGGACCAGGAGACTCCGTCCAGCTCGGAGAACAGGTCGGAGCTCCCGGTGTCGTAGATGATGCGGCCCGGCGCCACCGAAAGAACCTGGTCGGGGATCGGCTGCGGCTGGAAGACCAGGCCCACTTGGCCCTTCTGGAACGCGGCTGTCGATGCGGCGGTGCTGGCCTGCGAGAGCACGCCGATCGATTCCGCGGGAAGGCCCTCCTTCTTCAGCAGGCTTTCCAGCAGCTTCGCGCCGGGATTGACGGTACGGCCACCGATCGCCGTGATGTTCTCGCCCTCCAGGGCCGCCAGCTTCTCCTTCAGCGACATGGATTCGTTCATGTTGTTCCGGTCCCATGCCACATTGCTCACCGCGAGGATGTACGAGGGGTCCACCTGCGTCACACACACCTGTTGCAGATCCGTGTCCTGCGCCGCCGCCTGGACAACCGTGGTGGTATTGACGGCGCCGTACTGCACCTTTCCTGTGGCGATCTGGAGACTCGCGTTCGCGATGATCTGCACCTTGACGTCGAGGCCTTCGTCCTCGAAGTATCCGAGTTCGTCGGCAAGGAAGATCGGGGCATTCGCCGGCGCCGCTATGGACACCGACACGGTGATCTGGTCCCCCGCACCGGGATTGGAGCCGCCGGCGCAGCCCGCGGCCGCCGTCAGCGCGATCGCCGCTGTGACGGCGCCCAAGCGCCGTCTCACGGAGCCGGACAGTACTTTCGATGAAGCGCCGTTGCTTCGGTTGTTCATTTCAGGTCCCTATCTCGCGACTCTTCAGGTCCCGATCTCGCGGCTCGCGGACGCTCACACGGCTTGGTCCGAACTCTCCGACGTGCATCGCATTCACGTCCGGCGGACAGAGCAACGAACAGTCGACGGCCGTCCCGCCACCGATGTCGTCTGTTCCGCCTTGGCGAATGAATCGAGTCGAGTCGAGGAATTCAGCGCCCCGACCTACGGCACTTCGCCTCGAAGTGCTGGTCGTAGCAGCCCGTGGTGCCCTGTGGGCCGAGCAAGAGGCGGTTGAAACTTCTCTACGCTGCCGAAAGTGCTTGGTTGTACGGCGAGTTCGATGCCGTGGGGTAGGGGTGTAGGGGTCTCACCCGTTCAGGGGCGGAGCGGTCAGCCCCGTTCAGGCCCGGAGCGGTCAGCCCGCGTCGGCGACCAGGCCGGCCTTCTGCACGCCGAAGACGGCGACGGCCTCGTCGTTGTCGGGCCGGTCACCACTGACGCCGACCGCGCCGAGCAGTTCGCCGTCCTCGTCCCGGATCAGCACACCGCCCTTGGACGAGGCGACCCGTCCCTCGGAGATCGAGGCCAGCGCCGCGAAGAAGGCCGGGTCGCGGGTGGCGTGGCGGGCTCCGACGGCGCCGCCCTGGCCGGTGCCGAGGGAGCCCCAGGCCTTGGCGTGGGCGATCCCCGGGCGCAGGATCCCCGCCCCGTCCTCGCGTTTTACGACCTTCGGGTGGCCGCCCGGGTCGAGCACGGTGACCGTCAGGGGACGCAGTCCCAGCTCACGTGCGTGGCTCAGGGCCGCGTCCACGATTTCCGAAGCCTGGGTCACGCTCAGTCCACTCATGTCTGTCGCTCCTTGTGTCATGTCGGTGTGGGAGTGGTCGGATAGAGCAGGTGAGGCCGGGGCTCTCCTTCGTGGGGGAGTCAGGGCGCCGGCTTGGCACGCGTGCAGGGGGGAAGGACGGTGCTCGGCGCGTCACGTTGTCCATCACGCCGGGTGAGGTGAGCGGGCGGGGCGGGGCCCGGAAGGCACGCGCGGTCCGTGTCCCCGGGCCGCTGCCTGATAGGCCGTGCTCAACCGCCGGCGGCGTCCTTGGCGTTCTCGAACCGGATGCCGCCGTCGGTGACGACGGTGATGAACTTGTCGTCGTCGGGCTCGACCGGCTGCTGGATCGGGGGCAGGCCGACGGTGAACAGGACCAGCTCTTCGGTGGCCGCGAAGCGGGCCTTCTCTCCCGGGTCGGCCTCCACCGCACCGAGCCTGCCGACCTCGGTGCCCTCCACCGTGCCGGCGCCGGAAAGCACCACCGTCAGGCGCTTGGCGGCCTCGCTCTGCGACACCCACTCGGAACCGGCCTCGATCTTGAGGAACTCGATCCAGAACTGCCGCTCGGTGTAGGTGCCGATGGGCTTGCGCTTGACGCCTGACCAGCCGGTCACCGGCAGCCAGTTCAGGTGGTCCGGGTTGCTGATCACCACGCCGTTGTAGCGCGGCTTGGGGAACTTCTGGTCCCGTTGCGGACGACGCTCGGCCTGGGCCTCCTTGTTGTCGGGGCCCCGGCCCCGGCCGGCGCCCATGCCGAGCGCGGAGGCTCCGGCGAACTGCAGCACGAGCTGGATCTGCTTGGGGTCGGTCAGCGGGTCGTCCTGCGGGCCGTACGTCTGCCCCTCGGGGAAGTAGCCGACCTCGCCCTCATGCAGGATCCCCTGCTCGCCGAGGTTCATGTCGCCCACCAGGGGCAGCCGGATCTGCTCGAAGGTGTGGCAGTGCCGGGGCATGCGGAAGTCGGCTTCCTGGCGGCCCAGGATGTAGCGGTAGTTCTCCATGGGCTTGCTCCGGTCACCCATGAGCAGATAGTTGAACGAGACCGTCCCCCTGGGGTGGTCCATCTTGAACGCGTTCTCGTCGAACGGAGCGATCTTCATCGCGGTCCTCCGTTGTCCAGTGCGCAGCCGTACACGACCGACTGGTCGGCGGGCTGGTGCAGAACGGGGCGTAAGGATGTGCGCGATCGGTCGAAATGAGGTTCTTCCGCAGTCCCGTTGCGGAACGTTCCCTCACCACGTCCGGTCGCCTTGAGACCAAGAAACCTTCTTAGTAGGTATGGTGTCAAGGTAGGTGACGTGTATTTCATGACGGGCCTTTTACCCGGAGGGGCCAGGCACGGCCGGCGCGCATGAAGGGGTCCGTGGCCTGGCGACGTCCCCGAACGGGCCCGCCAGGCGGTGACCACGTTCAGGGCGAGGCGGCAGTGCGGGCGCCGGACTCAGCAGAGCCGCGCCACCTCAGGCCCCTTGCGGAATACCGTCAGCCACCGCAAACCGCTCGCGGGCTCCGACCCCGCACCAAGGCTCCCTGACGCACCTTCAAAAAGGCGTCAACCGCACCGCTCTACGGAGCCGGTGCGGTGCTCTCACGCACCACAAGTCTCGTAGGTACGAGCGTGGTCCCGTGCTCCGCACCCTCGTGGCGCATCCGCCGCAGAACACCCTCGACGCACAGGCGTCCCACTTCGGCGAAGTCCTGGTGGACGGTGGTCAGGGGAGGCAGGAAGGAACCGGCCTCGGGGATGTCGTCGAAGCCGATGACGCTGACGTCGTCGGGGATTTTCCGGCCGCGCTCGTGCAAGGCCCGCAAAAGACCCAGTGCCATCTGGTCGTTGGCGGCGAACACCGCCGTACAGGACTCCTCGTCGGCGAGTCGCAGCCCCATGCGATAGCCGGACTCCGCCGACCAGTCACCTCGCACGACGGGCGGCAAGTCGCGCCCCGCCTCGGTGAGTTCGGCGCGCCAGGCATCGGCACGGCGCGTGGCCGCGAAGGACTCCTCGGGTCCTGCGAGATGCCAGACCGTGCGATGCCCCAGGTCCAGGAGATGACGTACGGCCGCACGCGCCCCCATGGCCTGGTCGGTGTCGACCACGCTGTAGCGGTCACCGGCGTCCGAGTCGGCGACCACGACCTGGACGTGCGGCGGCAGGGAGATCGTCGCCGCGTCGAGAAGGTGCACCTCCATGATGGCGATGACGGCGTCGACGGCGAGCTCTCCCAGCCGGGAGAAGGCGCCGCGCACCTCGTCCTGGGTGGGCACCGCGACGGGCAGGAGCGTGACGGCGTAACCCTCCTGCGCCGCGGACGTGGCGATCGCCTCCAGGGTTCGCATATTGCCCGTGGTGGACAGGTTGAAGGTGATGACACCTATGGTGCGGAACTCGCCGCGCTTGAGGGCCCGGGCAGCACTGTTGGGCCGGTAGCCCAACTCCTTCATGGCCGCGAGCACTTGCCGCCGGGTCTCTTCATTGACGCCCGCGTAGCCGTTGGACACCCGGGAGACGGTCTGCGAGGAGACGCCGGCCAGTTGGGCGACATCGGCCATGGACACGCTCTGTCCGCGACGCCCGGCCCGTTGCTCGGTGCGCATGCGTACCCGATCCGTACTCGCCGAAGCGCCGTCCGCGGTGTCCACCTGTCTCCCTTGCTACCCCGGTCGCGGTTGCTCCTTGTTGCACAAGTCGCGATTGCTCTTTGTTGCTCAAGTCGACTCTTGACCACCGACATTGGGGCAGTGTAGACATGCCGCCATCAGATGTTTACGTAAACATAACAGCCCGCGGCTCTCTCCGGAGCCCGATGTTTGCGTAAACATCGCGGCGGCGTGCGACGCCGGTTCCGAGATGGACGAGCGAGGAACGACATGACGACGCTTCAGCCCCCTGCGGCGGCAACACGGCATCCGGACCGGCCGCCGGCGAAACGGGACCGCCGCTCCTGGACGGGGTGGGGATTCATCGGCCCCTTCGTGGCCGTGTTCGCTCTCGTCTTCCTGGCTCCGATCGTGTACTCGATCTACCTCAGCCTGTTCCGGGACCAACTGATCGGCGGCAACACCTTCGTCGGCCTGGACAACTACCAACAGGCGCTCAAGGACGACCAGTTCTGGGCCTCACTCGGCCGGGTCTCGCTCTTCCTGGCCGTCCAGGTGCCGATCATGCTCGGCATCGGCCTGCTGGTCGCCCTCGCCCTGGACAGCAGACGCCTCTACGGCACGGACTTCTTCCGCATCACGATCTTCTTGCCGTACGCCGTGCCCGCCGTGGTCGCCACGCTGATGTGGGGCTTCATGTACGGCACCCGCTTCGGCCTGGTGGGCGACATCAACGACGCCTTCGGCGTCACGCTGCCCGACCCACTCTCAACAGACCTGATCCTGGCGTCGATCGGCAACATCGTCACCTGGGAGTTCGTCGGCTACAACATGCTGATCTTCTACTCCGCGCTCCGGGTCATCCCAAACTCCCTCCACGAGGCAGCGGAGATCGACGGCGCCGGGCAGATCCGCATCATCACCGCCATCAAGCTCCCCGCCATCCGCGGTGCCCTCGTCATCGCGACGATCTTCTCGATCATCGGCAGTTTCCAGCTCTTCAACGAGCCGAGCATCCTGCGGCCGTTGGCGCGCAACGCCATCACGACGGACTACACCCCGAACTTCTACACGTACTCGCTGTCCTTCAACGGCCAGCAGCACAACTACTCCGCGGCGGTCGCCATCATCATGGGGCTGATCACCATGGTCATCGCCTATGTCGTGCAGCTCCGCGGCATGCGCAAGGGAGCGTGAACCATGAGCAGCTCCGTCACCACCGCCTCCCAGCTCGCACCCGCTCAGAACGTCGGCGGTTCCAGAAGCACGCCCCGTCTGCGCACGCGCCGCAAGCACGTTCCCGGTCGCCCCAAGCGCAGCGTTCTGCTGACCGTGCTCACCGGCCTGGTCCTGCTCTACACAGTGGTGCCCCTGGTGTGGCTGGTCATCAGCGCCACCAAGACCCAGGAGGGACTCGCCGACTCCTCCGGACTGTGGTTCAGCAACGACTTCGCCCTCTGGGACAACATCAGCCAGACGTTCACCTACCACGACGGCATCTTCGTCCGTTGGTTGCTGAACACCCTGCTGTACGTCGTGCTCGGCGCCGGCGGTGCCACCTTCCTGGCGATCCTGGGCGGTTACGCGTTGGCGAAATTCAACTTCCCCGGAAAGCGCGCCATCTTCGCCGTGGTCATCGGTGCCGTGGCTGTCCCGGGCACCGCGCTGGCGGTGCCCACCTTCCTGATGTTCAGCAAGATGGGTCTTACCGACACACCGTGGGCGGTGATCATCCCCTCGCTCGTCTCGCCCTTCGGCCTGTATCTGATGTGGGTATTCGCGAGCGAGGCCATCCCCGTCGAACTCCTTGAAGCCGCCCGTATCGACGGAGCGGGCGAGGTGCGCACCTTCTTCCAGGTGGCCATGCCGCTGCTCGCCCCCGGCACCGTGACCGTTCTGCTGTTCACCACGGTCGCGACCTGGAACAACTACTTCCTGCCGCTGATCATGCTCAAGGACCCGAACTGGTACCCCCTGACCCTGGGCCTGGACGCCTGGAACAACCAGGCCCAGACGATCGGCGGCGACGTGATCTTCAACCTGGTGATCACCGGTTCGCTGCTCACCATCGTGCCGCTGATCGCCGCGTTCCTGTTCCTCCAGAAGTACTGGCAGTCCGGTCTCGCCGCCGGAAGCGTCAAGGAGTAATCCCCCCCGCCCACACCCCTCAGCTTCACCTCTTCAACCCTCGCCCGTCCCACCCACAAAGAAGTGGAAGCACCTCCATGCGCAGAACCACCGGCCGCCTGCTGCGCGGCATCGCCCTCCTGTCCACCCTCGCCCTGGGCGTCACCGCGTGCGGCGGCTCCGACGACGACAGCTCCGGCCAGAAGGCGGTCTCCGCCTCGGACATCCAGGCGGCCCTGAAGAAGGGCGGCACGGTCACGGTCTGGGCATGGGAGCCCACGCTCAAGTCGGTCGCCGCCGACTTCCAGAAGAAGTACCCCAACGTCAAGATCAACCTGGTCAGCGAGCGGTCCGGCGACAAGCACTACACCGCTCTGTCGAACGCCATCTCGGCCGGGAAGGGCGTCCCCGACGTCGCACAGGTCGAGTACTTCGCGCTGGGGCAGTACTCCCTCACCAAGGGTCTCAGCGACCTGGCACCCTTCGGCGCCGACAAGCTCGCCGCCAAGTACACCCCTGGTCCGTGGAACGCCGTGAGCGACGGCGACAAGGTCTACGGCCTGCCGATGGACTCCGGCCCCATGGCGCTGTTCTACAACAAGAAGGTCTTCGACAAGTACAAGGTCGCGGTCCCCACCACCTGGGACGAGTACGTCGAGGCGGCCCGCAAGCTGCACGAGGCCGACCCCAAGGTCTACATAGCCAACGACGCCGGCGACGCGGGCTTCACCACCAGCATGCTGTGGCAGGCCGGTTCGCGTCCCTACAAGGTCGACGGCACCAAGGTGTCGATCAACTTCGAGGACGCGGGAGCCAAGAAGTACACCGACACCTGGCAGAAGCTCATCGACGAGAAGCTCGTCTCGCCGATCAACGGCTGGACCGACGACTGGTACAAGGGCCTGGGCGACGGCACCATCGCCACTCTGGCCACGGGCGCCTGGATGCCCGCCAACTTCGTCACCGGTGTGCCGGGCGCAGCCGGTGACTGGCGGGCGGCTCCGATGCCGCAGTGGACCAAGGGCGACAAGGCGAGCGCGGAGAACGGCGGCAGCTCCCTGGCGCTGCCCACGCTGGGCAAGAACAAGGAACTCGCCTACGCCTTCGTCGAGTACGCCAACTCCGGCGCCGGCGTCCGGACCCGCATCGACGAGGGCGCCTTCCCGGCGACCAAGGCGGAACTCGCGGCCTCCTCGTTCCAGAACAAGGAGTTCGAGTACTTCGGCGGGCAGAAGGCCAATGCGATCTTCGCCGAGTCCGCGGCCGACGTCGCCGACGACTGGTCGTACCTGCCCTTCCAGCAGTACGCCAACTCGATCTTCAACGACACCGTCGGCAAGGCCTACATCTCCGACACCCCGCTCTCCGCCGGCCTGAAGTCCTGGCAGGACGCCTCCATCAAGTACGGCAAGGAACAGGGCTTCACCGTCGAGTAGTCGAGGCAAGCCCGCACGCCACCCCTGTGACACACCGGAAGGACCACCATGATCTCCACCCTCCTGTCCCAGCTGCACGGGCCGGACGGTGACCCCACTCCACGTCTCGCGTACGGCGCCGACTACAACCCGGAGCAGTGGCCGCGCGAGGTGTGGGAGGAGGACGTACGGCTGATGCGCCAGGCCGGCGTCAATATCGTCTCCGTGGGGATCTTCTCCTGGGCCCGCATCCAGCCGGCCGAGGACGAGTGGGACTTCTCCTGGCTCGACGAGATCATGGACCTGTTGCACGCGGGCGGCATCGGGGTCGACCTGGCCACCGCGACCGCGTCCCCACCGCCCTGGCTCACCACGGCACACCCGGAGATCCTCCCGGTGACCGCCTCCGGTGAGACGGTGTGGCCGGGGGCGCGGCAGCACTGGCGGCCCACCTCGCTGGTCTTCCGCGCCCACGCGCTGCGCCTGGTGCGGAAGATGGCCGAGCGGTACGCGCACCACCCGGCACTGGTCGCCTGGCACGTCTCCAACGAGCTGGGCTGCCACAACGTATACGACCACTCCGACGACGCGGCCCACGCCTTCCGCGACTGGCTGCGCGCCCGATACAGCACGCTCGACGGCCTCAACCACGCCTGGGGCACCGCGTTCTGGTCGCAGAAGTACAGCGACTGGGACCAGATCCTGCCGCCCCGTCTTGCCGCCTCCCACCCGAACCCCACGCAGCAGCTGGACTTCAAGCGCTTCTCCTCCGACGCGCTGAAGGAGCATCTCCGTGCGGAGCGGGGTGTGTTGCGCGAGATCACGCCTGAGGTTCCGGTCACCACCAACTTCATGGTGATGGGCGGCACCAAGGGGATGAACTACGCCGACTGGGCCGAGGAGATCGACTTCGTCTCCAACGACCACTACGTCACGCCCGGCCCCCAGGACCGGGACGAGCTGTCCTTCTCCGCCAACCTCACCAGCGGTGTCTCCGGCGGACGTCCGTGGTTCCTCATGGAGCACTCCACCAGCGCGGTCAACTGGCAGCCCGTCAACGTGGCCAAGCGGCCGGGCGAACTGGCCCGCGACTCGCTGCTGCACGTCGCGCACGGTGCGGACGCCGTGTGCTTCTTCCAGTGGCGCCAGTCGGCGGCCGGCGCCGAGAAGTACCACTCGGCGATGGTGCCGCACGCCGGACCCGACAGCGAGGTCTTCCGCGCGGTGACCGAACTCGGCCGGACCCTGGGGGCGTTGGCCCCGGTCGCGGGGACCGAGCGCGAGCCGGCCCGCGTCGGGATCGTCTTCGACTGGGAGTCGTGGTGGGCGAGCGAGCAGGACTCCCACCCCACCTCCCGCCTCGACTACCGCGGGGAAGGGCTCGACTGGTACTCCGCCCTCCTCGCCCTCGGCATCCGGGCCGACGTCATCACCGCACAGGCCGACCTCGGCCGCTACGAGCTGCTGATCACGCCCGTACTGCACATGGTCCCCGCCACGCTGGCCAAGGAACTCACGCGGTACGTCGAACACGGCGGCCACCTGGTCACCACGTACTTCTCCGGAGTCGTGGACGAGAACGACCACGTCTGGCCCGGCGGCTATCCGGGAGCCCTGCGCGAGCTGCTCGGCATCCGCGTCGAGGAGTTCGGTCCGCTGCTCGACGGCGACACGGTCGAACTCGACGGTGGCGTCACGGGCACCCTGTGGACGGACCGGATCAGCGTCACCGATCCCGAGGCGGAGGTGCTGGCCCACTACCGCGACGGTACGTACGCCGGGCGCCCCGCGATCACCCGCCGTACGGTGGGCCGGGGTTCGGCGGCCTACGTCTCCACCCGGCTGGGTACGGACGGCCTCGCCGTTCTGCTCCCGGGACTGCTCGCCCATGCCGGCATCGACAGCGAGCTTCCCCAAGCCGCGCGCGGCCGCGTCGAGTTGGCCGTACGACGCGGCGGCGGCAGCCGTTATCTCTTCCTGGTCAACCGGACCGACGAGCCGGTGTCGCTGCTCGGCCTCACCGGGGACGTCCTGGTCGGCCGGGCGGACGAGCACGGTGCGCTGGTCCTGCCGCCGCGGGAGGTCGCCGTACTGCGACAGCCCGCTCTCTGACCCCCTGATCCGAGGGGCACACCGTCGTGCCCTGTGCCCGTGGGACACACCCTTTGCCCTGGGCCCGTGGGGCACGACGGTCCGTTGAAGCGACCACCTACGAGTTGGGAGCACACCTTGGCACGCCGTACCCGCACAAGACGGCTTCTGGGAACCATCGGAGTCACCGCCCTGGCCACCGGGGCAGCCCTGGTCACCGCCCCACCGACGAGCGCCGAGACGGTGACGGCGGCCGCTGTCACCGTCCAGCCCGACCCCTCGTACAAGGCTCAGAGCTTCGAGGGCTGGGGCACCAGTCTGGTGTGGTTCGCCAACGCGACCGGCGACTACCCGGCGGAGATCCGCGAGAAGCTGGCAGGGCTCCTCTTCGGCGACGACGGCCTCGCCCTCAACATCGCCCGCTACAACATAGGCGGCGGCAACGCCCCCGACGTCCCGGACTACCTGCGTGCCGGAGGAGCGGTCGAGGGCTGGTGGAAGGCGTCCGAGGGCACCACTCGCGAGGACACCGACTGGTGGAGCGCGGACGACGACGCCGACTGGAACCCGGACGCCGACGCGACCCAGCGCTGGTGGGTGGACCGGATCAAGAAGGACATCACCCACTGGGAGACGTTCAGCAACTCGCCGCCCTGGTTCATGACCAACAGCGGTTACGTCTCAGGCGGGTTCAACGCCAACGCCGACCAGCTCAGGACCGACTCCGTCGATGACTTCGCCGCCTATCTGGCGGGCGCGACCAAGCGGCTTGAGAAGGCGCACGGCATCAAGGTCGACACGCTCGACCCGTTCAACGAACCCAACACGGGTTACTGGAGCACGCGTCTGGGAGCCGACGGCGAGCCGGTGGGCGGCCGTCAGGAAGGGGCGCACATCGGCCCCGAACTCCAGCAGAAGGTGATCAGCGCACTGGCCCCCGCCTTGAAGAAGGCGAAGACCGGCACGGAGATCTCCGCGATGGACGAGACCAACCCCAGCCTCTTCGCGCAGAACTGGAACACCTACCCCCAGGAAGTACGCGATCTCGTCGCCCAGATGAACGTGCACACATACGGCACCGGCGGCCGCACCAGCGTTCGGGACCTGGCCAAGTCGGCGGACAAGCCGCTGTGGATGAGCGAGGTCGAGGGCGACTGGGGCGACGGACAGAGCTTCACGGACATGCGACCCGGCCTCGGCCTTGCCCAGCAGATGGTCGACGACCTGCGCGAACTGGAGCCCCGCGCCTGGGTGTTCTGGCAGCCCGTCGAGGACTACGACAACATGAAGCCCGGCGGGGAGTCGGCCAAGGGCGGGAACTGGGGCAGTATCCAGCTCCCCTTCAGCTGCACCTCGGCGGACACCCTGGCCAGCTGCCCGGTGTACACGAACACCAAGTTCGACACCGCCCGCAACTTCACGCACTACATCAAGCCCGGTGACCGGCTGATCAAGACCAATGACACGTCGAGTTCCGCCGCGGTCGCCAAAAAGGGCAACGCGGCGACGGTCGTCCACGTCAACAGCACCGCCGACGCCCGCGCGGTGACGATCGACCTGTCCAAGTTCGGGCACATCGCCCGCAACGCGACCGTGACGCCCGTCGTGACCAGCGCCGACGGCAAGCTCGAACGACAGGCCCCCGTCGCGGTCACCGGCAGGCAGGCCACCCTCACGGTGCCCGCCCAGTCCGTGACCTCCTTCCTCGTCAAGGGCGTGTCCGGCGTCGCCAAAGACGCCGCCCTGCTGAAGAAGGGCCACGCCTACGAGCTGACCGGCGTGCAGAGCGGCAAGGCGCTCACCGTGGCGGACGACGGCACCAAGCTCGTCATCAGGACCGCGGGCGCGGACACGGCCGGCACCGGTCAGCGGTGGCAACTGCGCCCCGTCGGCGACGACACCGGCAACCGACAGCGGTATGCGGTCACCAACCCAACGGAGGGCAAGCGCCTGGCCGTTCGCGACGGCTCACCGGTACTGGAAGCGGACACCGGTCGGCGCGACAAGGCCGTCCAGTGGATCGCGTCGACCACCGGCGACGGCACCTGGACCCTGGTCAACGCCGCCACCGGCGGGCTCCTCGAAGTGGGCGGTCAGGCCACCGCCGACGGATCCGCCGTCACGATGTGGACGCCGAACTCCGGGTCCAACCAAAGGTGGAGGATCTCCGACGTGACCGGCGGGACCTCCTCGTAGTCATCGCTCGCCTCGGTGCCCGCCGCTCGTCCGGCGGGCACCGAGGCGTTTGCCGTGTGCGGGCGTTTTTACCTACCAGCAACCTGCTTTTGGATCCAGTTGTATAGATTATGGATCCTCAACGACGGTTTCTCCCGGCGCTAGATCCTCTCTACCAGCAAGGGGTTACACGTGACACAGCACGGTGTGCGACGGGTCGTGCCGCTGCTGCTCGGCTGGGAGGAACTACCCAAGTCGGTTTCGGTGTACGGCGCCCCCTACGAGGAGCGGCTGCGCGAACCCGTACCCGCCGTTCTCCTGGAGTGCGACGGCGGCTGGCTGCTGCTCGACACCGGGTTCAACACGGCGCTGATCCGGGACCCCGCACTGCGACGCCGCTTCTACGGCTCCCCCGCCTACCAGCCGATCCTGCCCGGCCCGGGCGAGCCGCTGGAAGAGGCCCTTGACGCGGCCGGCATCGCGATGGACACGATCCACGCGGTGGCCGTGAGCCACCTGCACGCCGACCATGCGGGCGGGCTGAAGCACTTCGCGGGCCGGGTGCCGGTGCATGTGCAGCGCGCGGAGTTGACGTACGGACTCTCTGGGCAGCCGGAGGTGGAGCGCAACTCGATCTTCCGGGTCGACTTCGACGATCCCCGTATCGACTGGCAGCAGGCCGACGGCGACGGCGAGATCGCCCCCGGGGTGACCGCCGTACTGACCGCCGGGCACACCCCCGGACACCAGAGTTTCGTGGTGGACCTCGCGGACGGCGGCGGTTTCGTGTTCGCCTTCGACGCGGCCGACCTCACCGAGAACATCGAGGACGAGCGTGCCATCGGCGCGTCCATCGGGGTCGATCCCGCGCGGACGGTGGAGCCCATCCGCCGACTCAAGAGCATCGCCGCCGAACGCGGCTACGAACTCGTTCCCGGCCATGATCCCGTGGTCTGGCCCGAGCTGATGCGCCGCCACGACCACTGACGGGCGGCGCGCACCCGCACAGCTCCGGTTCACGCGCCTTTAACACCTGGGACACGAGGAGGAATCTGCGACCACTGAGCATGTTATTGGATCCAATCTAGTCAATATTAGATCCACTCTTTGAGGATCGGTGCCCAAGGAGGGCCACATGCCGGATCAGTCGGATCAGTCGGACCAGTCACATGGATCACCCGCGGTTTCCCGTCGCACCATGCTCCGGGGCGCGGGGCTCCTCGGAGTCGGAGTCGGCTTCGGGCTCCCCGCACTGCTGACCGCCTGCGGTGCCGCGGCCGACGACGCCGGGGGAAGCGGCAGCGGCGGCACCCTGACCCTCGCCATCGACGCCACCAGTGCGGTGAACGACCCGTCCTTCTACACCTCGTTGGGCGACTGGATGGCCGTCGACTGCATCTGCCGTGGCCTGACCTTCATCTCCTTCGAGACCAACGAACCCACGCCCGACCTGGCCAAGAGCTGGACCATCTCCGGCGACCAGCTGACCTACACCTTCACCCTGCGCGACGGCGTCAAGTTCCACGACGGCACCACGCTGACCTCGGCCGACGTCCTGGCCAGCCTGGGCCGGCAGTTCGACGAGAACGACAGGACACTTCCCAAGGGCGCCACCCGGCCGCTGTCCGACCTCGGCGCGAACGTCGCCTCGCTGACCGCCCCGGACGACCTGACCGTCAAGATGGTCCTGAAGGCGCCGGACCGGACGGCACTCGGCCAGCTGTCCGACATCGGCGGTCGCGTCATCTCCAAGGCCGCGCTGGAGAAGTACGGCGCCGACATCGGCAAGCACCTCGTCGGCACCGGTCCCTTCGCCTTCTCCGCCGCCACCTCCGGCCAGTCCATCACTCTGACGGCCTTCGACGGCTTCCGGCTCGGCAGACCGCCCGTCGACCGGCTGGTGCTGCGCCAGGTCCAGGACCCGTCGACCATCGTCAGTTCCCTGCTCAGCGGCGACATATCCGCCACCCAGTTCACGCCGTTCTCCGCGGCCTCCCAGCTGCGCGCGGACGACTCGGTGACCGTCTACAAAACGCCGTACAACGCCGACGCCATCATGATGATCGACGCCCGGCGCGTTCCCGAGCTCAAGGTCCGCCAGGCCATCAACCTCGCCATCGACCGCGAGGCCATCCTCAGCCAGGCGTTCTACGGCGTCGGCGCCCTGCCCGGGGGATACGCCATCCCGCCCGCGCAGAGCGGTTACGACACCAGCCTCGCCGACCTGAGCACCCAGGACGTCGCCCAGGCGAAGAAGCTCCTCGCCGAGGCGGGCGCCGGAGGACGCAGCATCAAGCTCATGGCGGCCAGCGACTCCTGGCATCCGAAGGCCGCCCAGATAGTCGCCCAGAACCTCAGCGACGTCGGGTTCAAGGTCGCCACCACGTCCGTCGACCCCGCCACCTACTTCACCCGCCTGCTCGACGGCAAAGACGACTACCACGACCTGATGATCTGGGAGCGCAACACCTACGTGCCCGACGCCAACGACATGGTCGGCGCCATGGCCAGTCCCACCGGGCTGTACGGCGCGACGATCACCGGCATGGACACCCTCGACGGTGTCGACTCGCTGGCGAAAGACCTGGTGACGGCGAAGAACCTCCCCGAGGGCAAGCAGCGCACGGCCGCCTACACCAGCATCCAGCGGCGCTGGGCGGAGGACTACATGGTGCTCTCCATGCTGGCCTGCTTCGCCAACCTCGTGGTGAGCGGCTCGAACGTGAAGGACATGAACACCAGCGCGCTGGCCAACCACCGCTGTTATATGGAGAAGGCGAGTGTCTGACACCGCGGCCGCGGCGGACACCACGGCCGTCCGGCCTCCCGAACCCCCGTCTCCCGTGGCAAGGGGTGCCGTCCTCGCGGCACTGCGCCGCCGCGGGGTGGCGCGGTCCTGGCCGGCCATGCTCGCGTGGCTCGTCCTGATCGCCCTGATCCTCGTGGCGGCCGTCGGTCCTCTTCTGGTCCAGGCCGACCCGCTGCGTCAGACTCCGTCGGCGCTGTTGCCGCTGGGCTCCTCGGGTCATCCGCTCGGCACGGACGACCTGGGCCGGGACGAGCTGGCCCGGCTCGTGCACGGCGCTCGCCCGCTGCTGCTTGTGTCGTTCGCGGCGACCGCGCTGGCCGCCGTCGCCGGCACCGGGATCGGGCTCATCGCCGGATACTCCGGCGGTGTCGTCGAACAGGTCCTGATGCGCCTCGTGGATCTCGCTCTCGCCTTCCCGTCCATCCTGCTCGTCATCCTGCTGGTGGCGGTGGCCGGGCCGGGCACCGTCAGCCTCGTCTTCGGCATCGGCGTCTCCCTCGCACCCGGTCTGGCCCGGCTGGCCCGCGCGCTGACGGCACGCGAGGCGTCCCGCGACTACGTCGTCGCCTGCCGGCTCGGTGGCACCCGCACCCCACGCATCCTCGCGCGGGAGCTGCTGCCGAACATCGCCGGACCGATGCTGGCCCAGGTCGTCATGACGCTCTCGGTCGCAGCCGGCTTCGCGGCCGGCCTCTCCTACCTGGGCCTGGGCATCCAGCCGCCGCAGCCCGACTGGGGCTACATGGTCCAGGCGGGACAGGAGTTCCTCTACACGGCGCCCCGACTGGTCATCCTGCCCGCGGCGTTCACCCTGCTCTTCGTCGTCGCCTGCAACTTCGTCGGCGACGACCTGCGCGACGCCCTCGATCCCCGGGGGACGGTATGAGTACGTCCCTGGGCGCTGCCCTTTCCCTCCGCCTGCACCGGCCGAAGTGGGCGACGGGCGCCGTCCTGTTGGTCGTACGACGACTCGCGGCCATCCCTGTCGTGCTGTTCGCGCTGGCCAGCCTGGTGTTCCTGGCGATGCGTCTGCTGCCCGGCTCACCGGCGACCTCGCTGTCGGCGGGCGGCAACAGCCTGTCCGCGGCCGAGGTGTCCGCGAACGAGGAGCGCGTCAACCAGGCACTCGGTCTCGACCGGCCGCTGCTCACCCAGTACGGCACCTTCCTCAACGACCTGGTGCATCTACGCCTCGGCACCTCGTTCTTCGGGTCCAACAGTGTGCTGGGGCTGCTCGGGGACGCCCTCCCGGCCACCATCGAGCTGACGCTCGCGGCGATGACCATCGCCGTCCTGCTCGGCGTCGTCACCGGCGTGATCGCCGCGCTGCGCAAGGGCGGTTGGGTCGACACCGCCACCCGGGCCGTGGCCACGGTGAGCTTCTCGCTGCCCTGGTTCGCGCTCGGAGTGCTCGGCATCGTCGTGTTCGGCGTCTGGCTGCGCTGGCTGCCGGTCCTGGGCCGCCTGCCCAGCACCCTCGACTACCACCCGACGACCAACTTCGTCCTGCTCGACGCGATCCTCCAGGACCGCCCCGAACTGGTGTGGCCCTGGATCGAGCACCTGATCCTGCCCGCCGTCACGCTGGCGCTGTCGATGGCCGGGTTCATCACCCGGATCGTGCGCGCCTCGGTCCTTGAGGTGCTCGACGACGACTTCGTCAGGACCGCCCGTATGAAGGGCCTGAGCGAGGGCGTGGTGATCCGTCACCACGTTCTCCGCAACTCCTGGCTGCCCATCGTGACGGTCCTGGGGCTTCAGTTCGGGTCCCTCCTGGGCGGTTCGGTGATCACCGAGACGGTCTTCTCGTACGCCGGGGTGGGCCGCCTGCTGGTGCAGGGGGTCCTCCAGCGCGACTACCCCGTCGTGCAGGGCGCCGCCCTCGCCATCGCCCTGCTGTTCACCCTGGTCAACCACGCGGTGGACCTGCTCTACACGGGCCTCGACCCGCGGCTACGGAAAGGATGACCCGTATGGACATCGTGCTGGTCCACGGTGCCGGCGGACGGCCGACGACCTGGTCGGCGGTGGCGCCCCTGCTGACCGCCCGGGGCCACCGGCTGTTCACCGTCACCAACCCGATGACCTCGCTGGTGGACGACGTCACGAACACCGCGGCCGCCCTGGCGGAGACGACGGGTCCCGTACTGCTGGCCGGGCACTCCTACGGGGGCGCGGTCATCTCCAACGTCGGCCGCGACCCGCGGGTCAAGGGCCTCGTGTACATCGCCGCGTTCGGTCCCGACGCGGGCGAGACGGTCAGCGAGATCGTCGAGCGGTACGAGCCTGCCGAGATATCCAAGTACATGCGGCGCGGCCCGAACGGCGAGTGGAAGTCGGAGACGAGCCAGGAGTTCTGGGACGAGATCGGCTCCGATCTCTCCACCGAGCAGCGGGCCGTCGTCGAGGCGGAGGGGCGCAAGGCGGAGGACCTCATCTTCGCCCAGCCGTCCGGTAGCCCGGCCTGGCGCACCCTGCCCAGCTGGTACCTGGTCGCCGACGACGACCGCACGCTGCGCCCGGAGATCCAGAACGACATGGCGGCGCGGATGAAGGCGACCGTCGAGCACGTGGCGGGCAGTCACTACACGACGCTGGTGTGGCCGCGGCGCGTCGCCGACCTGATCCATACGGCGGCGGTCGCCGTGGGCGGCGACTCATGACGGCCGCTCTGGAGCACACCCCGGACACGGGTACACCCGATCCCGCACCTGTGCTGGACATCCGTGATCTGCGCGTCCGGTTCGACGTCGGGGCCGGCCGACTGCCCGCCGTGGACGGCGTGGATCTGACCCTGCGGCAGGGCGAAGTCCTCGCGCTGGTCGGCGAGTCGGGGTCCGGCAAATCCGCGCTCGCGATGAGTCTGGTCGGACTGAACCGCGGCCCGCGCACCCACATCAGCGGCACGGCGGAATTCGCCGGACGCGACCTTGTCGCGGCATCGGAGCGGGAACTGCGTGGCGTGCGCGGCAAGGAGATCGCGGTCGTCTTCCAGGACGCGCTTGCCGCCCTCAACCCGCTGCACCGGGCGGGCGCCCAGGTCTCCGAGATGATCCGCGCCCACCGTGCAGTGCCGTGCGCGCAGGCGACGGCCCGTGCCGTGGAACTGCTCGGCGAGGTCGGTATCGCCGGCCCGGCTCGCGCGGCGCGTGCCTACCCGCACCAGCTGTCCGGCGGCATGCGGCAGCGCGTGATGATCGCCATGGGCCTGGCCAACGACCCGGCCCTGCTGATCGCGGACGAGCCGACCACGGCTCTCGACGTCACGATCCAGGCACAGGTACTCGCGGTCCTCAAGCGGGTCCAGCGCGACCACGGCACCTCCGTACTGCTGATCACCCACGACTTGGGAGTCGTGGCCGAGATCGCCGACCGGGTGGCTGTCATGTACGCGGGCCGGATCGTGGAGCAGGGGCTGCGGGAGGAGGTGCTGTTCCGCCCCCAACACCCTTACACGATGGGCTTGTTGGGCTCGGTGCCGCCGATCGACGGTCCTGTCGTACGACGGCTGCCGACCATCCAGGGCAGTCCGCTGACCGGGGTGGACCGCCCGCCGGGCTGCGCTTTCGCACCCCGGTGTCCGTTCGTGCACGACGCGTGCGTCGAGCGCCCCGAACTTCGGCAACGGCACGGAGAAGACGGGCACTTGGACGCCTGTGTCCTGCCCGGTCCCGCGCGGGTCACGGCTCGCGCACAGGGAGGCAGCTCATGACCGCCGAGACGCTGATTCGGGCCCGCGAACTGCGGGTCGAGTATCCGGGGCGGGCCGGTGGCCGGGTCCGGGCGCTCCGGGACGTCGATCTCGACATCCTCCGGGGCGAGACGCTCGGCCTGGTCGGCGAGTCGGGGTGCGGCAAGTCCACCCTCGGCCGGGCCCTGTTGCGGGTGATCGAGCCCACCTCTGGCCGGATCGAGTTCGGCGGCTCCGACTTCACCCGGTTGCGGGGACAACGACTGCGCCGTACGCGCGCCGAGCTGGCGATGGTCTTCCAGGACCCGTTCGGTTCGCTCAATCCGCGGCGCCGGATCACCGACATCGTCGCCGAACCGCTGTTGCGGGCGCGCGGCGCCACCCGGGCGGAGGCCGCGAAGGCGGTGGACGAGCTGCTCGACCTGGTCGGTCTTGGCGCAGAGGCCGGCCGACGCAGGCCGCACGAATTCTCCGGCGGTCAGCGGCAGCGCATCGGTATCGCGCGGGCGCTCGCCTCCTCGCCGCAGTTCGTGGTGGCCGACGAGGCCGTGTCAGCGCTGGACGTGTCGATCCAGGCGCAGGTGCTGAACCTGTTGTCGGACCTGGTGCGGGACCGGGACCTGACGATGCTGTTCATCTCGCACGACCTGGGCGTCGTACGGCACATCGCGGACCGGATCGCCGTCATGTATCTCGGCGAGATCGTCGAGGTCGCCTCCCGGGACTCCTTCTTCGACGCGCCCGCACACCCGTACAGCCGTGCGCTGTTGTCGTCCGTTCCCGTGCTGCGGCCCGGGGAGCCCCGTGAACAGCGGGTCCTGGAGGGCGAGTTGCCCGACCCGGCGAATCCGCCGGACGGCTGTCTGTTCCGTACCCGGTGTCCCATCGCCGTGGACGAGTGCCGCACCAGCAGGCCTGAACTGCGGGAGATCGCGCCGGGGCGGAGTGTGCGCTGCCATCTGCCCCTGGTGTCGACCAGTGCCAGGGCTCCCCTGGCTCCAGTGAGTGAGGAACCACATTGATCATCGACGCGTACAACACCACGCAGGACGTCCGCGGCCGCTCGGACTACCTGACGGGAGCCCGCAAGGGTCAGGCGCCGCCGCCGTACACACCCTTCGAACCCCGGCGCATCCTCGACCGGATGGACGCCGCCGGGGTGGACATGGCGATGGTGTGCTCGCTGGCGCAGCGCATCGAGAACGACTTCATCAGCTCGCTGGTGGCCGCGTACCCGGACCGCTTCTTCGGTTTCGGGCAGGTGCTGCCGCAGGCCGACGACGCGATCGACGAGATCGACCGGATGGCCGACGCGGGCCTGGTGGGCCTGAAGCTGCACCCGAGTCTGCACGGCTACCACGTCGCCGACCACGGCCTCCTCGACCCGGTGTTCGAGGCGTGCGCCCGGCGCGGTCTGCTGGTCCTGGTCAACGCCCTTGACGACGCGTTCTGCGCGCCGCTGGCCATCGAGGAGATTGCTCGGGACCACCCGGAGGTGCCGACGATCATCGCGCATATGGGGGCGGTGTGGAACGTGCCGGAGGCGATCATCGTGGCCGAGCGGCAGCCACATGTGTACCTGGAGACGTCGGCGACGCTGATGAGCGATGTGAAGCGCGCCTATGCGCGGCTGGGGCCCGAGAAGATCCTTTTGGGCAGTGAGTGGCCCGGCTCGGACTTCGACCTGGAGCGCATGAAGATCGCGAAGGCGGTCGAGGACGAGAAGGACCGGGCACTGATCGAGGGCGGCAACATGGCCCGGCTGCTGGGCCTGCCGACATGAGCGCCACGAATGTCCGTCCCGTGCCCACCCCGCTGTCGATGAGCGCCGGGGACGCCGAACTCCTGTCCACCGCCCAGGCGTTGCTGACCCGAGTCTGGCAGTCGGGCCGCCACGAGGTGGCGACCGCGCTGCGTACGACGGACGGGAACGTGCACACCGGCGTCCATGTGGAGGGCTCCTGCCGGCGCAGTTCGATCTGCGCCGAAGGGGTCGCCATGGGAACCGCCCGGGGCGCGCTGCCCGCCGGGGCGGCGCTGGACATCGCGTCCGTGGTCTCGGTGCAGATCAAACCGGCGGGCCGGTTCCGGATCATCGCCCCGTGCGGGGTGTGCCGCGAACTCATCAGCGACTACTGCCCGGACGCCACCGTGTGGGTCACCACCGTCGAAGGGGACGAGTCCGTCCCGCTGCGCGCCCTTGACCTGCTGCCCGAGAAGAGCCGGCGCCAGTGGTGAACACCACCGGCTCCGAAGAGAGGAGAGAGATGTCCGACTTCGTCACCGGGTCCACCGGAGGGACCGTGTCCACCGGCCTTGATGTCCCGGAACTGGCCGCGCAGTTGGGCGGCACCGGATCGCCGGTTCGCTGGGAGGAGCTGACCTGGCAGGAGGCGGCGTCCACGGCCGTCGCCCAGGACACCGTCATCATCCCTGTCGGCGCCACCGAGCAGCACGGCCCGCATCTCCCGCTCACCGTCGACACCTTGATCTGCGAGGCGGTCGCCCTGGGGGTCTCCGCCCTGACCGGCGTACCCGTCCTGCCGCCCCTCAGCTTCGGGGTGTCGGCGTCCCACGGCGACTTCGCCGGGACGGTGGCACTACGCCCGGAGACCGTGATCGCGGTCGTCGAGGACGTCATCGACTCCCTGTATGCCTCCGGGATACGGCAGTTCATCCTGCTCAACGGGCACATCTGGAACAACGGCGCGCTAGACGTCTCGGCCGAGAAGCTGAGGGTCCGTCACCGGGACGCCCGGGTGCGGGCGTTGGGGTACGTGACGATGTACCCGGGGCCCGAGGTCGACGGACACGTCACCTATGGAAGAGCGTTGATGCACGCCAACTTCTTCGAGACATCCGTGATGCTGCATCTGGCGCCGAAGCTGGTCCGGATGGATCGGGCCACCTCCCATGTCGACGTCGACTCCTTCTGGGACTACCGCATGGACCAGGTCAGCGAGACCGGCGTCTGGGGCCGGGACGTGACCGACGCCGACGCGAAGCACGGCGAGGCGGAGTTCGACCGCTGTGTCCTCACCACCGCCAAGGCGGTCTCCGCGGCGGTCCGCGAGCCGTGGCCCGATCCGGCTCATCGTCCGGGGCTGCGGGCCTGAGGCCCGGATCGCGACCGCCGGCGTACGCCCTCCCCCTCGGGCCCCCAGAAGGAGAACCCCTTGGACCCCACCATCACGATCCCCCGACTGCCGGACTGCGAGCCCATGCTCATAGGCGGCGCCTGGACCACGGGCACCGCGCGGGAACGGATCCCGGTGCTCGACCCGGCCACCCGGAAAGAGCTCACCTCCATCGCCCAGGCGGGCCCCGAGGAGGTGTCCGCCGCGGTCGCCGCCGCAACCGCAGCGCACCGCGACCGCCGCTGGCGCGGACTCCCGCCCCGGCAACGCCGTGACGTACTGCTGCGCCTCGCCGACCTGGTGGAGCGGGACGCGGAACAACTGGCCGTCCTGGACACCCTGGACAACGGCAAGGCCATCGAACGGGCACGCGGCGACGTGGACCTGGGCCTGCAGGCCATCCGCCACTACGCCGGCACCCCGACCCGGCTGACGGGCACCGTGCACGCCGCCGCCCCCGACCGGCACGTCTACAGCGTGCGTGAGCCGGTCGGTGTGGTCGCCGCCGTCCTGCCGTGGAACTTCCCCTTCATGATCGCCGCGTGGAAGGTCGCCCCGGCCCTCGCCGCCGGATGCACTGTCGTGGTCAAACCGGCCGAGCAGACCCCGCTCACCGCGCTGCGGCTGGCCGCGCTCTGCCTGGAGGCGGGCGTGCCCGAGGGGGTGGTCAACGTGGTGACGGGTGATGGACGTACGGGTGCGGCGCTGGTCGCCCATCCCGACGTCGCCAAGGTGTCCTTCACCGGGTCCACCGAGGTCGGACGGCTGATCATGGCCGCGGCGGCGCCGACCGTGAAGCGGCTCACCCTCGAACTGGGCGGCAAGTCCCCCAACATCGTGTTCGCGGACGCCGATCTGGACACCGTGGTCCCGAACGCCGTGCGCGCGGTCTTCGGGCACTCCGGGCAGATGTGCACCGCCGGGAGCAGGCTGCTGGTGGAACGTACGGTCGTGAAGGAGCTGCTGGACCGGCTGGCGCCGGCCGTGGAGGCGCTGCGGATCGGCCCCGGCCTGGAGGGCGGCATCAACATCGGTCCGCTGGTGTCCCAGGAGCAGTACGACCGCGTCACCGGCTTCGTCGAGCTGGGCCGCGCAGAGGGCGCCGAAATGGCCGTGGGAGGTGAACCGCTGCCCGGGCCCGGCTGGTTCGTGCGGCCGACGGTGTTCACCGGTGTCACCCCCGACATGCGGATAGCCCGGGAGGAGATCTTCGGCCCGGTCGCCACGATCATCCCCTTCGACAGCGAGGAGGAGGCGATAGCGCTGGCCAACGACAGCGAGTACGGACTCGCCGCCGGTGTGTGGACCGGCAGTCTGGCCCGCGCCCACCGCACCGCCGCCGCACTGGAGGCGGGCACGGTGTGGGTCAACACGTACAACGAGTTCGATCCCGCCGTGGCCTTCGGCGGGATGAAACAGTCAGGCCTCGGCAGAGACCTCGGCGACGCCGCTGTCGACGGGTTCACCGAGCTCAAAAGCATCACGATCGCCCTGTGAGCGCCCCCGTGACGACCCGGACCGCCTCCTCGCACCCCGCGTCACCGCCCCTCGCGCCGCAGACTCGCCCGCTGAACGTCGCGGCCGAACGCACCCGCACGCCGGGCTCCTTCACCGGCCACCACTTCAACGCCGCCGGCGCCGCACTCCCCGCCACCGGAACGGTCGAGGCGGTGATCGAGCACTTCCGGGCGGAGAGCCTGTCCGGGGGCTACGAAGCCGCCCAGCACGCCGCCCCGGCCCTGTCAGCCGTCTACGCCCGCGTCGCCGACCTCCTCGGCGCCCGGCCGGAGGAGGTCGCCCTCGTCGAGAGCGCGACGGCCGGCTGGCAGCGCGCGGTGTCCGCGCTGCGGCTCCGCCCCGGTGACCGGGTGCTGGCCGCCCGCTCCAGCTACGTCAGCAGCGCCCTGCAACTGCTGTCGGCCGAACGCGACCACGGTGTCCGCGTCGAACTGCTGCCGAACGGGCCCGACGGCGCGGTGGACCTGGGGGCCCTGGAGACGGCGCTGCGCGCGGGTCGCGCCGCCCTGGTCACCGCGGCCCATATGCCGACCTCCTCGGGTCTTGTCGAACCCGCCGCCGGAATCGGTGCGTTGACCCAGGCCCACGGAGTGCCCTTCCTGCTGGACGCGACGCAGTCGCTCGGCCAGTTGCCGGTCGACATGGCCGCCATCGGCTGCGACCTGCTCATCGGGACCGGCCGCAAGTTCCTGCGGGCCCCGCGCGGCACCGGACTGCTCGCGGTGCGCCGCCCTCTCCTGGACCGTCTCATCCCCGAGGCGCCCGACGTCCGGGGCGCCCGGTGGATCGCCGAACGGAGCTGGGAACTGGTCCCGGACGCCAAGCGGTTCGAGTTGTGGGAGGCCGCGCACGCCCTGCGCCTGGGCCTGGGTGCCGCGCTGGCCGACCTCAGCGCCCTGGGCGTCGACACCGTGGCCCGGCATCTGGCGACGGTCGCCGCCGCGCTGCGCGAACGCCTCGCCGCCGTCCCGGGCGTACAGATCACCGACCCGCCGGCCGCGGACGGAGCCATCGTCACCTTCGTGGTCGACGGGCTGGACGCGACCGACGTACAGCGTGAACTCGCCCGTCGCCGGGTCCATTTGATCGCGGTGCCGGCGGCGCACGGCCGCTGGGACATGGATCCCCGGGGCCTGACCAAGGTGGTACGGGCCTCGGTGCACGTCTACAACGACGATGCGGACGTGGACGCTCTGGTCGAGGCCGTGCGTGAGACCGCCCGCCCGCGGAGTACGGCCGGGGACTCGGTGAAGGAGCGACGCCCGTCCGGCGCCATGCCCACCGGGCGTACACCGCGGGCATCCGACACAGCGAGCCGGCCGGGCACCACGACCTCCGCTCCCCGGCTCGACGCCGCGCCGTCCGCATCCGGGTCCGGCGCCACACCCTCGGCGCCCGAACCGCCTTTGTCTCAGGAGCAGTCCGGAATCCTCATCGGCGCCGGCGCCGACGCCGTGCTCACCCCCGTGCGTCGCGCCCCGACCCCCGACTCCCGGATCCGCGACGCGATCGTGGTCGGTCTCGGCGTGCACGGAGGTGCCGCCCTGCGCGGGCTGGCAGCGCGCGGGCTCGACGTCCTGGGCCTGGAGCAGTACGCCCTGGGCCACGACCTGGGGTCCTCGCACGGTGCGACCCGGATGATCCGGCGTGCCTATCCCCACCCCGACTGGGACGGTCTGGTGGACACCGCATACCAGGCCTGGGAGGAGCTGGAGCACGCCTCCAAGACCCAACTGGTCGACGTCACCGGGGGGTTGTACGCGGCACCGCTGGACCGCCCCGACCCGCTGCGCGGCCCGGGCTGCCGGCAGGTCGGTGCCGAGGAGGCCGCGCGGATCTTCCCGGGGCTGCGGCTGCCCGCCGGGTTCGGTGCGGTACACGACCCTCGGGCCGGGATCATCGACGTACAGGAGGCCCTTCGGGCCCAACTCGCCCTGGCCGAACGGTCAGGAGCCGCCATCTCGGACGGCACCCCGGTCATCGGCTGGGAGCCGGACGGCGACCAGGTGGTGGTGCGCACCCCGGGCACAGTGCTGCGCACCCGGCGTCTGCTGCTGTGCACCGGCCCCTGGACGGCGGCCCAAGTCCCGTCGCTGGCACCGCATCTGACGGTCACTCGTATCGTCAACGCCTATTTCGCCGCCGATCCTGCGGGGCCGCTGGGCCGGTCAGGTCTGGGCAGCTTCTCGGTGGATCTGCCGCAGGGGCTGCTGTACGGGTTCCCGGCGGCCGACGGCCGTGGCCTCAAGGCGGGCCTGGACAGCGGCCCCGCCTGGGATCCGGACTCGGCCCGTCCCGCGGCGACCGGGGCCGAACTCGCCCTGCTCGCCGAGGCCGTGGCCCAGGTGCTGCCCGGGGCCGGTGCGGTGACCGAGAGCCTGACATGCCTCTACACGAACACGGCCGACCGGCGTTTCGTGGTCGGCGAAATACCGGGCCTGCCGCAGGTAATGGTGGCGTCGGCCTGCTCGGGACACGGTTTCAAGTTCGGTCCGGCGCTCGGCGAGGCACTGGCCGATCTCGTGTGCGGGACCGCCCGCCCGGACCTGGACTTCCTGTCCCCGGCCCTGCTCTTTCCCGGGGGCGCCTGGTGAATCACGCCACCGGGTCACCCGGAATCCGCTCAGCCGTGGAAGACGGTCTGCGAGCGGCGCTCGTACCAGGCCGTCAGATGTTCGCCCGCGCTGATGACGTGCTCGCGCATGACCTCCTGCGCGCGGTCCGCATCGTGGGCGGTCAACGCCTCGATGAGCGCGTCGTGTTCGCGGATGTTCAGCTTCCGGTGGCGCTCGTCGCCGGCGAGGGCGAGCGAGGAGACGTTGCGCGGAAAGGTCTCGTTGATCCGGTCGATCATCCGGCTCAGCCACGGGTTGTCGGCCGCCTCACAGACGACCGTGTGGAAGCAGTCGTTGGCAGCGGTGGTGGCGGGACTGCCACCGGCCGCCTGCTCGGCGGCCTCGCGCAGGACGGCGTTGTGCTCGCGCAGCGTGCTGAGATGCCGCTCCGTCACACGCGAGGCGGCACGCCGGGCGGCCAGGCCCTCCAACTCGGCGCGCACCTCGTACGCCTGGCGCACCTCCCAGGGAGCGGGCACCCGGACCACCGCGCCGCGGTTGGGCTGCATCTCGATCAGCCCGCCGTTCTGAAGCTGACGCAGCGCCTCGCGCACCGGCGTACGGCTGACCCCGAACTCGGTGGCCAGCGCCGCCTGGCGCAGGGGTTTGCCGATCGCCAGCTCACCGTTCATGATCCGCGCGCGGATACGGGCCGCGATGTCGTCGACGAGGGGGCCGTCGTCAGTCTGGGGGGTCATCGGAGTCGGTCAAGCCCTTCTCGGGGTCGGTCGGAGGGTGCGCGGTGGTGGAGCAGTTTGCCACGCGGTAGCCGGCGTCCACGGCGATTCTATTTTGGATCCACTTCCATGATATCCGCATCCAATGGGAGCAATGCATGACTCTTGATTTCACCAAGGCCATCGACGTGTCCGTCCCGATCCACCCCGGCATGCTGCACTGGGGCCGCCGCCCCGAGGTGGAGATCGTCGAGTCCCGCACCGCCGGCGACCCCTCCAACGTCAGCCGCTGGCGCATCGGCGCGCACACCGGCACCCATATCGACGCCCCCGCCCACTTCATCGACGGCGGAAAGACGGTCGACCGGCTCGACCTGTCCGCGCTCAACGGCACCGCACGGGTGCTGGACCTCACCCATGTGAAGGAGCAGATCACCGCCGCCGACCTGGACTCGGCCGGCCTCGGCGACGAGGAACGGGTGCTGCTGCGCACCAGCAACTCTGAGGGCGTACTGCGCAGCCCGTGGAAGGCCCGACAGTGGGTCGGACTGGCCCCGGACGGCGCGGAGCGTCTCATCGAGGCAGGGGTGCGCACCGCGGGCATCGACTACCTGAGCATAGAGGCCGTCGCCTACACCACCCACTGGGAGACCCATCAACTGCTGTGCGGCGCGGATGTGTTGATCCTGGAAGTGGTCGATCTGTTGCACACACCGGCCGGCGTCTACGACATGCTCTCCCTCCCCCTGCCGTTGCAGGGCGCCGAGGCCGCCCCTTCGCGCACGGTGCTATGGCCGAGGGACGAGGCGTGACCACCGCCCCCCGGCTGATCCTGGCCGCACCGCACCCGGCGGCGCTGACAGCCGCCCGGCAGGCGGCGGAGCGGGGCGGCAACGCGGTGGACGCGGCCTTGGCGGCGGCGGCCGCCCTCACCGTCGTCTATCCCCACCAGTGCTCCCTGGGCGGCGACTTGATCGCTCTCGTCCACTCCCCCGACGGCACGGTGCGGGCGGTGCTGTCGGCGGGCGCCGCCGCGCACGACGTGGACGTCGACGCGCTGCGCGCCGCGGACGAACGCATGCCCGCGCAGGGCCCGCAGACGGTGACCGTGCCGGGCGTGGTGGCGGGCTGGACCGCGCTCGCGGAGGCACACGGCACTCCCGGTGCCCTGGCCGCCGCCCTGCTGGACGCCGCCATACTGGCACAGGAGGGTGCCACCGTCTCGGCGGGTCTGGCCCGCGCCGCGCGTGAACGGGTCGCGCAGATCGCCATGGATCCCGGGCTCACCACCCTGCTGACCGGCGCCGACGGGGCGCCGCTGGACGAGAGCGCCCCTCTTCCGCAGCCGCGCCTGGCCGCCGTACTGCGCGCACTCGCGGACGATCCGTCGTCCTTCTACCGGGGAGCGGTCGCGGAGGCGTTGGCGGACGGGCTGCGCCGGGCCGGCAGCCCGCTCACCGCGAGCGACCTCGCGGCCCACCACGCGGAGAGCGTCGAGGCGTTGGTGCTCGACGCGGCCGGTACCCGCTGGTGGGCCGCGCCCCCGCCCAGCCAGGGCGCGAGCCTGCTGGCCCTGCTGGAGGCCGCGACCGCCGCTGCGAAGCTCTCCGAGCCGGAGCGGACCGGCGTCCTGGTCGCCCGCTGCCTGGACGCCTCGGCGGCCCGTGACCGGCTGCTGGGCGATCCACGCGGCGGCGCACCCGATCTGGACGGACTGCTGAGGCCGGCTCCACTCGCCGGTGCCCAGCCGCCGAAACCGCCCTTCCGGCCCGCCGGGGACACTGTCGCGATCACCGCCGTGGACTCGACCGGACTGGCCGTCTCCCTGGTCCAGAGCGTCTACCAGACCTTCGGCTCCGGCATCTGCGATCCGGACACCGGCATCGTGCTGCACAACCGGGGTTCGGCGTTCAGCCTGCGGCCCGGTCATCCGGCCCTCATCGGCCCCGGGTTGCGGCCGCCGCACACCCTGTGTCCCGTGCTCGGACGGTCCGACGATCTCCTGCTCGCGGCCGGCTGCCAGGGCGGCCGGGCCCAGCCGCAGATCCTCGCCCAGACCGTGCCCGAACTGATGGATCCGACCGCCGACCCCGCCGCTGTGCTGGACCGTCCGCGCTGGGTGACCGGCGCCCGCGACATCGGCCACGAGACACAGACCCTGCTGGCGGAGCCTCGGTCGGTACCGGCCGCGTTCCCGTCGGGTGAATCGGCCGGCGTCGCCACGACCGCGTTCCCGTCGGGACTGCCGGTCGTCGTCACGACCGGCCGCACCGATCTCGCCGGGCACACCCAGGCCGTACGGCTGACCGCGGACGGCCGGCTGGACGGCGCGGCCGATCCGCGCGCCGACGGCGGAACCACGCACCACACCCCGGAAGGAAACCCGCTGTGAGCACCCTCGCCCCCGAACCCGTACCTGCCGAGGCACCGCATCCGCTGGACCCGCTCACCCTCGCCGAACTGGCCGTCGCCGCAAAGGTGTTGAGGGCCGACGACCGGGTCACCGAGGACGCCCGCTTCTGGGGCGTGACCCTCGACGAGGACCATGCACGCGGAGCCGCCCCCGGCGAGACCCGGCGGGCCCGCGGGGTCGTGCTCTGCCCCTCCGCACGTATCGCCTACGAGGTCGGCCTCGAACTGGGCGACAAGCCGCGGAGCACCGCCTGGCGTGAGCTCGACGTGCGCAGTCCGGGCTGTTCCTCCGAGGAGGCCCGGCAGGCGGCCGCCGTGTGCCGGGCGGACCCGCGCTTCCGGGAAGCACTGGCGCTGCGCGGCATCCGTGACGTGTCACTGGTGATGGTGGACCCGGAGTCGATCGGCGGCTTCGAACCGCCCGAGTACGCGGGCCGCCGGCTGACCTGGGGCAGTGTCTGGCACCGCACCTCCGAGGACGACAACGGCTATGCCCGCCCGGTGCAGGGCGTGGTGCCGATCATCGACATGGAGACCATGGAGGTTCTGCACATCGAGGACCACGGCTTGGTCCCGCTGTCGGAGGAGTCCGGGGTCTTCGCCGCCGGGGTGGTGCCCGAGCGTCCGGGCCTCAGGCCGCTGGAGGTCGTCCAGGCGCAGGGGCCGAGCTTCACCGTCACCGGTCAGCGGATCGACTGGCAGGGGTGGTCGGTGCGGGTCGGCTTCAGCCACCGCGAAGGACTGGTGCTGCACGACCTGTCCTTCGACGCGGCGGGCCGGGGCCCACGGCAGGTGATCCGGCGTGCCGCGGTCAACGAGATGTACGTCCCTTACTTCGACACCGCTTCCACGCAGTACCGCAAGAACTTCTTCGACTGGGGCGAGTACGGCGCGGGCCCGCTCACCAACTCCCTTGCCCTGGGCTGCGACTGTCTGGGCGTCATCCAGTACTTCGACGCCGCGGTCCTCGGCGGCGACGGTGTCCCCCGGCTCATCCCGAACGCCGTCTGCGTGCACGAGGAGGACGACGGCATCCTCTGGAAACACCACGACGGCCGCTCCGGCCGCACCGAGGTACGCCGCTCGCGCCGGCTGATCATCTCCGCGTTCGCCACGGTCGCCAACTACGACTATGGCTTCTACTGGGCGCTGTACCAGGACGGTTCGGTGATGCTGGAGATCAAGATGACCGGCATCCTCTCCGCCACCGGTGTGGCGGAGGGCGAGGAGACCCCGTACGCCCGGCGGGTCGCCCCGAACGTCGCGGTCACCAACCATCAGCACTTCTTCAGCGTCCGCCTCGACATGGCGGTGGACGGCTCCCGCAACCGGCTCGTCGAGGTCACCGCCGAGCACGAGACCGACCCTGAGCTCGACCCGTACGGCAACGCCGCCCGTACGGTGCACCGTTCGATCCTCAGCGAGGCCGAGGGCGGCCGGCGCACCGACCCGTCGCGCGCGCTGCACTGGCGGGTGGAGAGCACCGAGGCCCGCAACCGGATGGGCGAACCGACCGCCTACCGGGTGCATTTGGAGAACACGGCGGTGCTGCCGGTACGGGAGGACAGCGTGTGCGCACGCCGAGCCCCATTCGTGGGGCGGCAGTTGTGGGCGACCGCCTACGACCCGGACCGGCGGTTCGTCGCCGGGGAGTACCCCAACCAGGCCGAGCCGGGCGCCGACGGCGTGCACAAGTGGCAGGAGGAGGACCGCTCGCTGGACGGCACGGACCTGGTGCTGTGGGCCACGGTCGGCTCGCATCACTTCCCGCGCCCCGAGGAGTGGCCGGTGATGCCGGTGGCCAGGGCGCGGTTGCGCCTTGAGCCCGACGGGTTCTTCGACCGCAATCCGGCCCTCGACGTGCCGGCGCCCGTCTCCTGCCATGCGCCACGGCCCGCGGCGGCGGCTCCGGACCACTGCTGCGGGTGAACCCGACTCACGGCTCCTCCCATCGACAGAAAGGCGTCCCATGCGCGAGGAAGAGAACGAGCGGCTCACCCGAACCGGCCCCGGCACCCCGGCCGGTGAATGGATGCGCCGCTACTGGCAACCCATAGCTCTCAGCGAGGAACTCGACGGCGTACGGCCCCTGGTGGCGCCCAAGGTGATGGGTCAGGACCTGGTGCTGTTCCGCGACGACAGCGGCGAACTCGGCCTGGTCGACCGCGGCTGCCCGCACCGCGGTGCCGACCTGGCGCACGGCCGGCTGGAGGACGGCGGACTGCGCTGCTGCTTCCACGGCTGGCTCTTCGGCCGCGACGGCTCCTGTCTGGACACGCCCGCCGAGCCGGCCGACAGTCCCCTCAAGTCACGCGTCAGGCTGGGCAGTTACCCGGTGCGCGAGATCAACGGGATCTTCTGGGGCTACCTCGGCCCCGGCGAACCGCCCGAACTGCCCGCCCTGGACTGCTTCCGGGCGCCCGCCGACCACACCTTCGCCTGGAAGGGCCTGTTGGAGTGCAACTGGCTCCAGGCCCTGGAAGTCGGCATCGACCCGGCCCACGCCTCCTACCTCCACCGCTTCTTCCAGGACGAGGATCCCGAGGACAGCTATGGCAAGCAGTTCCGCGCCGCCTCGCAGGGCACCGACCTGCCGATGACGAAGATCCTGCGCGAGTACGGCAGGCCCGACATCGGCGCCACCCGTACCCCGTACGGCATCCGCATCACCGCTCTGCGCACCCTCGACGGCACCGACACCCAGGGCCTGCCGATGGACGGCAGCCGCACCCATGTCCGCATCACCCACCAGGTCCTTCCGCACGCCTTCCACATCCCGCTCGACGCGGAGACGGCGATCACCCAGTGGCACGTGCCCATCGACGACAACTCCTGCTACTGGTACGCCCTGTTCAGCAGTGTCGGAGGTCCGGTGGACCAGGAGGAAATGCGCCGGCAGCGGGTCGGCGCGGTCACCCTGCCCGACTACCGGCCGCGCTTCGGCCGCGCGAACAACTACGGCTACGACCCGGCGGAGCAACTGACGACGACGTACACCGGTCTCGGCACCGACATCAACGTGCACGACCAGTGGGCGGTGGAGGGGCAGGGCGCCATCCAGGACCGCACCCGCGAGCACCTGGGCCGCTCCGACAAGGTCATCGTGATGTACCGCCGCATGCTCGGCGAGGCCATCTCCGCCGTCGAGCGCGGCGAGGACCCGCCCCTGGTGCTGCCTCCCAAGGAGGCCGCGCGGGTCCAGGGCCCGGTCACCCTCGACGGCATCGGCCCCACGGACGGCTGGCAGGAGCACTGGACGACCGCCACCGCCAAGCAGCGCGCCGAAAGCAGTTGGGCGCACCCTCTGGAAACGGACGGCTGAGCGGCGTGGGATTCATCGAACGCCACGGCCTGTGGACCGCCGAACAGACCGCCGCGGCAAGCGAGATACGCGCTCGCGCCGAATCCGGCGAGATGACGGTGGTACGGGTGGTCTTCGCCGACCAGCACGGGCTGCTGCGCGGCAAGACCGTCACCGTGGGCGAACTGCCCAACGTGCTGCGCGAGGGCACCGGCATCGCCTCGTCCCTGCTCGCCAAGGACACCTCGGGGCGGACCGTGTTCCCGCTGTTCACCAAGGAGACGCCGCTCGGGCTACCCGAACTGCGCGGCGCCGCCGACATGGTGATGGTGCCCGACCCGGGAACCTTCCGGATGCTGCCCTGGTCGCCGGGGACCGGCTGGCTGCTGTGCGACCTGCGCTTCACCTCCGGAGCGCCGGTCCCCCTGTGCACACGCGGGCTGCTGCGCACGGTCCTCGACCAGGCCGACGGCCTGACCTACCGCACCGGCCTGGAAGTGGAGTTCCACCTCTTCCGGCTCGCCGACCCCCGCCTGGGCCCCGGCGACCTCGGCCAGCCGGGCGTCGCGCCCGAGGTCGGCATGCTCAACCACGGCCACCAGTATCTGAGTGAGCTGCGGTACGACGAACTCGACCCCATCCTCGACATCCTCCGCTCGAACATCGAGGGCCTGGGGCTGCCGCTGCGCAGCATGGAGGTCGAGTTCGGCCCGAGCCAGGTGGAGCTGACTCTCCAGCCCGCCGACGGGCTGGGCACGGCCGACGCGATGGTGCTGCTGCGCAGCGCCGTCAAGCAGGTCGCCGCCCGCCACGGCCACCACGCCACCTTCATGTGCCGCCCCCATCTCCCCGGAGTCTTCTCCAGCGGATGGCACCTGCACCAGAGCATGCTGCGGGACGGCACGGGCATCTTCGCCAGGGAGGACAACGGAGAATCCGTAGAGGGCTTCGCCCCCGAGGCTTCCGGCGACCGCGTCGCATCCGGCCCGCGGCTGTCGCCGTACGGAACCGCCTTCCTCGGCGGACTGCTGCGGCACGCGCGGGCCACGAGCGCGTTCTCCACACCCACCCTCAACGGCTTCAAGCGCTTCCGCTCGTTGTCGCTGGCCCCCGACCGTGCGGTGTGGGGGCGCGACAACCGCGGGGCGATGGTGCGTGTACTGGGTGACGGACCGTCATCGACGCGGCTGGAGAACCGGATCGGGGAGCCCGCGGCCAATCCCTACCTCTACCTCGCCTCCCAGCTCGCCGCCGGGCTCGACGGAGTGGCCGGCGGCCTCGACCCAGGTCCCGCGGCCGACGAACCGTACGCCACCCGGGCGGAGCCGCTGCCCCGCTCACTGGGCGAGGCCCTCACCGCGCTGGAGGCGGACGAGGTGCTGGCGGACCGCCTCGGCAAGGACTTCGTGGCCTACTTCACGAGCATCAAGCGCGCCGAAATCGCCCGCTTCGACCAAGAGGTCACCGACTGGGAACAGCGAGAGTACTTCGGTGTCTTCTGAGCCCGCCGAGTGTTCCGACGCAGTGCCCGTGATCGCGCCGGGCACCGTACGACTCCTGGTCCGGCAGGCCCGATGGGTTGCCCGCGGCGTGGTGGAGCTACGGCTGACCCGGCCCGGCGGCGGCGCCCTGCCGTCGTGGGCACCGGGGGCGCACGTGGAGATGGCCCTGCCGTCGGGGTTGCGGCGGTCCTACTCGCTGTGCGGAGACCCGGCGGACAGCGAGGCGTGGACGGTCGCCGTCCATCGGGTGCCCGACGGGCGCGGCGGGTCGCGGGAGATCCACGACACCGCGCTCGTGGGGCGGGAGTTGGAGGTTGCCGGGCCGGTCAATCGCTTCCCCCTGGTACCCGCGGCGGGCTACCTGCTGCTGGCCGGCGGCATCGGCGTGACCCCGCTGTTGCCGATGGCCCGCGAGCTCAACGCACGCGGCCTGCCCTGGCGGCTGGTCATGGGCGCCCGCGACCGGTCACGTCTGGCTTACGCGGCGGAGCTCGTGGCACTGGGCGGGGACCGGGTGCTGTTGGTGCCCCAGGACGAGGCGGGGCTGCCGGACCTGGCGGCCGAGCTCGCCGCCACCCCGCCCGCCCACGCCGTCTACGCCTGCGGCCCGCAGCCGATGCTCGACGCGGTGACGGCCCTGTGCCGCGCGGCCGACCCGCCCCGGACCCCGTACCTGGAGCGCTTCGCCACGGCCGCCTCCGGGCCCCTGGATCAATCCGGTTTGCAGAGCGGTGAGTTCGAGGTGGTGCTCGCTCGTTCGGGGCTACGGATGACAGTGCCCGCCGACCGCTCGGTACTGGAGGTCGTCCGGGAGAAACTGCCGGACGTGCCCTATTCCTGCGAGGAGGGCTACTGCGGCACTTGCGAGACACGGGTGACAGCCGGACTTCCCGATCACCGGGACACGGTGATCGATCCGTCCGAGCGTCCCACCGCCACAACGATGATGATCTGCGTGAGCCGGTCGGACTCTCCGGTACTGACGCTCGATCTCTAGGCTTCCGAAGGAATCAGCCGCGACGCCTGGAGGGCACTCAGGCAGGACTGTCCCACAGCACATGCAGAGTGGAGGGCTTGCGGAAGACCAAGCCGATCGCGGCGGTGGGGCGGTCCGGGTCGAGGCGCAGGGCGGGGAGGCGCTCGAGAAGGCGCTGGAGGGCGATGCGGGTCTCCAGGCGGGCGAGGTGCGCGGCGAGGCAGTAGTGAGGGCCGTGTGCGAAGGCCAGTTGGAGACGCGCGTTCTCGCGGCGGACGTCGAAGCGGTCGGGGTCGGGGAAGACGTCCGGGTCGCGGTTGGCGCCGGTCAGGGAGACGGTGACCAGGTCGCCGCGGCGGATCGTGGCGGGGCCGAGGACGGTGTCACAGGTGGCGTAGCGGTCGACGACCGCCGCACCGGGTTCGAGGCGCAGGGATTCCTCGATCGCGCCGTCCAGCAGGCCGAAGTCGGCCTGGACGAGAGCGAGTTGGTCGGGGCGTTGCAGCAGGTGCAGCAGCGCGTTGGTGATCATCGCCTCGGTGGTCTCGATGCCTCCGAACATCAGCACCGCGGCATTGGACGCCACTTCGGGCACCGTCAGTTGCCCGGCGGCGGAGCCGAGGAGCGACGATGCGCCCCGGTCCGCGACGGTGGCTTCCACGGCGGCCCGCAGCTCCGCGTACGCCGCGGCGCCGGCGGTCCCCGCCTCGTGTCCGGCGGTGATGTCGGAAACCGCGCGCACGATCGAGTCGTACCAGGCAAGGACCGTGGCCGCGGTGGTGCCGACCAGTCCGAGTGCCTCGGTCACGACGGCGACGGCGAGCGGGCCGGCGAAGGCACGTCGTAGTTCGACGGCGCCCGCCGGTTCCAGTGCGGTGATGAGCCGGTCGGTCTCCCGCTCGATGAACGAGGCGAAGCCGTCACGTACTTCCCGGGGGCGGAAGGGTGCGGTGAAGGGCTCTCGGTGGCGGGCGTGCTGGTCACCGTCCAGGGACAGCATGCTCGCGCCGACGACCTGTGCGGTGGAGAACCGGGGGTCGTCGACGGTGAACGTCGTGTCGTCCCGCATCACGCTCAGCGCGAGGTCGCGCCGGGTCACCAGCCAGCCGTCCAGCTCGGGCAGCCAGGACACGGGCTCCCGCGCACGGAGCAACGCCAGTCGCGGATGTGGATCCCGGGCGAGTTCGGCGAGCGTGGTCGCGGCACCGAGCGGGAAGGAGCCGCCGACGCTCATCACGAGCCTTGGCCGGGGACGGCGCCAGGGCCGGGTGCGGGTACAGGGAAACCGATCACAACCAAGGCTAACAATCGCCCTCGGCGTGGTGCGGACCGGTGTCCCGGGCCGAAGGTGCCGCCGAACGTGCCGCCGAACGGCAGGGATGAATTCCGGCCACCCAGGGTCTTGACTGCGGCCCAGTCATGGCGGAGGCTGACCGAAACGTCACGCAAACCGGTTTGTAATCAAGGAGTGCACGTGAACGACGCAGACAGTGCCCCCAAGAGGAGGCGTGCGCAAACCGGGTTGCATGAAGGCACGGCCAGAGAACCCGTCAAGGGACCGCCCACGATCTCCGACGTCGCCGAGCGAGCCGGAGTCAGCAAGACCACCGTCTCGCACGTCCTGTCCGGCCGACGCCCGGTGTCCGAAGCGACCCACCGCAAGGTCACCCGGGTCATCGAGGAACTGGGCTTCCAGCAGAACTTCTTCGCCGCGGGCCTGACCGGCCGGCGCAGCCGGACCATCGCCCTGGTCGTGCAGGACCTGACCAACCCGTTCTATCCGGCGCTGGCCCGCGGTCTGCAGCAGGCGGTCGCCGAACGCGGCCATGTCGTCCTGCTGGCCGACGTGGGCACCGGCGCTCCACCGGTCGACGCCTTCCTCGGCGAGGCCGTGCAACGCCGAGTGGACGGTGTCGTGGTCGCCGCGGTCGACGTGTCCGACCGGCAACTGGAGCCGCTGCGGGCGTCCGGGGCCCATGTGGTCACCGTCGGCGCACCCCGCCACGGCACCTCCACCGACGTGGTGTCCTCCGACGACGAGAGGATCGCCGCGGACGCGGTGGCGTACCTGTACGAGAAGGGCCACCGCCACCTCGGCATCATCTCCGGCCCACCGCGTACCGCACCCGGCTCCAGCCGTCTGCACGGCTACCGAGAGGCGCTGCGCGCCCACGGGCTGCGGCCGCTGCGGGCCGCCGAGGCCGTGGGCGACTGGACCCGGGAGTCCGGCGCGAAGGGGATGGCCGCCCTGATGGACCAGCCCCGCCCGCCCACCGCCGTGTTCTGCGCGAACGACCTGATGGCGATCGGCGCCCTGGACGCGGCCCGCGCGCTGGGCCTGGCCGTCCCCACCGACGTGGCCGTGATCGGCGTCGACGACATCGACGCCGCGAGCCTGGTCAGCCCGTCCCTGACGACCGTGCGCGTACCGGCACAGGAGATCGGACGGGTGGCGGGCGAACAACTGCTGGCCCGGATAGCCGATCCGGCCGGCACCGCCCGCAGGGTCCTGGTCCAGCACAACCTCGTCATCCGCGAATCAGCCTGAGGAGCCCCGCACGTGCACGACGTACTCGATCCCCGCGACCTCGTCCCCGACGAGGCCGAACAACTCGCCGGCTCCGGCTACGACGCGAGCGGCCTGCTGGCCGAGGCCCGCGCCGCCGCCGCGCGGTCCGACGACGCGGCGCTGTCGGGGATCCGAACCCGACTGGCCGCCCTCCCCCGCGCCGCGGACTGGCCCTACGACGAGCCGTCCGAACCGTCCGCCGTGTGGGCCGCGCTGCCGCCCGAACCGGCCGTCGACCGGACAGGACCGGCTCCGGCCGACGTGCCCGACCGGACAGCCGGCGCCTGGCTGGGCCGCTGCGTCGGCAACACCATGGGCAAGCCCGTCGAGGGCCTGACCGGCACCGAGGTCGGCATCTACCTGCGGGCGGTCGGGCAATGGCCGCAGACCGGGTACGTACCGCTGCTGGAGACGCTGCCCGAAGGCGTCAGCCACCTGCACGAATCCGCGCCGGATGCGGCAGCCGGCCGGTTCGACGCCGTCCCGCGCGACGACGACCTGGACTGGACGATTCTCGGCCTGCACCTGCTGGAGACCTACGGGCACCGGCTGACCACCGAGGACATCGCCCGCGAGTGGCTGGATCGCATCCCTTTCACCCAGACCTTCACCGCCGAGCGCGCCGCGTACCGCAACCTCGTCACCGGCCACCTGCCGCCGCTGACCGCCACCGTCGACAACCCGTACCGGGAGTGGATCGGGGCACTGATCCGTACCGACGCCTACGGCTACATCCACCCCGGCCGCCCCCGGGCCGCGGCCCGCCTCGCGCTCACCGACGCGGTCCTGTCGCACACCGGCAACGGCATCTACGGCGCGATGTGGGCGGCGGCGCTGGTCGCGGCGGCCCTCACCGCGGACGGTCCACTTCCCGCTCTGCGCAGCGCGCTGGCCGCGGTACCGGTCGGCTCGCGGCTCCACGCGAGTCAGGCGGAACTGCTGGGTCTTGCCGAGCAGGGCGCGACCGCCGAAGAGGCGCTGTCCTGGATCGAGCGGACCCTCGGCGCCTACAACTGGGTCCACACCCTGCACAACGCGGCCACCATCAGCGCCGCGCTGCTGTGGGGCGAGGGCGACTTCGTCCGCAGCATCGCCCTGGCGGTACGGGCCGGCCGCGACACCGACTCCACCGCGGCGACCGTCGGCAGCGTCTTTGGCGCACTGCACGGGTCCGCCGCGATCCCCGAGCGCCTGGTGGCGCCGACCGGGGGCGTGGTCCGCAGCGCCGTCCGCGGCTTCGACGGGATCACCGTCGCCGAGCTGGCACGGCGTACGGACGTGGTGCGCGTCGCGTTGGAACGTACGACTGACGAGGGCGCCGAACCCCCGGTCGGTGACGGGACCGTTCACGCGGACACGGCTGACGTACCGGCCGGCCATGAAAGCGCCACCCACGACGACGCCGGACCGCGCCGTACGGGATCCGCGCCCACATCCGCAAGCTCATCCGCCGCACCCGAACAGGAGGTGGCCTCATGACCGCCGCCCGCAGGATCGTTATCGACACCGACCCCGGGCTGGGAGAGCCCGGCTCCGACATCGACGACGGCCTGGCCATCGCCCTGGCGCTGCGCTCGCCGGAACTCCAGGTCGAAGGGCTGACCGTCGTCAACGGCAACGTGGAGGTCGACGCCGGCGTCGACGTGGCACGCCGGCTGACCGAACGGATGGGACACCCCGATCTGCCGGTGCTGCGCGGCGCCGACCGCCCGCTGCTGCGCGACATGGCCCCGGTCCGGGCGCTGTTCGACGACGTGATCGGCGACCGGCCCGTGGCCCGTACCGCACCGGCCGAACGGCGGGGCCCCACCAGCCCGCAGAGCGCCGCACAGTTCCTCGTCGACATCACCGCCGCCCACCCCGGCGAGATCACCGTGGTGGCCATCGGACCCATGACCAACCTGGCGCTCGCGCTGCGCCTGGACCCGGCCTTCGCCGACAACGTCGCCGAGATCGTGATGATGGCGGGTTCCGCCACCGGCTACGCACAGAACATCACCGTCGTCGGGGACTTCAACGCCTACGTCGACCCCGAGGCCCTGGCCATGGTGCTGACCAGCGGAGCCAAGCTGCGCATGGTCGGTATCGACCAGACTTCGCGGGTACGGCTCACCCGCGCCGACGCCGCCGTACTGCGGGGCGGCGACGCCTTCGGCCGCTGGGCCGGCGAATGCGCGCTGGCCTGGATCGACTTCCTCGCCAAGGCGTTCCCGCTGCGCGCCGAGCATCGCGACGCCTGTTTCCTCCACGATCCGCTGGTCGTCGCCGCGGTCATCGACCCCACCCTGCTGACCTGGGAGGGCGCCTACGTCGCCACCGACCCGGGCAGCGAACTCGCCCGCGGCCTGGTGATCGCCGACCGCGGCCTGGCCCTCGCGCCGCCACCCGGGCCCACCAACGCCTCGGTGGCGGTCGACACCGACGTCGCCGGCTTCGGCCGGCTGTTCCTCGACCGGGTGACCGGGGCCGTGGCCAGTGCCCCCGCCGGCGAGTGACTCCACGCCTCCCATGACCGTCAGAGAGGACCGTCATGAAGCATTCCCGCTCCCAGAGAGCGCCTGTCCCGGGACCGCGTGCGGTGCCGCCGCCCGACAAGAGGCTCCGCGCGGGAGAATTCCGCACCGGGTTCCCCAGCGGCGAGATCCGTACCGGGTCCCCCGAGGGCGACTTCCGCACCGGGAGGTTCACCGGCCGGGTGACGGACGCCGCGGAGCACTTCGCTCACCAACCGCTCACCCGTAGGTCGTTCACCGCGATGGCGGCCGTCGGCGCCACCGCCCTGCTCGCCGCAGGCTGCGGCTCCGGCACCACATCCACCGCGCAGCCCGCCGGGCTGACCGCCGCCGGGCAGCTCAAGGATCCGGCGAGTCCGGTCACCATCACCTACGCCGGTTCCGCCTACTCCGCGGACGACATCAAGCCGGTCCTCGCCGCCTTCCACAAGGCGCACCCCACCATCACCGTGGACTACCAGTCCGTACCGTTCGACCAGTTCAACAGCGTGCTCAGCACCAGGCTGAGCCGGCAGGACAGCACCCTGGACCTGTTCGACGTCGACATGCCCCGCACCGACGCCTACCGGGTACGCGGCTGGCTGGCCGACCTGTCCTCGCTGTTCCCCGGCCTGTCCGGCCAGGTGGACAAGATGTCCCTGGAGGCCGCGACCAGCGACGGCAAGCTCGTCGCGATGCCGTACCAGACCTCCAGCCAACTGCTCTACTACAACAAGACGCTGCTACGGAAAGCCGGCATCCCCTTCCCGTCCGACCAGGCCGACGCCCGGATGACCTGGGAGCAGGTGACCGCCGACGCCAAGAAGGCGCAGGCCGCGGGGGCCAAGTGGGGCCTGCTGTTCGACCAGGTCAACCGCTACTACCAGCTCCAGCCACTGGCCGAGAGCCTGGGCGGCGGCTCCGGCGCCACCGGCAAGGGCAATCTGACGCCCGATCTGGAGAACGCCGGCTGGACCAAGGCCATGACCTGGTACGGCTCGCTGTTCAAGGACAAGATCTCGCCGCGTGGGGTGCCGGTCGCCCAGACGCCGGAAATGTTCGCCTCGGGGCAGGTCGCGTACTTCCCCGGTGGTCCCTGGTGGGCCGGCCAGTTCACCGGTGAGAAGACGCTGGAGTTCGGCGTCGCCGCCTACCCCTACTTCGCCGGCGGCAAGGCCATCACCCCGACCGGCGGCTGGTCGCTCGGCCTGAACCGGGCGACCAAGCACGCGGCCGCCGCCGAGATCTTCATGAAGTTCATGGCCCTCGACAACGGCGGCTTCGCCCAGTACATGCCGAGCCTGTCGGTACCCCCCTCCAACACCGTCGGCACCGCGCGGTTCTACCGGGAGCCGGTGTTCAGCGATCCGCGGATGGCCGGCGCGGTCGACCTGACCAAGTACGAGCTCGCCCATACCGCGACGCTGCGGGCCCGTACCGCCGGCTATGTGGAGTTCGAGGACACCCTCGGCCGGACCTTCGAGGACATCGCCAACGGTGCTTCGGCGACGTCCGCGCTGGCCTCCGCGACCAGCACGATCGACTCGGCGTGGGCCAAGTACCGCTAGCGCTCCCCGATTTCGCGCTGAGCGACGCACGCCCCGCTTCCCGCCAAGCCTTCGAGTCCTGCCAAGCCCTGAAGGCACACCCCCCGCACCACCTATTCCCCGCAACGCCGACCGGCCCCGGACGGACGATCCCGGGTCGGCGGGAGGGACCACCGACATGACTTCGACCACTCGACCGCCCGCCGTACGGGCCACCCCGCCGCCCGCATCGCCCACCCGCACCCTGCACCGCCGTCGCCGCATCGGCAATCTCACCGCGGCCGCGCTCTTCCTGACACCCGCGCTCGCGCTGATCGTCGTACTGCGGCTGGTGCCGGTCATCCAGGCCGTCAACGACGCCACCCACACCAGCCTGCCCGGCAGCACCCTGCCACCGAGTTGGGCAGGGGCGGCCAACTTCACCGCCCTGTGGCACTCGCACCAGTTCTGGACCTCGGTGCAGCAGACCCTGCTGTTCAACGTGATCGTGAACCCGCTGCAGATCGTGGTCGCCCTGGCGCTCGCGGTGCTGCTCACCCGCAACCTGCCCGCCACCGGCCTATGGCGGACCCTGATCTTCCTGCCCGCCGCGGTACCGATGACCGGTTCCGCGGTCGTCTGGGGCATCGCGCTGCGCCCCGACGGCCCGGTCAACGCGGCGCTCGGCAGCGTCGGCATCGCGCAGCAGCCCTTCCTCACCGGGCCGAACCAGGTAGTCGGCAGCCTGATCCTGATCGCCAGCTGGATCGGCGTCGGCTACTGGATGATCTTCCTGATCGCCGGGCTCAACGACATCCCGCAGGTGTACTACGAAGCCGCCGAGGTGGACGGCGCCGGGCCACTGCGGCAGTTCTGGTCGGTGACCCTGCCGCAGCTTCGCCGACCGCTGCTGTTCGTACTGGTCGCCGACACCGTCTCCAACTTCGTGCTCTTCGCGCCGATGCAGATCCTCACCAACGGCGGGCCCGAGCAGAAGTCCAACTTCCTTATGTACGACATCTTCCACAACAGCTTCGACCTGGCCGACCCGCACACCGCGGCAGCCGAGCTCCTGGTCCTGCTGGCGTTGATGATCGTCATCGTCGCGGTGCAGTTCAGGCTGCTGCGCAGCACGGAGGGTGAGTGACCATGAGCCGCACCTTCGCTTCCGCCGGCGGCCGTCGGCGTACCGCTCCCCAGGGCCGTGCCCGCGACGGCTCCCGGGCCGGCCGGATCGTCCTCAGCGTGGTCGCCGTTCTGGTGGCGCTGGCCTTCCTGCTGCCCGTGCTGTGGCTGATCGCCAGCACGTTCCGCAGCTCGACGGAGACGTTCGCGAGCAACTCCTCGCTGAACTGGCACATGCTGTGGCCCCGGGACTTCACGCTGCGCAACCTCGACGCCGCCTGGGACAACGGCTTCGGCCGCAATCTCGCCAACTCGGTGATCGTGGCCGCCGTCACCGTCGTCCTCGGCATCGCCATCTCGGCGCTGGCCGCGTTCGCCCTGGCCGTTGTGGACTTCCCCGGGCGGAAGTTCGTCTTCGCCATGGTCGTCCTCAGCTTCCTGGTGCCCTTCGAGGCGATCGCCATCCCGCTCTCCCACACCTTCAGCGACTGGCACCTCACCAACAGCATCCCCGCGCTGGTGCTGCCAGGCCTCGGCAACGGCCTGGCGATCTTCACGCTGCGCCAGTTCTTCCTGGGCGTCCCCACCGAACTCGCCGAAGCCGCCCGGGTCGACGGAGCCGGCTGGCCCCGCATCTTCACCCGGATCTACCTGCCGCTGGCCAGGCCCGCGCTGATCGGCACCGGACTGATTCTGTTCCTGTTCCAGTGGCAGGCGTACCTGTGGCCGATCCTCGTCACCACCAGTGACAGCAACGACGTCGCGCCGGTATCCATCGCCAAGACCTTCAACGCGTTCAGTACGGACTACGGCCGGGTGTTCGCGGAAACCGCGGTCCTCGCCGTGATCCCAGCCATCATCCTGCTCGCCCTGCAGCGCTATTTCGTCGCTTCGGTCGCAACGACCGGGAGCAAGAATTGACCGGCAGCGCGCCCTCGCCGTCGCCCATGGGCGACGGATCCCCGACCGACCCGCCGTGGGGTGAGGGTGCTTCGCCCGGCCTCTCGCCCAACACACGCACCCCTGAGGCCACTTCACCTGCCCCACCGACCAACACACCGAACCCTGAGGCCACTTCGCCTGCTCCATCGGCCGACACACCGTACGGCGGCGGCCCGTCGGCCGGTTACCCGAACACTGTCACCTCAGCGGGCGTTCCCTCGGCCGGGTCCCTGGCCGACATCACCGTGGCCGCCATCACCTCGGCCGGTACGGCCGCCGCGCACGGCATCCCAGCCCCGCGGTCCAGCCGCTAGCCACCCTCCTGGCCGGTCCCCCACGCGAGACCGAGCCAGCGGGTGCGTACCGCGGGACCACGTCGGCAGGCGACAACCCCAAGCCCTACCGGAAGACACCGCGAGAACGACCCAGTCGGCGCTGACACGCGTCAACCGACAGGCACCTCACGGGCCGGCAGTCCATTTCAACCACCTCGATTGGAGCACCCCTTGTCTTCTCCTGCTCCCGTACCGCGCACTCCTGTGACGCGCCCGGCGGCCGCAGTCCTGTTCGCCGTCGGGCTGACCGCGGCGGCACTGACGGTCACCGCGGCGCCCGCATCCGCATCCTCGTCCGCTTCCGCATCCACCGCCGTGGCCACCGCCACCGCCACGGCTACCGTCGCCGGCACCCCGGTCGGCGCAAGGACACAGCACTCCGGCCCCGCCCCGCACACCAAGGGCGGTCGGACCTTCTACCTCGACGCCGAGAACGGCAACGACCAAGCCGCGGGCACCAGTTCCGCCACCGCTTGGAAGACCCTCGCCCGGATCACCGCCGCCGACTTCCGGCCCGGCGACACCATCGCGCTGCGCCGCGGCGAAACCTTCACCGGCACCGCCACCATCAACGGAACCGGTACCGCAGCCGCACCGATCACCGTCACCGCGTACGGCACCGGCGCCGCGCCCACTCTCACCAACCCGACCGGCTGGAACATGCTCCAGCTGTCGGCCCCGCACGTCGTGGTCGACCAGCTGAAGTTCGCCGACGGGGTGGTGTTCGACAACGCCGACGGCGTGGGTATCCGCGGTCCGAAGTACGAGTTGAGCGGCGCGATCGCCCTCACGGACGCCGCCACCGACGCGTACATCCACGACAACGAGTTCACGCAGGTCGGCCTCGGTGTCAAGACCTACGCCACCGGCACGCTCATCGCGCACAACAGTTTCCACGACCTCAAGATCGCCTTCCGCGGCATGGACTCGGGCTCCGAGGCCTCCTACGGCGCCATCGGCATCTCGATCAACAACAGTGACGCCCGGGTCACGGCCAACGAGTTCATCAACTGCCGCTCCACCGACAGCCCTTACGGAGCCGACGGCGGCGCAGTGGAGATCGAGGGCTTCGACCACCCCAAGGACGACATCTCCATCGACCACAACCTGTCCTTGGGCTCACAGGGCTTCACGGAGGTCACCGAGACCACCACCGCCGATGTCCACCTGACGTACAACATCAGTGACGACTACCAGCAGTTCCTGGCCTACGACACCACCACCCACCCGGACGCCTACCTGGTCGCCCACAACACCATCGTCCGTGACCGCGGCGACAAGTCACGGCTCTTCGCGATCTACTACTACCGCGAGGCCGGCCCCACGCCGCAGGACTCGTGGCTCACCATCACCGGCAACATCATCCAGATGTCCGGCGGCTCCGTGCTGAAGGACTACGCCTGGCCGCACGACCACAACGTGATCCAGGGCACCCTGGGTGACGACCTGGGCACCGGCGACATCCTGGCCGACCCGCAGTTCACCGACCGCAGCGCGGGTGACTACCGACCGCTGCCCACCAGTCCCGCCATCAACAGCGGTGGTGCGGCCGCCGGGCGCACCGACTTCTACGGCAACCGCGCATCCGTCGGCGCCGCCTCCGATGCCGGCGCCATCGAGTCCCAACTCCGCGATTCCAGCGGGCACTAGCCGGTCGGCGCCCTTCCCCCGCAGCCGTTGCCCACACCGGGCGCAGGCGGAGGAAGGGCGCGGAGCGGAGAACAGAAAGAGCGCGGGACGGAGAACAGAAGGGTGCTCGGCCCTGCTGAAGCCCTGTGCCTCCCCCGCTCAGCCGCCCACGTACGCCGCGAGGTGCTCGCCGGTGAGGGTGGAGCGGGCGGCGACGAGGTCGGCGGGTGTGCCCTCGAAGACGATCTTTCCGCCGTCGTGGCCTGCGCCGGGGCCGAGGTCGATGATCCAGTCGGCGTGTGCCATGACCGCCTGGTGGTGCTCGACGACGATGACCGACTTGCCGGAGTCGACGAGCCGGTCGAGGAGGCCGAGCAGCTGCTCGACGTCGGCGAGGTGGAGGCCGGCGGTCGGCTCGTCGAGGACGTAGACGCCGCCCTTCTCCGCCATGTGGGTGGCCAGCTTGAGCCGTTGCCGCTCGCCGCCGGACAGCGTGGTGAGCGGCTGGCCGAGGCTGAGGTAGCCGAGGCCGACGTCGGCGAGCCGGCCGAGGATGGCGTGGGCGGCCGGCGTGCGCGCCTCGCCCGCGCCGAAGAACTCCTCGGCCTCCGTCACCGACATCGCGAGCACCTCGCTGATGTCGCGGCCGCCGAAGTGGTAGTCGAGCACCGACGCGTCGAACCGCTTCCCCTCGCAGTCCTCGCAGGTGGTGGCGACGCCGGCCATCATCCCCAGGTCGGTGTAGATCACGCCGGCGCCGTTGCAGCTGGGGCAGGCGCCCTCGGAGTTGGCGCTGAACAGCGCCGGCTTGACGCCGTTGGCCTTGGCGAACGCCTTGCGGATCGGTTCGAGCAGCCCCGTGTACGTAGCCGGGTTGCTCCGCCGCGAGCCGCGGATCGCGCCCTGGTCGACCGACACCACACCCTCACCTGCCGGGATCGACCCGTGCACCAGCGAGCTCTTGCCGGAACCGGCGACGCCCGTGACGACGGTCAGCACCCCGAGCGGGATGTCGACGTCGACGCCCTGCAGGTTGTGCGTCGTCGCGCCCCTGATCTCCAGCGTCCCGGTCGACTTCCGTACCGTCTCCTTGACGGCGGCCCGGTCGTCGAAATGGCGGCCTGTGATGGTGCCGGCGGCCCGCAGCCCGTCGACGGTGCCCTCGAAGCAGACGGTGCCGCCCCCCGTACCGGCGCCGGGGCCCAGGTCGACGACATGGTCGGCGATCACGATCGTCTCCGGCTTGTGCTCCACGACGAGGACCGTGTTGCCCTTGTCCCGCAGCCGTAGCAGCAGGTCGTTCATCCGCTGGATGTCATGGGGGTGCAAGCCGATGGTGGGCTCGTCGAAGACATAGGTGACATCGGTGAGCGAGGAGCCGAGGTGGCGGATCATCTTGACGCGCTGCGCCTCACCGCCCGACAGCGTGCCGGACGGCCGGTCGAGCGAGAGGTAGCCGAGGCCGATCTCCACGAACGAGTCGAGGGTCTGCTGCAGCGCGGCGAGCAGTGGCGCCACCGACGGCTCGTCGAGGCCGCGGATCCACTTGGCCAGGTCGCGGATCTCCATCGCGCAGGCGTCGGCGATGCTGATCCGCTTGATCTTCGACGACCGGGCCCCCTCGCTGAGCCGGGTGCCGTCGCACTCAGGGCAGGTGGTGAAGGTGACCGCCCGCTCCACGAAAGCCCTGATGTGCGGCTGCAAGGCCGCCTTGTCCTTGGACAGGAACGACTTCTGGATCTTGGGGATCAGCCCTTCGTAGGTGAGGTTTACGCCGTTGACCTTGACCTTGACCGGCTCCCCGTAGAGGAAGTCCCACAATTCCTTCTTGGTGTACTCGCGGATCGGCTTGTCCGGGTCGACGAAACCGGACTGGGCATAGACCTGCACGGTCCACTGACTGTCCGACTTCCAGCCAGGGATGGTGAAGGCGCCCTCGGCGAGCGACTTGGAGTCGTCGTAGAGCTGCGTGAGGTCGATGTCGGAGACCGCGCCCCGGCCCTCGCAGCGCGTACACATGCCGCCGGTGCGGTTGAAGGTCGCCTTCACCGTCTTGGTCTTGGCCGCACCGCGATCGACGGTGATCCCACCACTGGCCCGGACCGAGGCAGTGTTGAAGGAGTACGCGCTGGGCGGGCCGATGTACGGCTTGCCGAGCCGGCTGAAGAGGATGCGCAGCATCGCGTTGGCGTCGGTGGCGGTGCCGACCGTGGAGCGGGGGTCGCCGCCCATCCGCTGCTGGTCGACGGTGATCACGGTGGTCAGTCCGTCGAGGACGTCGACCTCGGGCCGCGCCAGCGTCGGCATGAAGCCCTGCAAGAAGGCGCTGTAGGTCTCGTTGATCAGCCGCTGCGACTCCGCCGCGATCGTGTTGAAGACCAGCGAGCTCTTGCCCGAGCCGGAGACGCCGGTGAAGACCGTCAGCCGACGCTTCGGGATCTCGATGCTGACGTCCTTGAGATTGTTCACGCGCGCGCCGTGCACACGGATCATGTCGTGGCTGTCGGCAGCTACGTGCGGCGCAGGCGACTGCGTGTCCTTCTTCGTGACCATGCTTATCGCGTCTCCATCTGTCGGGCGGCCCGCCTTCGCGGTCTCCGCCGTCGCCCGGCTCGGATCTGACCAGCTTCGAGCAGTACGTCTGGTTCTACTTCGTCGGCGCGGTCGCGGGCAACGGTTCGGCGGCTGTCTGATCAGCGGTGTCGGCCGGGGTGGGGCACCCGGCCGAGGCGTCGGACGGATTAGAGGTACGGCCCCGCGGGTGCACGCAGGTCGAACCGGCGCATGCTATGCGAACTGGCGCATGCTGTGCGAACCGGCGTACGCGGGACGAACCGGCGTACGCGACGTAACGGTCACCCCGCTCAAGCGGCAGCGCGCCGCCGCCGAGCACGGGAGTGAGGGCCGGCCCTCACTGGTCCTGAATCAGCCCGAGGACGTTGCCGTCGGGGTCGACAACCGCGGCCACCAGGCGGCCGCCACCGACATCGTGCGCGGGCTCCTTCACAGTGGCACCCGCGGCGATCACCTCGGCCAGCTTCGCCTCGATGTCCGGCACGTGCCAGTAGGCCACCGGTGAGGCCATGCCCTCCGGTCCCCCGCCCGGCACCAGCCCGATGTGCTGCCCCTCGGCCTCGAAGCCGACGTAGTAGGACTCGTCGGTAGTCGGCTCTACGCCGAGCAGGGCGGCGTACACCGCCTTGGCCTTCGTCAGGTCGGACACGGGATGCAGCACGGTCTTGATCCCCTGGGTGGCAGAGCTGGTCATGGTCACTCCTGAAGTCGTGGGTCACATCGACCCGGTGGAACTGTCGGGCCCGGAGAAGGGCCCGGAGACGAACTCACGTGAACCGTGATGTCCATGACCTTCACGCTAGCTCCGGCACGATGACCGGCGCTTCTCGAATCCTGACCGGTCCGGTCGGCTGTTCCGCCACGGGCTGGGACAGGCCGGAGGCGCCGGCGTCGGGACGGCAAAAGGTGCCGACGCCGGACAGCGAAGGGCGCGCGCCCGCCCGCCGAAAGGCGGACGGACACGCGCCCGGGCGATCGCGTACTCGCCGCGGCCGTTACCCCAAGATCTGCGCCAGGATGGGGTCAGGCGGCCGCGGGTTCGGGGCTGGTGTCCGTGTCCTCGACGTCCGACTCGGTGACGTTCACCTTGGGTCGGCCACCGCGCAGCACCAGGCCCGCGAGCAGGCAGGACACCAGCGCGGCACAGGCGCAGACCACGAAGCCGACCGAGTAACCGTGGCCGAGCGCGTCCAGGGCCAGCGGCACCGCGCCCCCGGGTGGCGACTGGGGCGGCAGCGAGTTGACGGCGAGCGGCCCGCCCGCCGCCGCGACCTGCCCGGCCGCGGCCTTGACCCCCTCCGGCAGCTGCGAGGTGGCCAGGGAGTTGCCGAACTCACTCGCGGCACGGCTGAGGGCGATCGCGCCGATGACGGCAGGGCCCAGGGTGAATCCGAGATCGCGCAGTTGGCTGGTGGTCGCGCTGGCCATGCCCGCGAGGCGTACGGGCACGGTGTTCACGGCGGTGGCGGTGATCGACGAGACGGCGAGGGTGAAGCCCATGCCGACGAGGATCAGCGGCACGATCAGCGAAGGCAGCGCCCGATCCGTGATCGACAGCCGGGCAAGGAGCACATCGCCGACCGCTATCAGCAGGAAGCCGCTGCTCAGCAGCCACCGTGCGGCGACTCGGGCGAGCAGCACGGCGGTGATCGGAGCCAGCACCATGGTGGGTCCGTTGGTGAGCAGGAAGGCCACCGAGGTACGCAGGGGGCTCTGGTGCTGGATCGGGCCGAGCCGGATGCTGAGCGCGTAACAGGTGCCGATGAAGCTGAACATGCCGACCACCGCGACCACCGAAGACAGTGCGAACGCGCGGTGCTTGAACAGGTGCAGCTGCAACAGCGGGGCCCTGGAGCGCATTTCGACCACGATGAACAGAGTCAGGAAGACGGCCGCGACCACGAAGCCCAGGACGACACCGGCGGAGTCCCAGCCGTCGGACGGGCCCTGGATGACGGCGTACAGGAGCGCGAAAAGGCCGATGGCTATGGCGAGTTGGCCCTTGACGTCGAGCGAGCGGCCGAGCGGCGCGCTCGAGTCGTGCGCGATGAAGCCCACCGCCGCGCTGACCAGCCCGATCAGGGCGACGATGATGAGTGCCCAGCGCCACGAGCCGTAGTTGGCCGTGATGCCGCCGAGCAGTGGTGCGACGAAGCCGCCGCCCGCGAGGCTGGCCGACCAGGCGGCGATCGCGGTGGCGCGCTGCCTGTTGGTGCGGGTACCGACGGCAATCATGGCGAGGGAGCTGGGGAAGATCGCCGCGGCTCCGACGCCGACCAGCGCCTGGCCGGCCCACAGGAAGTGGACGCTGTTCGCCGCGGCCGAGGCCGCCTCACCGGCCGCCATCAGCAGCGCCCCGCCGATCAGCAGGCGCTTGCGTCCGAACAGGTCGCCGAACACGCCGAAGGTCAGCCCAAGTACCGCGACCGGCAACAGAGTTGCGTCCGAGATCCAGGTCAGCTGCGACCCGGTGGTTTCAAGGTCGGTCTGGAAGAGTCCGTTGAGCGTGGCGGGGATCGCGAGGCCGGTCTGAGCGAGGCAGACGGCGAGACAGCCGGCGATCAACGTGGCCACGGGAAGGCCTCTGCCGGCGACGGGTGGGCTCGTGGTGTCGGTCATGCCGCATCCAAGGGTTGTCGGGAAGGGCTGAAGGTTCACCTGCGGACACCGCGAACAGAGGCCGCGGACAACGCAGGCAGAGGCGGGGGGCTGTCCGGCGGATCAGGCCGGAGGAAACAGCGGGGTGGGCGGCCGCGCGAGATAGGCAACGCCCGTGATCGGACCGGAGGAAACAGCGGGACGGGCGGCGCCCGTGATCAAGACGCCTGGGGCGCCGGTTCGATGGGAACGTTGCCGCGGAAGACCCCTTCGGGGTCCAGCCGGCTCTTGATGCGGCGCAGCCGCTCGTAGGTCCGGGGCGGGTAGACGCTGCGGACGCGATCCGGCTCGGCGTCGAAGAAGTTGATGTATCCGGCGTCGGAACCGACGCCGTCCATCGCGGTGTAGGTGTCGCGGGCCCATCCGATGTGGGTGTCGGTGCCTGCCGGGTAGGTCCACGCCGCGACGACGTTGAGGATGTACGCGGCGTCGCGGTGCGCGAAGGCGGTCGCGTCCGCGGGCACCCTGCTCGCGGCTCCGCCGAGGCGGAGCACCTCGATCTGCGAGTGCTGTCCGGGCAGTCGTCGGCCTGCCTCCAGCAGGGCCTTGATCGCGGTTTCGTCGACGCGGTCGAGGTAGCGGGACTTGTTGTAGTTGCGGCGCCCGTGCGGATGGAGGTCGTCCTGCATGGACTGCACGGCGACGTAGGCCATCCGCACCACGGAACTCACCACGGGCGCACCGCTGTTGACAAGCAGCCCTACCGGCTCGGCCCCGGCGTCCAGATCGCCCGACCACACCGCGTTGATCATGACGACCGGGCGGCCGACGACCTCCGGCGGTACGCCGGGTATCGGCGGCGCCGCACAGATGATGCAGATGGCGGTCAGCTCGTCCGGAGCGGCCTCCATGGTGGCGACGTAGTGCGCCAGCGCCTGCGGAAGGTCGTCGAGCAGAAAGACGGCCTGCCCGAGCAGCACGTCCGTGAGGGGGTGGGTGGCGAGCGTGAACTCGGTGACGACACCGAAGTTGCCGCCCCCGCCGCGCAGCGCCCAGAGCAGGTCGGCGTCCGCTTTCTCGCCCGCGTGGACGACCGTTCCGTCGGCCGTGACGACCTCCGCACCCGTGATGTTGTCGCAGGTCAGGCCGTAGTTGCGGAAAGTCCAGCCGAATCCGCCGCCCAGGGCGAGACCACCGAGTCCGGTGTGCGAGACGACTCCCGCGGGGACGATACGGCCGATGGAGGCAGCCTTCTTGTCCACGTCGCCGAGCAGGCAGCCGCCGCCCGCCCGGATGCTCGTACCGTCGTCGTCGACGACGACCGATCGCATCCGGGAGAGATCCACCACAACACCCGCGTCGCAGACGGCGAGTCCCGCGACCTGATGTCCTCCGCCGCGTACGGAGAGGGGGACCTGCGCCGTCCGGGCCGCGCGGACGGCCAGCGCGACGTCGGCGGTCGACTCGCAGTAGGCGATCACGGCGGGACGCTTGTCGACGGTGGCGTTCCAGACACGGCGCGCCTGCTCGTAGGCCGGGTCGGAGGGGAGTACCACCGTTCCTTCGAACTCGCCGTCCAGCGAGGCGAGAATGCTGCCGACGGGCTGAGAGATGTCCATGCGCTGCGTACGCTCCTCAGATCGTGATGCGCTCTGTCCTGTCGAGGGGGTGGTTCGGGTCAGCGGCCGCGCGCCGGGACCGTAGCCATCGCTTCCTTGTCCACGGGCTTGCGGGTGGCGACCACGATCAGGCCGCCCAGCACCCCCACGGCCACGGCGACCGGACCCCAGGGCGCGCCGCGGGGCAGGTCGAGCCAGTGGTCGATGCTCCACTTGCCGGGTCCGCAGAAGCCGACCGCGACGACACCGGCCAGGATCATCAGCTCGAACTCGAAGCCGTGCTTCTTGCCGTCGAGCCCGTTGCGCAGGTGGAGCGCCGTGACGTTGGTGAGTACGCCGGTGAGCATGGCCGTGCCCAGGACGCTCAGCGCGCCCGTGCCCAGCAGCACGGCGCCGGTGGTCTCGGTGACGCCGGCGACGAGGGCCATCAGCCGCGGCGGCCGGAAGCCCTGGGCGCCGAAGAACTTCTCGGCGCGGTCGAGGCCGCCGCCGTCCCACCAGCCGAAGAGCTTCTGCGTACCGTGGAAAACCATGATCACGGCGATGACGAGGCGGAGTTCGAGCAGCCCGAACGAGGCGGCGGTGCCCATCAGTTGCCCGATGGGTTCGATGCCTCGCCGAACTGCGGCAGCACCTCGTCCAGGAAGAGATCAAGGGACCGGCCGGACTCCGCAGGCGTCATGAAGCCGAAGTTGAAGAGCAGCGACATGTGCCGGACCCCCACCTCGGCGAAGGCGTTGATCTGCTCGGCGACCGTCGCGGGACTGCCGACGATCATCGCGCGCTGCAGGAACTCGTCCGGGTTCTGCGGGGAGACCCCGACAACGCTCTTCAGGTGGGCGCTGTCCTTGATGTCGCCGGTCATGGCGAAGCTCTTCTTCTGGTGGGCGCCCATCTCCTCCATGCGGGCCCGCGCGAACGCGACGGCCTCCTCGTCGGTCTCGCGGACGATCACCTGTTTCTGTACGAGGCTCCAGTCCAGGCGCTCTTCGATGAAGTCCTGGTCGTGCCCCGCTTCGGCGAGCGCGTCGGTGTACAGCTTGAGGCGGGGGCCGATGACGTCGGCCGTCTCCCGGGCGGTGAACAGGTACCAGCCCTTGCGGCCGGTCCACAGGACGCCCTCGTCGTTCTGCGTCGCGCGTGCGAACTTCGGCCGGGAGGCGTTATAGGCGGCCGGCATGATCCTGGTGCGCAGCGACCCCTTCTCGAAGGCGGTGGCCCACTCGTAGGGCGGATCCTCCGGCTTCTTGTCGAGCGCCCGCTCCATGATCTCGAGGTTGTGCATCATCTGCTCGTGGCGTACGGAGGGGTCGCGTCCCAGTCCGGCGTACTCGACGGGAGATCCGCCGGCCGCGAAGCCGACGATGAGGTTGCCGCGGGTGATGATGTCGAGCAGGTTGCAGCTCTGCGCGAGGCGCATCGGGTTGTGCAGCGTGGGGACGGCCACGGCCAGCAGGAACATCGTGCTGTCGGGCACCTGGGAACTCAGGTGGGAGGCCAGCATGAAGTTGTTGCCGTAGGTGTTGTAGCCGGAGAAGTGGTGCTCGGTGAGCGCGATGCCCTGAACACCTGCCCGGGTGGCGCGGACGGCCTGCTCGACCGTCGTCTCGATGATGGGTACGTCCTCCTCTGCTCCACGGGTCTGCGGGTTCAGGTAGATCGAGAACCGCATGGCAGGGACTCCTTCTGCAGTTTTTAAAGCGGTTGCATTGAGTGGTACCACGCGCCATACAGGGGGTCAACGGTTGTTGCAGACCTACGGCTTGACACTGGCAGCCACCCCTGGACATCATCGTGCAACCGGTTGAATACCGATTTCGGTGACACGCAAGGACGCGAGCCCGAGGAGCCACACAGATGACGGACATCATCTTCATCAACTGTTTCGAGGTCCCCGTGGGGCGGGAGGACGCGTTCCTCGCCCTGTGGGCGGAGATCGACGACTACATGCTCAAGAAGCCGGGGTTCCAGTGGCGCAAGCTGCACCGCTCACTGGATTCGACGACCCGTCTGCGGTACGTGAACGTCGCCGGCTGGGACTCGGCCGAGCAGTTCGACGCCGCCCACGACGAGGAGTTCCGCCGGATGCAGTCGCAGCGGCAGTGGCAGGAGTTCCCCGCCCTTCCCTCGCTGTACACCGTCGAGAAGGAGACCCACGCGGCCTCCCCTGCCAGCGCCGTCGTCTGACATGACCTTCGGCTTCCCCGAAGCTTCGGGACATGTGATCGCCGCCCGTGACATCAGCCCCGTCAGCGTGCCCGGGCATGACTTCCGGATCCTCGCCGACGGTTCCGCGACCGGCGGCGCCTTCAGCCTGACGGAGGCGGAGAGCCCCAAGGGCGCCATGGTCGGATGCCACGTCCATGACGAGGCGGTGGAGTGCTTCTATGTGCTGGACGGGACCTACCGGCTCACGGTGAGCGATGCCTCGTACGAGCTCGAACCCGGCGGATTCCTGCTGGTGCCCCGGGGTGCGCCCCATCAGTTCGAGGTGCTCGACGGACAGGCGCGCGCCCTGGTCCTGTTCGCCCCCGCGGGCTTCGAGGAGGTCTTCCGGCGCATGCCCGAGATCTTCGGCACCCCCGGGGAGCCGGGCCCTCTGTGGGTACAGGTCAACGAGCAGGCCCGTACCCGCCTGTTGGACGACTCGGGCCCGGGACCGGCCGCACTCGTGCACCCCGGCGGCGCTCCGGCTTCCGGCCGGACGGCGACCCTCGCGGACTCCACCACCACACGCACGGACCTACGGATTCTGCTGCGCGACGGCGACAGCGCCGGCGCGAGCTGGACGCCCGAGCCCGCCACGACCGCGGTCTATGTGCTGTCCGGCCGCTACCGCTTCGATCTGCCCGACTCCCAACTGACCGTCGGCGAGGGCGAATACCTGGCGCTGACGAACCCATCGCACGCACAGGCGGTGGCCGTCACCGACGAAAGCCGAGCGCTCGTACTGAGCCTCGGCCACTGACATGAGAGGAGCCTCCGTGGCACTCCCCGCCATCGACAAGGCGCTGCGCGATCCCACGCTGACCCCGCAGGAACGCTCCAACATCCAACTGGTGCTCAAGTTCCGCGCGTTGCCGTTCTCGGAACGCGGCACGTACACCGTCCAGGACTTCCGTCCGGGTCGCATGGGCATGGCCAACCTGGCCGAACTCAAGACCGGAGGCGGTCCCAACTACACCGCGGACTCGATACCCGACCGCGAGGACGAGATTCTCGACATCATCGCCAAAGGTGACCGGGTGTGGGCGACCTGGCTGATCCGGGGCACGCACAGCGGCGCCCTCTACGGGATCCCGGCGACCGGCCACAAGGTCGAGGTCCTCGAAGTCGGACAGTGGCGCATCCAGGACGGTCTCATCGCCGAGGCCTGGTTCTTCGTCGACGAACTCGCGCTCGTCCGCCAGTTGGGGGTGTGGCCGGAGCCGGACACCACCGAGGAGGAGAACTGAGATGCCCACTGCTTTCGATCCGATCGACCTCGGCGGCCGGCGTCTGCCCAACCGCGTCGTGATGGCCCCGATGAGCCGAAGCCGGGCGTACGGTCCGGGGGCCTGCCCGGGGCCCTCGACGGCTGAGTACTACAGCCAGCGCGCCTCGGCCGGCCTGATCGTCTCCGAGGGGATCCAGCCGTCGGCGATAGCGCAGGGCTATCCCGCGACGCCCGGTCTCTACTCACCGGAGCAGGTCCACGCCTGGCGTGCCGTCACCGAAGCGGTGCACGAGGCCGACGGCACCATCTTCGCGCAGCTGATGCACGCGGGCAGGATCGGACATCCCAGCCTGCTGCCGGACGGCCTGACACCCGTCGGCCCGTCGGCGATCGCCGCGAACGCCCAGGTGTTCACGCGCCAGGGGCCCAAGGCTTGCGTACAGCCCCGCGAGCTCAGCGAGGAAGAGATCACCGCGACGATCGGGGACTTCGCCGCCGCGGCCCGCAACGCCATGGCCGCCGGCTTCGACGGCGTCGAACTGCACGCCGCCAACGGCTTCCTGATCCACCAGTTCCTCTCCCCCCACTCCAACAGGCGCACCGACGAATGGGGCGCCTCGACCACGAACCGCATCCGCTTCGCGGTCGAGGCGACCAAGGCGGTGGCCGGTGCGATCGGCGCGGACCGGGTGGGTGTCCAACTCTCCCCCGGCAACCCGTACAACGACATGGTCGAGGACGACTGCTCCGGGACGTACGGCGCCCTGGTCGGCGCTCTCGACGGATTCGACCTCGCCTATCTCGCCGTGGCGGAGGGACCCGACCGCGAACTCACCCGGCAGCTGCGCCGGCTGTGGTCGGGTGTGTTCGTCCTCAACCCGTTCACCGCACCGTCGACAACGGGGCCCGAGCAACTGGCACTTGTGGTGGACGGCACCGCGGACATGGTGTCTTTCGGTGCGCTGTTCCTCGCCAACCCGGATCTGCCGCGCCGCCTGGCCGAGGGGGGCCCGTTCAACACCGCCGACCCGTCGACTTACTACGGCGGCGACGACCGCGGCTACATCGACTACCCATTCCTGGACGGCGCCCAGCCGGTGGCCACCGCCTCGGAGGGCGCCTCCGGGAGTCGGCCGACGACATAGGGAACGGCTGGGAAACGCATAGGATCTGTCCACCGCAATCGCACATCAGAGGTGTTGGAGACAATGGCTGACCGGTCCACCATCCGGGATGTGGCGCGGGTCGCCGGGGTCTCCGCCTCGACCGTCTCCAGGGTCTTCACCTCCCCCGACCTCTTCCGCGAGGAGACCCGGCTGAAGGTGTACGCCGCGGCCGAGCAACTGCGCTACGTGCCAAGCAAGGCGGCCACGGCTCTCACCACGGGCAGGACCGGCAACATCGGCCTCGTCGTCCCCAACCTCGCCAACCCGCTCTTCCCCGAGATGGTCAAGGCCGCACAGCATCAGGCGCGCCGGCACAATCTGGCGGCCCTGCTGGGTGACAGCGACGACGACGCGGACGACGAGGAGAAGCTGATCCACGCCCTCGCCAAGGACGTGGACGGGCTGCTTCTCTTCTCTTCCCTGCTGCGGGACGAGCAGATCGGATCGGCCGGCGGTCTGCGCCCGACGGTCTTCGTGAACCGGCGGGTCGAGGGCTACCCCTGCGTCCTCGTCGACGCTCTTCAGGGGATGCGGCTGCTCACCCAGTATCTGAGCAACCTCGGCCACACCGGCGCCCTCTATCTCGCGGGGCCGACCAACTCATGGGCCGCGCGGGACCGGCAGAGCGCGATCGTGGCGGCCGGTGCGGAGACCGGACTGCAGATAGACGTCACCGCCGCGAACCGTCCGACGTTCGAGTCCGGCACGCTGGCGGCCGAGCAGCTGGTGCGTGCGCCGCTGCCGTCGGCCGTCGTGTGCTTCAACGACGTCATGGCGCTGGGCCTGACCGCCCGCCTGCTCGAATTCGGCGTCCGGGTCCCCGAGCAGGTCAGCGTGGTGGGCTGGGGCGGCACGCAGCTGGCCAGTTACACCACTCCGGCCGTCACCACCATGGCCGTCCCGCTGAGCCGACTGGGCAGCGTGGCCGTCGACCAACTGCTGCCGGCGCAGAACGGCCTGCCGGTCGGCGAGCCGGAGCCGGTCAGCCTGGAGGTCACCCTCGTGGCACGGGCCACGACCGGCCGCGCGCGCTCTCGCTGACCGGCGCCGCCGTCGAGTTCCGTACCACCAGATCCACCGGCAGCAGGATCGTCTTGGCCACCGGCGCCCCGTCCCCGGACCCGCCGGGCCGGTCCAGCCGTTCCAGCAGCAGCCGCGCCGCCTCCGCTCCCAGATCCAGGTGCGGCACGTGCACGGTGGTCAGCGGCGGCTGGAACTCGTCGGCGAACTGCATGTCGTTGAACCCGACCAGCGATACGTCCTCCGGGCAGCGCAGGCCCCGCTCCCGCAGAACATGCAGCGCACCGAGCGCGATCAGGTCATTGCCCGCGACGATCGCCGTGACACCCGGGTACTGATCGAGCAGTTCACGGGCGGCGAGCTCGCCCGCCCGCACCGTGTAAGCCTCGCTGACGACGACCGGCGCCTGCCCGGCGGGGATCCCGGCGGCCTCGACGGCATGGCGGAACGCCCGGGCGCGAGCCACACCCGTGGACAGCCGTTGCGGTCCCGCCAGATGGGCCAGGGCTCGATGCCCCTGTGCCACCAGATGCTCGACGGCCAGCGTGACCCCGGCGCCGTCGTCCCCGGCGACCAACGGGAACATCGTCCGGTCCGTACAGCGGCTGAGCAGGACGACCGGCACCCCCGCCTGGTGGGCCTCCTCCAGGAGAGGGTGCTCCCGCTGCGCGGTGGCGACGATGAAACCGTCGACCTGCCGTCCCCTCAACGCCTCGAACTGGCGCCGCTCCTTGCCCGGGTCGTTGTCGGTGTTGGCCAGCAGCGCGGTGTAGCCGCGGCGATTCAGGACCTCCTCGATCCCGCGCGCCATCGGGGGGAACAGCGGGTTGGTGAGGTCGGGCAGCAGGACACCGACCGTGAACGAGCGGTTGGTACGCAGGCTCCGGGCCGCGCTGTTGGGGGTGAACCCCAGCTGCTCCGCCGCCGCCCTGACCCGCTGGGCCGTCGCCGCGTTGACCCGGCCGCTGGTGGCCGGGTTCAGGGCTCGGGAGGCCGTGGCCATGTGCACACCGGCGAGGTGGGCGACATCGGACATGGTCGGGCGCTTGCTCACCCGGGAAGTGTAGGGATCGCGGCAGGCGCATCGCAATCGATCGCCATGACTGGTCACACGCCGACGCACGTCGACTCTTGACAGGCCCGGTACGACGGGCTCAGCATGATGGCAATCGATTGCATCACCGAGAAGCCCATCCGGGTGAATCTCGCTTGATCCAAGGCTGCAATCGAATGCAAGCACGAGCGCAACCACGTCTGCTTCACCAAGCCGTTTCCCCGCCGTTTCCCCTCCCGGAGATGAGGAACGAGAGATGACGTACGTCGCCGAGGACCCGCCCCGTATCGGTTGGATCGGCATCGGTCGGATGGGCTACCAGCTGGCCGCCCGCCTCCTGGACGCGGGCTATGACGTCGCCGTCCAGAACCGCACCCGCGCCAAGGCCGAGCCGCTGGCCGAGCTCGGGGCGACGGTCGTCGACCGGCCCCAGGATCTGGCGGACCGCGATGTCGTGTTCGTGATGGTGTCGGCCTCGGCCGACCTGGAGGAGGTCACCACCGGCCCCGGGGGTGTGCTCACCGACCCGGACTCGGCCCCCCGTGTGCTGATCGACAGCTCCACGGTGTCCGCGCAGGCCTCCGCCCAGGTACGCGCCGAGGCCGCCAAGCGCGGCACGGCGCTGCTGGCCGCCCCGGTCAGCGGAAACCCCAAGGTCATCGCGGCCGGCCGGCTGACCATCGCGGCTTCGGGGCCGCGCGAGGTGTTCGACCAGGTCGAGCCGCTGCTCAACACGCTGGGCCGCGGAGTGACGTACGTCGGCGACGACGAGGTGGCCCGCCTGGTCAAGATCGCGCACAACATCTTCCTCGGCGTGGTCACCCAGTCCCTCGCCGAGATCACCCTGCTCGCGGAGAAGGGCGGCGTCAGCCGTGCCGCCTTCCTCGCCTTCCTCAACGACTCGGTGATGGGCTCGGTCTTCACCCGCTACAAGTCGCCCGCGCTGGTCAACCTGGACTTCAAGCCGACGTTCACCATGCCCCTGCTGCGCAAGGACTTCGACCTGGGCCTGGCCGAGGCCCGCGCTCTCGAAGTTCCGATGCCGCTGGCCTCGGCCACCGCGCAGCTCGTGGCCGGTGCGATCGGCGCGGGCCACACCGACGAGGACTTCGCGACCCTCATCCTGGAGCAGGCCAGGCGGTCCGGCGTGACGCTGGAGCCCGAGAACGTGGTGGTGGACGACGGCTTGGCGGTCGAGTCATGACCCCGCGCCCGATACCCGCGTACGGCCACAGCGCGGTCGACCACGAGGAGCGCGTGAACTACGACCGGCTGCGCTCCTACCGGCTGAGCCGTGCCCGCGCCGCACTGGACTCCAGCGAGTGCGGGGCCTTCCTGCTCTTCGACTTCTACAACATCCGCTACACGACGCAGACTTGGATCGGCGGCGCGCTCGGCGACAAGATGAGCCGCTACACCCTGCTGACCCGCGACGGCGGCGAACCCGTCCTGTGGGACTTCGGTTCCGCCGCCCGTCACCACCAGCTGTACGCGCCATGGCTGCGGCCGGAGAACTCGCGAGCCGGCATGCTCGGGCTGCGCGGGGCCATCGCCCCCGAGGCAGGGCTGATGCGCTCGGCGGTCCACGAGATCAAGGGCATGCTGGAGGACGCGGGCGTCGCCGATCTCCCCGTAGGTGTGGACATCGTCGAGCCGCCGTTCCTCTTCGAGATGCAGCGCCAGGGCCTGAAGCCCGTGGACGCACAGCAGTTGATGCTCGACGCCCGTCAGATCAAGTCCCAGGACGAGATAGCCCTGCTGTCGATGGCCGCGGCCATGGTCGACGGCGTCTACCAGGACATCGTCGAGGCCCTCAAGCCCGGCATACGGGAGAACGAGATCGTCGCTCTCGCCAACAAGCGGCTGTATGAGATGGGTTCGGATCAGGTCGAGGCCATCAACGCGGTGTCGGGCGAGCGTTGCAACCCGCATCCACACAACTTCTCGGACCGCATCATCCGCCCCGGCGACCAGGCCTTCTTCGACATCATCCAGTCGTACAACGGCTATCGGACCTGCTACTACCGCACCTTTGGCGTCGGCAGCTCGACGGCCTCCCAGCGCGACGCCTACACCAGGGCACGCGAGTGGATGGACGCCGCGATCGCAGTGGTCAAGCCCGGTGTCGGCACGGACCAGGTCGCCCGGGTCTGGCCGGCCGCGACGGAGTTCGGCTTCGCCAGTGAAATGGCCGCCTTCGGGCTGCAGTTCGGGCACGGCCTGGGGCTCGGCCTGCACGAGCGGCCGATCATCAGCCGGCTCAACAGCCTGGACAACCCCGTCGAGATCCAGGAGGGCATGGTCTTCGCACTGGAGACGTACTGCCCGGCCTCGGACGGTTTCTCCGCCGCGCGCATCGAGGAGGAGGTCGTGGTCACCGCCGAAGGACCCCAGGTGCTCACGAGGTTCCCGGCGCAGGAACTCTTCGTCGCGAATCCGTACTGAGTCGTACCGAATCGCACCAAGTCGGACCGAGCCATACGGAGCCGCACCGAGTCGTACCGAGTCATACGGAGCCGTACTGAGGAGGAAGATCATGGAACCGACCACCGGACTCGCCCTGTACCGAATGCAGGTCGAGCTGCGGTATTTCGAGCAACGCGCCTACGACCTGTTCCTGCAGAGCCTCGTCAAGGGCACCAGCCACCTCTCCCTCGGCCAGGAGGCCATCGCGGCGGCGTTCGGCGTCGCGATGCGCGCGGACGACTACACCTTCGCCACCTATCGCGGCCACGCCCACACCCTCGCCCGCGGGGTCCCCATGGGCCCGGTACTCGCCGAACTGCTCGGCCGGTCCAACGGGTTGATGGCCGGCAAGGGCGGCTCGATGCACCTCACCAGCGTCGAGCACGGCGTGATGGGTTCGTACGCGATCATCGGCGCCCATCTGCCCATCGCGTGCGGAGCCGCCTGGAGCGCGCAGTACCAGGAGACCGGGCAGGTCGCCGTGGTGTTCTTCGGCGACGGCACGACCAACATCGGCGCCTTCCACGAGGCGCTCAACTTCGCGGTGATCTGGCAGCTGCCGGTGGTGTTCGTCTGCGAGAACAACCTGTGGATGGAGTACACCCGCACCACCAGCATCACCGCGGTGAAGCAGCCGGCAGCGGACCGCGCCAGTGCCTACGGCCTCGAACCGATCCTGATCGACGGCAACGACGCCGACGTCGTCCACGAGGCAGCCGTAGCCGCTCTGGAGAAGGCGCGGAGCGGCGGCGGACCGACCCTGATCGAGGCCCTGACCTACCGGCACGGCGGCCACTCCCGGGCGGATCCGGCCAAGTACCGACCCCAGGAGGAGGTCGATGCCTGGCTGGCCCGGGACCCGGTGCCGATGTACCGGGCGCGACTGATCGACGCCGGCACCGACAGCTCCGTACTGGACGCCATCGAGGTGGAGGCACAGGCGGCTGTCGACAAGGCCACCGAAGAGGCGAAGGCCGGCGAAGTGCCGGGTCCCGAGCTGCTGTTCAAGGACGTGTGGGCGGACGGAGGATCGTCATGGCGGAACTGACCTATCGCGAGGCCGTCGCGCGCGGCATCGCACAGGAGATGCGGCGGGATCGCAACGTCCTGTTCCTGGGCGAGGACGTGGCCGAGGCCGGCGGCGTCTTCAAGAGCACGGTCGGGCTCCTGGAGGAGTTCGGGCCGGTGCGCGTCCGGGACACCCCGATCAGTGAACAGGCCATCCTCGGCGCCGCGATGGGCGCCGCGATGACCGGCCTGCGGCCGATAGCCGAGATCATGTTCAGCGACTTCTTCGCGGTCTGCTGGGACATGGTCGTCAACGAGATAGCCAAGAGCCGGTACATGACCAACGGCCAGGTCACCTTCCCACTGGTGATCCGCGCGGGGAACGGCGGTGGACTGCGGTTCGGTGCCCAGCACTCGCAGACCGTCGAGAACTGGGCCATGGCCGTGCCGGGTCTGAAGGTCGTCGTGCCCTCCAGTGCCGTGGACGTCGTCGGCCTGCTGGCCGCCGCTGTCCGCGACCCCGACCCCGTCATCTTCCTTGAGCAGAAGGCGCTCTACCCGGTGCGCGGCGAGGTGCCCGACGGGGAGATCGTCGACACGCTGGGCACCGCCAAGGTGCTGCGCAAGGGGCAGGACGCCACTCTGGTCGCACTCGGCACGATGGTGCCGCGCAGCCTGGAGGCGGCCGAGCGGCTCGCCGGCGCCGGTATCGACTGCACGGTGGTCGACGTACGCTCCCTGGTCCCGCTCGACACCCAGACGATCCTGCGTGAAGTGTCCGCCACCGGAAAGCTGTTCACCGTCGAGGAGAACCCCCGGCTGTGCGGCTGGGGCGCCGAGTTGGTGTCCATCGTCGTCGAAGAGCACTTCTTCGACCTGGACGCACCCCCCGTACGCATCACCACCCCGCACATCCCGTTGCCCGCCGCCGATGCGCTGGAGGACCTGGCCATCCCCTCGGTCGACCGCATCGCCGAGACCGTCCAGAAGGCGATGGACCAGTGACCTCAACCCACTTGTCGCAGACACCGGCGCTGCTGAAGACCGAGACGGTGCCCACCGAACTGTTCATCGGCGGCCGCTGGCGGCCTTCCAGTGACGGCTCCCGTATCGACGTTCTGGACCCGGCCACCGGCGAGAAGATCGCCGACACCGCCGACGCGACCACGCAGGACGCGCTCGCCGCCGTCGACGCGGCGGCGGCCGCGCTTCCCGCCTGGTCCGCCACCGCGCCGCGCAAGCGAGCGGAACTCCTCAGCCGCGTCTTCGACTTGATGATCCGTCAGGCGGAGGAGCTTGCCGAGCTGATCGTGCTGGAGAACGGCAAGACGCTGGCCGACGCCCGGGCCGAGGTCGCGTACGCCGCCGAGTTCTTCCGGTGGTACGCCGAGGAGGCCGTACGCGGTCTCGGCAGCGTGCAGACCGCCCCGTCCGGCAACAACAAGATCCTGGTACTGCGCCAACCGGTCGGTGTGTCCGTACTGGTCACCCCGTGGAACTTCCCCGCCGCGATGGCCACCCGCAAGATCGGTCCGGCACTCGCGGCCGGCTGCACCGTCGTACTCAAACCCGCGAGCGAAACACCGCTCACGGCCCTTGCCATCGCCGCCCTCTTCGAGGAGGCCGGCCTGCCGGGCGGTGTGGTGAACGTGCTGCCGTCCCGCCGCTCCGGCGCCGTCGTCTCGGCGATGCTGGACGACCCGCGCGTACGCAAGCTCTCCTTCACCGGTTCCACCGAGGTCGGCCGCACGCTGCTTGCGGCCGCGTCCAGAACGGTCGTCAACTGCTCGATGGAGCTCGGCGGCAACGCCCCGTTCCTGGTCTTCGCGGACGCCGACCTCGACCAGGCCGTGGCCGGCGCCATGGTCGCGAAAATGCGCAACGGCGGCGAGGCCTGCACGGCAGCCAACCGCTTCTACGTCCAGGAGCCGGTGGCCGCCGAGTTCACCCGTCGCCTGGCGGCTGCCATGGAAGCCCTCACGGTCGGCCCGGGCCTGGAAGCGGGAGTTGAACTCGGACCGCTGGTCAACGCGCAGAGCCGCGACAAGGTGGCCCAGCTGGTCGCGGACACCGTACGGGCCGGCGCCTCGCTCGTGACGGGCGGCAAGCCCCCGGAGCGCCCCGGCTTCTACTACCCACCGACCGTCCTGGCCGACGTACCACCGGACGCCCCGGTGCTGCGCGAGGAGATCTTCGGACCCGTCGCTCCGGTCGTCAGCTTCAGTACCGAGGACGAGGCGATCGGGCTGGCCAATGCCACCGAGTACGGCCTGGTCTCGTACGTCTACACCTCCGATCTGGCCCGCGGCCTGCGGGTGTCCGAGCAACTCGACTGCGGCATGGTCGGGTTGAACCGCGGGGTCGTTTCCGACCCGGCCGCCCCGTTCGGAGGGACGAAGCAGAGCGGCATCGGCCGCGAAGGCGGTCACGAGGGACTTCTCGAGTTCACCGAGTCCAAGTACGTCGCCCTGTCGTGGTGACCCGCGGCCGGAAGGAGCACACCCGATGGATGTGACGATGCCCCAGCTCGGCGAGACGGTGGCTGAGGCGACAGTGACCCGCTGGCTGCGCAAGCCCGGCGACCAAGTGACCGAGGGAGAACCCCTCTTCGAGGTGTCCACCGACAAGGTGGATACCGAGATCCCTGCCACCGTCACCGGAACGCTCGGTGAGATCGTCGTCAACGAGGACGAGACCGTGCCGGTGGGCGCACGGCTCGCCGTGATCGTCACTGCCGAAACCACGGGCGGGAGCCCTGACGGAGCCGGGACCGGAGCCGGGGGCGGGACCGGGAATGGGGGCGGGATTGAGGCCGGGGCCGACGTCGCCGACGGGCGGGCCGACCAGGCCGCCGCCGAACCCCGGCACGGCACACTCACGCCCTTGGTCCGGCGGCTGCTCGCCGAGAAGAAGCTGTCGCCCGACCAGGTGTCAGGCACCGGGCCGCACGGCCGGATCACCCGGGCCGATGTCATGGCGGCGGCAGCGGTCACCGCACCCCTGCCGAAGGGCCCGGCCACCGCACCCCCGCCGAAGGCCCCGGCCACCGCGTCCCCGCTGAAGAGCCCGACCCCAGCCATCGCGCGCCCGCCAAAGGGCCTGACCCCTGCCACCATCGCCGACCCGCCGCCCCGTCACACGCCGCTGACCGTGCCGTTCAGCAACATCCGCCGCCGTACGGCCGAACACATGGTCCGCTCCAAGGCGACGTCGCCACACACCTTGATGGCCATCGAGGTCGATTTCCACGGCGTGGACCGAACACGCCGCGCGGCAGCCGCGACATGGCGGGAGACGGAGGGCTTCAGCCTGACCTATCTTCCCTTCGTCGCCAGGGCGGTGGTGGACGCACTGGCCGGCTTCCCCCACCTGAACGCCAGCGTCGGTGACGACGCCTTGCTGGTGCACCGCCACATCAACCTGGGAATCGCCGTGGACCTGGACGCCGACGGACTTGTCGTCCCCGTCGTCAAGGACGCCGGGGACAAGCGTCTGCGAGCCGTGGCCCGCGAGATCTCGGGCCTCGCAGGCCGGGCCCGGGCGCACCGCCTGGAACCGGACGCCTTCGCCGAGGGCACTTTCACAATCAGCAACCCGGGCCCGTACGGCACCCTCCTCACCGCGCCGATCATCAACCAGCCGCAGGTGGCCATCCTGGCCACCGATGCCGTACGGCCACGACCGGTGGCAATCCCCGCCTCCGACGGGTCGTACGCCGTGGTCGTGCACCCGGTGGGCAACCTCGCCCTGACGTTCGACCACCGGGCCGTGGACGGGGGTTATGCCGGCCGTTTCCTGGCTTCGCTGAAGGAGAGCATCGAGAACCGGGACTGGGGTACGGAACTCTGAGATGACCGGTCAGAAGGTCGGCGCGGGTGTGCTGTCGGTGTCGGTGTCTGTATGGGGGTCGGTATCGGCAGCCATGGCGAGCCTCAACTTCGCCTCGTCCGCGCTGCCGGGCAATGCCGTCAGGATCACGATTTTGAGGTCGGAATCACCGTCGGTCAGTACATCGCAGTCCACTTCGACGAGCCCGACCTTGGGATGGTCGATCGTCTTGCGGTCCTCGCGGTGTGCGGCCACCGTTCCGCTCGCCCACAGCCGGGCGAAGGTCGGATTGCCCGCGGTGAGCACCCGGACCAGCTCTGCCAGGCGTGCGTCGTGGGGAAAGCGGCCGGTGGCGCGGCGCAGGTCGGACACGATGGCGAGGTCTGAGTCCTCGCTGTTCTGTACGAACACAGGCCACGAGGCGATGCGTACGTCGTCGGAATCGACCGGGAATCTCTCGCGAGCGAAGTTGCGCAGTTCCGGTGGCGAGGTCGACGGGTCGCCGAGAAGCGCCGCCCACCCAGGGTTCCACCAGATCATCTGCCAGTCCGCGGCGAACACGGCGACGGCGACGTCTCCGAGCCGGTTCAGTACGCGGTGAACTCCCGGCGGGATGCGATCGGGGATCGGATCGTCGTTCGCCGCTACCAGCCCAGCCATGCGGTAGAGGTGATCGCGCTCGGTGGTGGTCAGTCGCAGGGCGTGCGCGAGGGAGGCGACGACCTGGGCCGACGGCGCCGTGGACCGGCCCTGCTCCAGGCGCACCAGGTAATCGACCGACAGACCGGCACGTTCGGCGAGTTCCTCACGGCGCAGGCCCATCGCGCGGCGTGCCCGGCCGGACGGCAAGCCCACGGTCGACGGGGACAGCCGCTCTCGCCAGGCGCGGATCGTCGCGCCCAGTCCAGCGTCCTCTTTCGTCGCCATGTCCTCCATCCTGCCCCACTCCTTCTCGGTCCTGGTACTGCCGTTCCTACGGTCGGAGCGTCCCTGGCCAAGCACCGGTGCCGCGCGCACGATCGACGCATGACCACCACATTCATCACCGGAGCCAACAAGGGACTCGGCTACGAGGCCGCCCGCCGTCTCATCGCCCTCGGCCACACCGTGATCATGGGAGCCCGCGATCCGGAACGGGGCGCCGCGGCCGCCACCACCCTGGGCGCACGCTTCGTCCGTATCGATGTCACCGACGACGCCTCTGTCGCCGCCGCGGCGACCGACGTCGCCGCGCACGAAGGCGTGATCGACGTTCTGATCAACAACGCCGGAGTTCACGGCCCCCACGGCGATCCCAGCGATCTGACCGGCGCGGACGCTCTGAGCGTCTTCGATGTCAACGTCTTCGGTGTGGTCCGGACGACCACAGCCTTCCTCCCGCTGCTGCGCCGGTCGCCGGACCCGGTCGTCATCAACGTCAGCAGCGGGATGGGGTCCCTTGCCATCACCCACGACCCGTCCCGGATCGAGTCCTCCGTCGTCTCGCCTCTCTACACCGCCTCAAAGGCGGCCCTCACCATGCTGACCACTCAGTACGCCAAGGGTCTGAAGGACATTCGCGTCAACGCCGCCGACCCCGGCTACACAGCGACCGATCTCAACGGTCACAGCGGCCCTCAGTCCGTCACCGAAGGCACCGACGCGATCGTCAGCCTCGCCACCGAAGAGCCCGGCGCCGGCTCGGGACGCTTCATCGACCGGACCGGCCCGATCGACCTGTCCTGAATGGGGACGACCGCTCTGCCGAGGCTCAAGGGGTCGGGATACCGCCCGGCCGGACCGGCCGCCCGAGCCGGACCGGCACACCCGGCGAGTACAGCACGCTGACCGGCTCGCCCAGCGGCGCCTGCACTCCGGCGGCCGCGACGAGGTTCTCCTCGCACCTGATCAGCTTTGCGCGATGCAGCGGCCAGCGCGGATGCTGGTTCGGAAGGTATCCGGTGTCGCCGAGGAAGACGTTGTGCATACCCCAACGTGCTGTCAGGAAGTGCTCCAACTGGGTTGGTTCCAAAACTCGTTCACCTTTGCGCAGGACGATACGGCTGTACGCGCCGCGCGGCCCGGGCCAGCGTCGTGAGCTGGTGTAGGTGACGATGTCGTCGGCGGTACGGACGGCCATGCGGGACCACACGTACGGCAGCCGGAAGCCGGCCCGTCCCATCAGCACTGGCACGAGTCGCGAAGCGTCCATCGACCGGAACACCACACCGCGCCGTCCATGTGCGTCCACCGAGTACAGGCGCACGTTCGTCTCCGGGAACGTCCCCAAGTACGGCACTCCCGGCGACCGCAACCAGCCCACCCGGTGCATCCGGAAGGCGACCAGGCCCACATAGCTCACCCCGCCGAGCGTGTCGGGTACGGTTCCCCCCGGCAACAGCCCGGCGACGTCGCCCGGGTCGACCGCCCAGTGGATGAAGGCGAGATCCAGCCACTGCTGGGTGAGCAACGGCCGCTTCAGGACCACCGGTGCGTCCGGGGTGACGGGCTCGGGCACCCGCGGCGTGGTCGACACCGCGCCAGCATCCCAGACGGGCCCCAGGCGCTGGCGCAAGTTCGGCTTCACTACGGCGAACTCCGCGCCATTCTCGTGGTGACGGAGGCTCCAGGGTCAGCCCGACTCGTACCGGCCCCGAACGTGCCGTTGTCCTGTGACCGCTTCAGCAGAGACGAGACAGGCGCCCATCTCGTCGCCGGGACAGCCGGTTAGCGAGATGTCACGTCGAGGATTTTGAATCCGTAGGCCGGCAAGCTGATCGTGTACTTCCTGTCCGTGATGGCGGGAGCGTTGCCCCCGTTGTAGAGGTCCTTCGGCGTCTGCGTAGTGTCGATGCCCGTGTCCTTGAAGTCCACGGTCACCTCCTTCGCGGTGTCGCTGAAGTTGTAGACGAGCAGGGCCGTCTGTTTGCCGTCCTCGCTGGTTCGCCGCATGGCGTAGGTCTTCGGGTCCGGTGCGTCCCTCGGGTCGTCCCCGACGGTGACTCGCGTGCGGCTGGCTGCCGGCAGCAGGGCCTTGTTGGTGTTGACGGTCTGCAGCACCCTTTCCCAACGGGACTTCAACGTGGGCGACCAGCGGATGTACTGGTCATACATGCCTGAACCGTAGGTGATTCCGGCACCTGCCAGCAGTGCGGCTTCCTGGACCCGCATCACGTCGTCCTTGGGATACGTGGGGTAGGTGTGGGGGTCGAGGTTCTTCTCCGGGTCGTCTCCCCAGATGCTCCAGGCATACGTGGTGGCGCCCATCTTGCGGGCGGTGTCGGTGTAGTGGAGTGCGGCTTCGAGTCCGTCGGCATCGACGGTGCCGTCGATGATCCGGGAGTAGTCGTTGACTGTGTCGCTGTCCTTGTAGTTGAACCAGGAGTTGATCCCGTACTTGTGGAAATCGTCCTCCTGGGACGGGGTGCCCTTCTCGAAGGTCAGCCACTTGTCGTTACTGGTGTAGGACTTGGGCAGGTCGACCGCGACGTCCTTCCAGCTTGGGTCCAGCGTGCCGACGTCCCACATGAATCCGTCGATGCCGGTGTCCAGCCAGAACTTCTCGATCCGCTTCACCTCGGCGGTGTTGGTGGGCAGGTCGAAGTCGAATCCGGGGCCGAACCACAGCTTCCAGTAGTAGGCGCCGGCCGTCTTGCTGTACGCCCACTTGCTCTGGCTGGCCGGGCCCATCTGAACTCTGGGCAGCGGGTCCTTCGGGTTCGTGGTCCAGTGGAAGGAGCTGACTTCGCGCGAGGTACGGTCGCCGGCCGCGTACTGCCTCTCAGCCTTCTTGAAGTACTCCGACTTCTCATCCATGTAGATGTTGACGAAGTAGGAGACCACCTTCATGCCCTTGCGGTGGGCCGCGGCGACCAGTTTCTTCCAGTCCTGGATGGTGCCGTTCTGCGGCGAGACCGAGTAGAAGTCGAGCGGGGAGCAGCCGTCACAGGTGTTCTTGTCGCCGTTGTACGGACTGAAGAAGCCGAGTACCCGGATTCCGCGGCTCTTGAGGTTGTCCAGGTCCTTCTCGATATCCGTGTACTTGTAGCCGAAGTACGTGTTGTAGTACCACATGAACCCATTCAGGTTCTGGAAGTCGGTGCTGCGCTTGGCGGTTGCGGGCTTCGCCGTCGGCGCCTTCGTGCTGGTGGCTTCCGCCGAGCTTTCGCTCGAGGCGAGGGTAAGGGGTATGACCAGTGCGAGGCCGAGCGATCCGGCGAGTGCGGCTCTGATTCTGGAATGTGCCATGCCGTTCTCCTTGTCCCTGGGAGAGTCGTGACTGTGTATTCAGGCGCGGTCGGTGGTCAGCCCGTCATGCCCGACGAGGTGTAGCCGTCGATGAAGCGGCGCTGCAGGAGCAGGAAGGCGATCAGAACCGGGACGACCATGATCAGTCCGCCGGCGCTGACGAGCGTGTAGTCCTGGGTGTAGCCGGACTTGAAGTTGTAGAACGAGGTGGAGACGGGCATCTTGTCGCTGCTCTGGATGAAGGTCACCGCGAGCAGGAACTCGTTGTAGGCCTGAAGTCCCGCGACGAGTGCGGCCGTCAGGAGGCCGGGCCAGGCCATCGGCAGGACCACGCGGGCGAACACCCGCCATTCGCCCGCTCCGTCGAGCCGGGCTGCTTCTTCGTACTCCTTGGGCAGGCCGACCATGAAGGAGCGGATGAGCAGGGTGGCGAAGGGGCTGAAAACGGCCCAGTAGATGATGATCAGGCCGAACAGGCTGTCGTACAGCCCGAGGTTGGTCCACAGGTAGAACAGCGGGACCAGGAAGAGCTGGAGCGGCAGAGCTGTGGTGAGGAGCAGGTAGTAGATGAAGGCGTTGCTGCCGGGTATGCGCAGGCGGCTCAGGGCGTAGGCGGCGCAGCTGGCGATGACGCACACGCCGAGCGCGGTGGCGATCACCACGATGGCGCTGTTGCGCAGGCCGATGCCCATGTTGGCCTGCTGCCAGGCGTCGATGAAGTTGTGCCACTGGGGGTGCGTGGGCAGGCCAAGCGGGCTGGCGGCGAGCCCGGAGCGGGTCTTGAGCGCGTTGAGGGCGAACAGCAGCAGCGGGCCGATGGAGAAGAGGGCCAGGAGCAGCAGGACGCCGTAGACCGCGTACCGGCCGGGTGTGATGCTTTTGGCGGATGTGCGCGGGGATGTCGTGGTGCTCAAATGTCCCACCCCCGGCGGCGCAGGTAGAGGAAGCCGGACACGGCGATCACGCTGATCAGAGCCATGACGACGCCGATCGATGCGGCGTAGCCGGCTTCTTGGTTGGCGAAGGCGCTGCGGTAGAGCAGGGTACCCAGGACGTCGGTGGAGCCGGCGGGGCCGCCCTGCGTGAGGATGTAGATGTAGTCGAAGATCAGGAATGACCAGATGACGGTCATCAGGCCCAGGAACATCAGCGTCGGCCGGATGGCGGGCAGGGTGATGTGCCAGAACTCCTGCCACAGGTTCGCGCCGTCCAGGCGGGCCGCCTCGTACTGCGACGGGTTCACCGCCTGCATCGCGGCCAGGAAGATCACCACGAGGAAGCCCCACCACTGCCAGGTGTTGACGAACGCGACCGCGCCGAGGGCCAGATGCGGGTCGCCGAGGAAGTTCACGTCGTTGAGGAAGGGCAGGGCGTGCGGGATGCCCGAGTCAGGGCTGAGCAGGCTCTCCCAGAGTGATCCGGAGACGACGGTGGCGACGACGTAGGGGATGAAGTAGGCGATGCGGAAGAACATGTGGAACCGCTTGATGCGGGTGAGCAGGAACGCTCCGAACAGGCCCATGGCCATGGGCACTGTGAGGAAGAACGCCGTCCACAGGGTGTTGTGCCACAGCGCGTTGTGGAACTCGGCGTCGCCGAACAGGCGTTGGTAGTTGTCCAGACCGACGAAGTGTGCCGGGCCGAGGCCGGTCCAGTCGGTGAAGGAGTACCAGATCGACGAGGTGGCGGGTACGGCGATCACGAGGACGTTCACCGCGAGCAGCGGCGCCATGAACGCGTAGCCGATGGCGGTGCGGCGCAGTTTGGCGCGCCGGGCGCTGCGAGGCGGTGGTGCCGGGGGTGCCTTGGGGCGGTCGATTTGCAGGACGGCCATGGCTTACGCGCCCTTCGGCGCGGGCAGGGGCGGCCGCTTGCCGGCCTTCAGCTCCTGCTGGAACAGCCTGTCCAGGCCGGCGCAGTAGTCCTTGGGGGTGAGGCTGCCGGTGAGGACCTTTTCCATCTGTTCGAAGACGTAGGTGTCCGACTTGGGCGGCCAGAAGGTCCAGGTCGTGTAGCCGATGTCCTTGGCCTCACTGAGCTGAAGGTACTGGCGCTTTATCCGCGGGTCGATGCTCTTGGGGAAGTCGTTGGCCGTCATGGTGACGGGGGCGGGTGCCATGCCGGTCGAAGAGAGGTAGCCGAGTTGGCGGCCGGGATCGGCGGCGAAGTAGTCGAGAGCCTCGGCAGCCTGGGCGGGGTGCTTGCAGTCCTTGTTGATGGAGTACGCGGTACCGATCGACAGCGGCTGCACTCCTGCGGGCACGCTGCTGCTCAGGGAGGGAAGTGGTGCCCAGTCCCAGGTCGCGTCATTGCCGGCCGACTTGCCGAAGTACGGGCCGATCTCGCTGAAGGTCCAGGATCCGGAGAAGTCCAGGGCCGCCTTGCCGCTGGCCAGCTGCTCATAGAGGGTCGTGAACTTGTTGGTGAAGTAGCGGTCGGTGCTGCCGCCGAACCAGCCTTTGTCGAACCAGGTCTTGAGCAGGTCGATCGCGTCGACGAAGACCGGGTCGGTCCACCTGCGCTTGCCGGTGAGCGCCTCGTAGAGGGCCTGGGGCCCGGCGAACGTGTTCCAGACCCAGGTCACATGCCACTCGGTTGCCGCCTTCCACTCCGCGTTTCCCGCGCCGACCGGCACGATGCCCTTGTCCTTGGCGTCCTTGCACAGGTCCTCGAACTCGGCCCGGGTGGTCGGCGGCTTCCACCCGTGCTCCTTGAGCGTGGCCGGGTTGTAGAAGACGCTCATGGTCTCGAGTTGGGCCGGCACCGAGTACAGCTTGCCGCCGACGCGGCCGGCCTCCAGGGCCCACGGGAGGAAGGCGTCCTGCCAGCCGAGCTTCTCCGCGTAGGCGTCCAGGGGCAGGAGGTTGCCGTTGCCGACGTAGTTCAGCGTCTGGGCGGGGCCGGTCGTGGCGATGAGGTCGGGGCCGCTGCCGGAGGCGACGGCGGTCTGGGTGAGCCGGTCGAGGGTGTCGACCTGCTTGACGGTCATGTGGACCTTTAGGGCCTTCTGGCCGGCCGCGGACTTGTTGTAGCCGTCGACGAAGTGCTGCTGGAAGTACTTCTCGATGTCCTTGCTCGCGAACGAATCCCAGAAGGTGATCTGGTTGGCGGAGGCCCCGCTGCCTGATCCGCAGGCGGTCAGCGCCGTCGCCCCCGCGGCGGCGATGCCGGTGAGCTGCAGGAACCGGCGGCGTGAGAGTGGTGCAGACATGGCGGCGGCCTCCGAATTCTGGTGTCCGCGGTGATGGGTGAAGGGCCGGTGGACGGTCATCTGCTGGTCACCAGCCGGACGGTGCGCTCGGCTAGGTCGGAGATGCGGGAACGGTCGAAGCCGCGGATGGCGCTGCGCGCGGTGTCGTGGAAGGGCTCGACCCAGTGGGGCGGCAGCCGCTTGGCGCCGCAGATGATTCCCGCGACGCTGCCGGCGGTGGCGCCGTTGGAGTCGGTGTCCCAGCCGCCCTGCACAGTGAGTCCGATGGTGGCGGTGAAGTCGCCGTCGCCCCACAGCAGTCCGGCGGTGACAAGGGCCGCGTTGTTGATCGTGTGGACCCAGGAGTAGTGGCCATGGCGCTCCCAGATGGCTGTGCACGCCTCGTTCCAGGTGTCCCCGGCTGTGTGCCGGTCGAGGACGAACTGAACGGCTTCGGCCAGGCGGCTGCCGGGCGGGACGCAGGTGAGGGATGTTTCGACGGCCTGGCGTGCGGTGCCGGTGAACGCGGCGGCCACCAGCGCCGCCGACCACATCTCGCCGTACACGCCGTTGGCCGTGTGCGACAGGGTGGCGTCGCGGTAGGCGAGTTCGGCGGCGGCGCGGGGGTTGCCCGGGTTGACGTAGCCGAAGATGTCGGCGCGTATCTGGGCGCCTATCCATTCGCGGTAGGGGTTGTCGATCGTGCCCGCGCGGTCGGGCATGTACCCGATGGCGAGGTTGCGGTAGGCGACGCGTTCGGCGGTGAAGGTCTGGGTGTACGGGAGCCGGTCGAGCCACTCCGCGGCGACGTCGGCGGTGGTGAAGGAGAACCCGTACTCCTCCAGGATGTGCAGGCCCAGGATCGTGTAGTCGATGTCGTCGTCGCGTGCGCTCTCCGCGATCCGGCCGCGTGTGGTGTACGGCCAGAACTCACGCAGCTCGAAGCCCTCAGGCATGGGGTCCAGGACGGGGATGTAGTCGCGCAGCGGGTAGGCGTCCGCCAGCTCCAGGTAACTGCGCAGATGTTGGGCGGTCCAGTGGTCGCCGTTCTCGACCGGCTTGCCAAGATTGCATCCGGCGCAGCGGCCGAGCCACGCCCCCATAACCCGGTCACGGAGCTCGGCGTCGCCGATGGCGGTCACCGGACCGGGGTCGGGCAGTGTCGCGAGAATGGCGCCGAGGTCCTCGGGCTCTTCGTAGGCCCATGTCTCGTCGCGGCCTGCCGCGTTGAGAGCGTCGAGGATCCGACGGGCCTCGGCGGCGTCTGCGCCGTCGGCCGCGTGCTGCCCGGCCGAGGCGAGGTCGCCGAGCGCGTATCCGCTCTCCTTGCGCTGTGCGAGTTCCCAACGCAGCAGCTCGCGCGGATCGTGGGCCTGGTGAGTGTGGTGCACCGTTCTCTGCTCCTCTTGGTCCATGGGCGATGTGGGCTTCGGGGGTTCGGCGCTCACGCCGATTCCCGGCGGACGAGGGTGTTGGCGATGACGAGCTCTCTGGCGGGCTCGGCGTCCTCGGCGGTCAGCTGCCGCAGGAGGGCCTCGCCGCAGGCGCGCCCCACCTCGCGTGCCGGGTTGACCACCGTGGTGAGCTCCGGGATGGTCAGGGACGCAGCGTCGATGTCGTCGTAGCCGGTGACAGCGAGCTCGTCCGGCACCCGCAGGCCGCGCTTGCGGGCGGCGTCGAGTACCCCGATGGCGATGAGGTCGTTGGCGCAGGCAATGGCGTCCGGCCGCTCCTCCCGGTCCAGCAGGACCTCTGCCGCTTCCCGGCCGGCGTCTCGGGTGAAGTCGCCCCGGACGACAAGGTCCTCGTCCACCTGCCGGTCGGCCTCGCCCAGCGCGCGGCGAAATCCCCTCTCGCGCAGGTCGCTGGGGCCGGCGTGGGCGGTGCCGCCGACGTACGCGACCCGGCTGCGCCCCTGTTCGAGGAGGTAGCGGACTGCCTGGGCCATGCCGCCCTCGTCGTCGCTGCGGACCAGATCGCCGAGATCGGCGTCGAAAGGGCCTCCACCGAGCCGGACCAGAGGCATGGCCTTGGTGTGCTCGAGAAGGTCCTTGCGGGTGAGCTGGAACGGCGCGATGACCACACCGTCGACATTCCGTGTCGCCATGTCCCGCAGGAAAGCCAGTTCCTGCTCGCGGTGTCCGTCCGTGTTGCCGACCAGCGTGCGGTACCCGGCCGACACCAGAGCGTCGTCCATGCCGCGCATCACCATCGGATAGAAGGGGTTTGTCAGATCAGGGACCAGCAGCCCAACGGTCATGGTCCGGCGAGTCCGCAGGCCCTGAGCAAGGGTGTTGGGCTGGTATCCGAGTTCCTCGATCACCGCGAGGACCCGGTTGCGAGTGCGTTCGGCGACCGGCCGACGTCCGGAGAGCACGTGCGAAACCGTGGTGACCGACACCCCGGCCTGTGAGGCGACCTCTGTCATGCCGACCTGAGACAACTCGACCTCCATGCAAAACGTTTGGCGTGGCGTGGACGTCACATTCATCCCGCCAACCTGGCATTGTCAAGAGGTAAACCAAGCATTAAGCGGTAGTTTCCAGGCTTCCCTGCGAGCTACGTCAAGACTCTTGACGACCTTTGGAGCGTGAGCTTGAGTTGGCGCGCAAAACGTCTTGCATGACCTCGGAGGCACGAAGCGCGAGGAAGATGCCAGTGACTTCATCGTTCGAACGCGTCTACGGCGCACTCATCGGACATGCGGTGGGTGACGCGCTCGGCGCACCCACCGAGGGCCTCACCCGAGCGCAGATCGTCGAGCGGCACGGATGGGTGTCCGACTTCGTCGCCGCCGCGCCGGCCTCGCAGTCCTGGCAAGAGGTGATGGAGGCCGCGCTCGCCGCGGCTGGGCTACCAGCAGGTCTTCGACCGGATGTGTGCCGGGCCGGCGGGCCTGCCGCTGCTCCGGCCCAGCGGCAGCGCTCTTCGCCAACGCCAAGCCCGCCAGCGGCTGGGCCGTTGACGAGTGCCATGGCCAGCGACAGGTACGCCCCCACCCGCGTCGGCACCTACGTCCACCCTGGTGCTCAATGGGTGAGCGCCACCCCCGGAACGGCCGAACGAAGTCCCGCGAGGAACGTACCGGGGGACCGGAACAGCGCAGCTCCGGAACGCTGCCCCTAGACCAGTAGAACTTCGCGTCGTGGGGGTGGGTGAACTGGGCCAGCCGGCTCTCGCCCGTAAAATCCATGGGCTGGGCGCGCACGGAGCCACTCAGGCTCGGCGGGGCAGGGGTTTCACCTGGCCGGGGCAGTGGAGAAGGTGGTCGTCATCGCCCAGGAGGAGCGGGTGGGTATCAAGCGGAGTTGGCAGCGACGGTGCCCTCCGGCCTGAAGGCCGGGGCATCCTCGGAAGTATCAGGCGACGGCATCCGCGAGCAGGAGCTCCAGGGGGCGCGGCACGCGGGCCGGATCGAGGTGCTCCACGAGCGCGCGTGCGTACTGTGCCTTCCTGCCGCTGTGAGTGCCGAGGAAGCGCCGGAGCTGTTGCTCCACGGCGCGCTCGCGCTGGGCCGGCTGCTTCTGGAAGGTGCGGAACGAGCGCAGCTCGCCCTGTTCCTCGACGACCTGCTGGACCGAGTCGGCGCCGAGAGCGCGGATCAGCTCGTCCTCGAGGTCCGCTTCGCAGACGTAGAAAGCGTTGGAGGTAAGTCCCGCCTGCTCCAGGCTGCGCCGGAAGTAGGGCTCCTCGCCGGCATCGCAGAGGCCCGCCAGCCGCAGTCCGAGGCCTTGTGGGCCGAAGAGCTTCAGGAATCTTCCGATGCTTGTCGCGCCCCCCAGCGGCACGATCGCGATGCCCTCCGCGTCGAGATCCCGGCCGCGACGCCCAGCCAGCGCCTCAAGCGCGGCCTGATCACTGACACCTTCGACGAGTACGACCATGCGCAGGCCGGCGCCCAGTTCCTGCGCCGCCGGGGCGGCGTGGGCGTTTCCGGCCGCCCACTCAACTGCCGCCCGGCTGAAGCGTCTTGTGTCATCCATGAGCATGAGTGTCTCTCGCCGCCCGGCGCACCGCCTCAGAGATTTCTCCGGGAAGGTCTCCATGTCCCATGTCCCATGTCCCATGGCGTACGGGCGCCCGTCCCCGCCCGTGCGCTGCGGCGAGCAACGTACGGGCGGGGACGGACTGTCTCGGTCAGAAGCCGACGGCCACCGACAGCCACTGCGGGTTGGCGTGGGAGATGAAGGACGACTGGCTCGCGACGTCGTCGTAGGGGAAACCGTAGGCGAGCTTGTTGATGGCGTTGTCGTGCCAGAACTTGGCGTAGTAGTTGGCCGGGGCCGACAGGTAGTACTGGTTCGGGTCCGACTGACCCGAGGACGGCAGTGTGGCCACGTGCCGGTTGAGCGCCGCGCACATGTTGGGGTTGCTGGCCATGCTGCCGGCGCAGCCGAAGATGTACTGCGTCGTCTCGTTGACGCCGACCGACTGGGCGTAGGAGGTGAAGTAGTTCGCGTTCACCCCGCCCGGCTTGAAGCTCGCGTCACTGCCCGGGGCGATGATGCGGTACGGGGCCTGGCTCTGCGCCAGCACCTTGAACTGCTGCGGCACGGCGTTGATGAAGTCCTGGAAGACCTGGGTGCGGGACTTGGCGAAGAAGGCCTGGGTCTCCCCGACCTGGACGTCGTAGCCGTCGTAGGAGTGCAGTCGCATCGCGAGAGGCAGGCCGTAGGCGTCCACGCGGGTGGTGTTGCCGTTGAACACGCCGCCGCCGATGGTGAATTCGATGAAGTCGTAGTACTGGCTGGTCGGTGAGCCGACGTAGAAGTACATCCGGCCGGCCGAGTTGGCGGGCATGTCGAAGTAGCGCTGCTCCGCGATGGAGTGCGTCTGACCGTTGTAGCTCCAGTACACCTGACTGTCCGGGTAGGCGCCGTTGGTCCGGTTGAGGATCGCCACCGTGACCGCGTTCTGGGGGTTCGGGATGGCGCTCGTGTCACCCCAGAAGGCGTCCGGCGGGGGCGTCGTGCCGCCGGTTCCGTAGACCTGGAACTCCCAGAGCGAGAAGCCGTACGGCGTGGCCCGGGCGGTGCCGTAGAGGCGGACGTACCGGCCGGAGCCGGTGACATTGAGCGTCTGCACCCCGCCCGTGCCGGTGGTGGTGGAGTAGATCGAGGTCCACGTGGTGCCGTTGGCGGAGGTCTGGATCTGGAAGGCGGTCCCGTAGGCGGCCTCCCAGTTGAGCACCACCTGACTTATCTGGGCTGTGGCACCGAGATCCACCTGCAGCCACTGCGGGTTACTGAACGCGCTCGACCACCTTGTGGTGGTGGAACCGTCCACGGCGGCCGAGGCGGGGGTTCCCGCCGCCTCCGTGGACGAGGCGGTGGCCGGCTTCCCCTGCGAGAGCAGGGTGTCGACCGCGTGGGCGGACGGCTGGGCCACGGAGACCAGAAGGGCCGCCAGCAGGGCGACCAGCAATGCGATGACAAACGAGGTTCTTGGCTTGTGCCGTGCTGGCTGCCGATGCGCCAGCCACGGGGAGTTGCTCGGCATGGTGTCTCCTCAACAGGGCGGGGTCCTGCGGATCCTGACGTGCTGCCTGGCAAGCCTGAGTGAGCGCCGTTAGCTCTTGAGAGCGCTCTCGCAAGGGTGATTGGTATGTACCTTCGCCAATGCCTCGGTGTCAATGAAAATGACGTCCGCGCGGGGATCGGCGCGGACTGTGACAATCGCACCTACCTCCTCGGCAGCGAGTCGACGGCGCGGCTTCCGGCCGTCGAGCTCTGCGCCGGCGCACAGCCACCGAGGCCCATGCCCAGAACGTCAGAGGCCCCGCCGCGACGCGGCGGACTCCGCTGTGGGACCGAGTCGGGTTCCGCTTCGGGACCGAGTCGGGGATCGCCCCCCGGGTCGTGCCGCTCGCCGCGCGAGAAGCCCGGGGGTCCCGTAGGGTCGCGATGCCGCTACGACAGGACGGGCGGTACGGCGCGGCCTCCGCGTTCCTTTACGCGCGCGCGAGGCGGCTCCCCCGCAGCCTGGCGATCCAGCGGCCGTCTACCGAAGGGGGCGAAGGGGGCACGCGGCGTTGCGACTCGACGCATCAGGAGTGCCCATGTCAGGACAGTTCGAAGCGACGATCGAGGTCGACCGGCCCGCCGAGGAAGTGTTCGCCTACCTCGCCGACGGACGCAACGATCCGCAGTTCAGCCCACGAGTACTGAAGATCGAGCGGATCCCCGACGCCCCGACCACCGTGGACACCGTCTTCCGGAGCACGGTCAAGGACGCCGGGATGAAGAGCGCCAGGGAGTTCCGTATCACCGCCCTCGAAGCCCCGGTGAAGATCCGCTGGGCCGAGGTGTCGAAGAACCGCCTGACGGCACGCGAGGGCGGCTACGACTTGGAGCCGCTGGCCGACGGCAGAACCCGGGTCCGTATCTTCAACGTTCTGGAAGGCCACGGTCTGGGCAAGGTCCTCGTCGGCCTGGCGCTCGCCGCCGCACGCAAGGACGCCGACGGCTTCGGCACCCGGATCAAGGCGGCAGCCGAGGCGGCGATCACCCCGCGATGAGGCCGCCTCAGGCGTTCCCGCCGATCACAGGGGGTTGAGACCGCCACCGAGGCATCAGAGGCTTACATCGCGGCAGTGCCTTGCCGATGGTGCTTGACGTGGTCCTGGAGAAACCCCGTCATCGCAGGTCGCTGGGCACCTCTTCGTTTCCGGACAAGCTGTCCACAGGCATCAGGCCGGTGGATCCGGGATCAGGTCGCGGCCCCTCGGTGTCAGCCGCCGCAGCAGCAACGGGGTCATCCGCCGATAGGCCGCGGGATCGACCGCGCCCAGCCAGCGCGAGGCTCGGATCGTGGCGCCGATGTTCAGATCGAGGTCGCCGAGCACCGCGTCGACGTTGTGAATCGAGAACGGAATGATCTTGGTGCCGCGGCAGTGATGCGTGTCCGTGGCCTCGTCCATGAACGCCAGCTGCTCGAAGACAGTCCTGCGCATGGCCCCGGGGCCGGGCAGCGGCACCGCCTCCGCGAGGTCGGCGGCGATCCACAGGGCCGCCATCTCGGCGTTGAGCGGGCTGAAGAACGAGGAGTTGTACCCGTTGAAGTAGAGCCCGGGAACGCCGAGGGGCAGGATCTGCCGGTGGAGCATGAAGTTCCCGCGCTCGTCGAGCAGTTGGCGCCGGGTCTCCTCGGGCAGGAACGGCACACCCTGGGTGAACCCGGTGGCGCTGAGCACGAGGTCGGCGCGGTGCGTCCTGCCGTTGCTCAACTCGGTCGCGGGGCCGTCGGGCCCGGCCGGCAGCCGCGTGATCAGCCGGTCGCGGTGGACGGTGATGCTCCCGTCCGCGACGCCCTCGAAGAAGCCCTCGCTCGCCAGCCCGATGGCTCCGCGGACGATGTCCTCCATGTGGCCGGCCGGAACCAGGTCGAGCTTCGCGAGGCCGAACTGTCGTACCGAGACCGAGCCGATTGAGTTGATCATCCGGCGGCGCAGGCCGTTGCCCGGGCCGTGCAGGAACCTCTCGAAACCGCGCGGTCGCAGACAGCGGAAGAGTCCTTCGCCCAGCCTGGTGAGCAGCAGCAGCTTGAAGTTGACGAAACCGCCGATCTTGCGCGGTACCTTCCACAGCAGCTGACGGGCGATCACATCGGTGCCGGCGGCGACGCCGCTGAGCGCCGCCGCGATGTCGCAGGCCGATTTGACGCACCCGACGACGAGGACGTGCTTGCCGCGGGCCTCTTCTACGTCATCGAACTCGGTGGCAGCGCCCAGCCGCCCGCCCGCCGCGCTGAACTCCTCCAGGCCCGGGTAGGCCGGGACCAGGGGTTCGCAGAACACTCCGTTCGCGACGACGAGTCGGTCGAACTCCGCGACGGACTCCGCTCCCACGGTGTCGCGGGTCTCCAGCGTCCAGCCGCCGTCGCCGACCGGGAGTCCGGCCGTCACCTCGGTGTTCAGGCACAGGGCGGATTCGCGGCCGAACTCTGCGGCCTACGCGGCGAGATGGGCCTGCACCTGGGCGCCGCTGGGCCATTCCGGATAGCTCTTGGGCATGGGGAAGTCCGAGAGCGAATACTGCGCCTTCGGGCTCTGCGTCGTCACGCCCGGGTAGCGCCGAGTCCGGCTCCACACCGCCGACGTCCGGGGCCTTGTCGAACACCCGCACCTCGTGGCCGGCCTGGGTCAGCACCTTCCCGGTGGCGAGACCTGCGACGCCGGCGCCGATGATCGCGATCCTCATGGCCGGGCGACCTCGGGCGGCAACTGCGATTCGATGCCGAAGTCAGCCATGATCTTCTTCATCAGCGAGATGTCCTTGGGGCCGGGCGGCATGTCCGCCCGCGCCTGGTAGCAGCGCTCGAGCCCGGCGGGCGAGACCACGAAGATCACCCGCGAATCCTGCTGGTTCCCGACCGCTGGTCAGGGCTGGATGTTCTCCAGGTCATCCAGAAGGCTGGGGTGCTTCGGTTCCCAGCCGAGCGTCTGCCGGGTGTGGGTGCTGGACGAGGGCTGGTCGGCCGCGAAGACCGGGCCGAGAGGACCGTAGGTCTCCGATGGCACCGGCTCGACCGGCAGGCCCAGCCGTCGGCCGATGACCGCCGCGATGTCACTCACCTTGTCTCCCTCGTCGGCCACGGCATGCCAGGAGGTACCGGCCGGAGCCTGCTCCAGGGCGATCCGGAAGAGGACTGCCGCGTCGAGCGCGTGCACGGCCGGCCAGCGCTGTGCGCCGTCGCCCGGGTAGCCGGACACTCCGGTCCGGCGTGCGATGCCGGTCAGCAAACCGGCGAACCCACCCGTGCCCTCGTTGTGAACCGTGCGCGGCAGGCGTACGGCCGTACTCCGGACCCCGCGCGAGGCCAGGCCCAGGACCGCCGTGACCGCGAGGCCACGACCACCGACCGGCCCCTCGGTCGCCGCCGGGTCGGCCTCGGTGGAGGCGCGGCCCGGCGCATAGGGCGTACCAGAGACGGCGACGAGGGGGCGGTCGCTGCCGACGAGTTCCTCACCGAGGGTCGCAAGGGCGGCGCTTTCCTCGGCGACCGCCTTTGCGAGGGCGTCCGGGCTGCTGAAGTCGTTGGCGAATGCCAGGTGGATCACCCCGTCGGCCTGAGCAGCGCCGGCGCGAAGGACGTCCAGATCGGTGAGACCTCCCCGGAGCGGCTCGGCACCGGCCGCCTCGGCGACCTGCGCGGACGCGTCGGAGCGGGCGAGCGCGAGGACGGTGTGGCCGTTGCCGAGCAGTTCGGCGACGACGGCGGAACCGATCAGACCGGTGCCACCAGTGACAAAGACGCGCATGGAACTCTCCCTACGTGATGGGACCCTTGTCCCATCACACTAGCAGGGTGATGGGACAAGAGTCCCATCACGTAGGATGGACCCATGGGTCGGTGGGAACCAGGAGCACGCGAACGTCTCGTCGTGGCTGCCGTCGACCTGTTCACCGAGCAGGGGTACGACGCCACGACGGTCGCGCAGATCGCCGAGCGCGCCGGAGTCACCAAAAGCACCTTCTTCCGGCACTTCCCCGATAAGCGCGAGCTGCTGGTGGCCGGACAGGAGACGCTGAGCCGACTGCTGGCCGAGGGGATCGCCGAGGCGCCCGATGACGCCAGCCCGCTCGAAGCGGTCGCCGCCGGTCTCGAGCGCGCCTCCAGCGCGATGGGCTCCATGAATCGCGAGCTCGCCCCTCGCCTGAAGGCGGCCGTCGCCGCAAGCACCGAACTTCAAGAGCGTGACGCCCTCAAGAGCGTCAGCCTCGCGGCCGCCATGACAACCGCTCTGGTCGCCCGCGGCGCACCGGATCCGACCGCGGCTCTCGCGGGCGAAATGGGCCTCCTCGCCTTCAAGCGGGGGTACGCCAAATGGTCCGAGGCCGACCCCGACACCCAGGACGAGCTCGCCGAGTACGCCCTGGCGGCCCTGAACGACCTGCGCGCGGCGGGCGCGTCACTGGGCTGACCGGACAAACTCACCCGCTCATCGGGTATTTGCCAATCCGGGCTCGGCCACGTCAAGGAATCCAAGGCTGACCCGGCGTTTGAGCCAGGCATCGCCAACCCTGTGGCCACTTTGCGCGCCCGCCCAGTCGGCCTGGTGCGTAGGCACCAGGAGACCTGAGCGGCTGGTCCGGGAGCACCACAGGAAGACAGCGACGGGAGACGATGCCCCGCGCGACGCCGCAGGGAAGTGTGGGAGACGCGTGAATCTCACGCATCCCCCCTTGCCTAACGGCGTCTGGAGTGATCAACAGATGGCGACATCCGAAGCTGTGGTTTCCCCGGTCCGCATCGGGAGACTGTCGATCGGTGCCCTCGGCATCTTGGCACTCGCCCTCGGGGCCCTGCAGTCAGTGGTGGAGCCTGCGCTCCCCCTGCTGCAACGTGAGTTGGAGGTCAGTCCTGCCGAAGGGGCGTTGATCGGCAATTCGTTACTCATCACCGGCGCGGTCGTGACACCCGTCGCAGGCAAACTCGGCGACCGCTACGGCGGAAAGCGGGTGCTGGTCTGGCTGATGGCCGTGGTCTCGGCCGGTGGTCTGTTGGCCGGCCTGGCGCCGAACCTGCCGGTGTTGTTGCTCGGTCAGGTATTGCAGGGCGTCATGGTGGGTGCGCTGCCGCTCTCCTTCATCCTGGTGCGCAAACACCTCCCGGCAGGAGAGTCACAGGTGGCGATCGGCCTGGTCGTCGCGCTGTTCACGGGCGGCGGCATGGTGGGAATGTTGTTTGCGGGGCCGCTCGCGGAAGGGCTGTCCTGGCATTGGATGTTCGCGCTGCCGACGACCGCGATCATCGCGACGACGTTGGTCGTGACTCGGCTGATGCCGCATGATCCGCCGATCCAGTCGGACAACAGGATCGACTGGCCTGGTGTGGTTCTGCTGAGCGGCACATTGCTCGCGTTCATGCTCGGGCTCGTGACGGTGACGAGGGACGGCGGCCTGCCGCCACTCGCGGTCGGTGCCATCGCCGTGGTCGTGGCCGCCCTCGCGTCCGGATGGGTCGCCGTCGAGCGCCGGGCAGCCTCGCCGATGGTCGATCTACGCATGCTGGCAAGGCCTGCAATGTGGCATGCGTGCGTGCTCACCTTCGTCATCACCACCAGTTTCGGGATGGTGGTCTTTCTGCTCCCGCAACTGTTCGGGGTATCGGCCGACGGGTACGGCTTCGGAGCCGGCACCACCGAGATCGGACTGTTCCTGCTGCCCGGCGCCATCGCCGGGGCGGTGAGCGATTCGGTCGGCGGGGTCGCGGCGCGGCGTTTCGGTCCGCGTGCCGTGGTCGTCGTGGGCACCGTCGTCACGGCGGCCACGATGATCGCCCTGGCTTCCCTGCACACCGAGGCATGGCAACTCGCCCTCGCCAAGGTGCTTACCGCGTTCGCCGCGGGCGTCGGTACCACGGCGTTGCTTGCCGGCACCGCCACCTCCGTCGAGACCAGGGACACCGGCATCGCCACCAGCCTGCTCGTGGTGACTCGCGTGATCGGCGTCGCCCTGGGCGCCCAGGTCAGCGGCGCGGTCCTCGCCGCCGGGGCCGACCCGATGACGGGCCGTCCGACCGAATCGGCCTTCGCCACAGGTTTCGCCATCGCCGGCCTCGTAGCCGCATTGTCACTGCTCGTTGTCCGTATCACGAAGAAAGAAGCTCAGGCATGACGCCTACCGGTCTGTCCATGGACGTGAGTACCACTGCGAAGCGCAAAGTTCTGATCTCCGGGGCCAGCATCTCCGGACCCGCGCTGGCCTACTGGCTGCACCGGTCCGGATTCGCGGTCACCGTGGTGGAGAAGGCAGGCGCGCTGCGCGACGGTGGTTACCCAATTGACGTCCGCGGTACGGCGATAGAGGTGGTCCGGCGGATGGGGATACTGCCGAAACTGCACGACGCGCACATCGACTCGCGTCGCTGCACGTTCCTCAACGCCGATGGCAGCGAAGTGGCCTCGCTCAACCCGAGCGCCGTTGCCGGCGGTGTCGAGGGACAGGATCTCGAGGTGCGTCGTGGGGATCTGGCCGCGAGCCTCTATTCGTTGGTCCGCGACGACGTGGAATTCCTGTTCAACGACTCCATCGACACCCTCGACCAGTCTGAACAAGGGGTCGACGTTACTTTCCACAGTGGGCAACGGCGCACGTTCGACCTGGTGGTCGGCGCCGACGGTATGCACTCACATACCCGGGAGTCCCTGTTCGGCCCAGAAGAACAGTTCCACCGCTACCTCGGCTACTGCTTCGCCATATTCACCATGCCGAACACCTTCGGGCTCTCCCGCGAGGTCGTGTTGTGGAACACCCCGGGAAAGGCCGCGGCCCTCTACGCCGTCGGGGACAACGACGAGCTGCACGCCTTCCTGAACTTTCACCAACCAGAACCGCCATCCGACGCCCTTCGGAATCCCGACGCCCAGCGGGACCTGGTCGCCACGATCTTCGCAGGCGCGGGATGGGAAGTCCCCGGCATGGTCAACGCCATGCGCGACGCGGATGACCTGTTCTTCGACACGGCCGGTCAGATCCGTATGCCCCACTGGTCCAGCGGCCGAGTCGCGCTCATCGGCGACGCCGCCTACGCACCCTCGTTCCTCACCGGACAAGGCTCAAGCCTTGCGCTGGTCGGTGCTTATATGCTCGCCAACGCCCTGTCCACGAACCGGGACCACACTGCGGCCTTCGCCGCCTACGAACGTGAAGTTCGCGAGTTCGTAGCCGTGAATCAGGCACTGGTCGACAACGGTGCGGCCACGCTCTTCCCCACCACGGCGCGGGCCCTGGAGCAACGCAACACCATGCTGCGTGACCTCGTCACCATGCCCTCCGCAACAACACGACCGGCCCACTCAGCCCTTACGCTGCCCGAATTCGCCCCGATGCTGTGACCTGATAGTCAGCCGCCCGAGGGGCACAGCCCATGTGAGGGCGCTGCAGCGCCACGGCATGGAGGTGAGCGAGCGGCCCGGAGTGTTTCAGGGCCGGTACGGGAACGCTGTCAGCGCTCCGCTGCTGGGTCCCGTCGGCCGCGTCAATCAGATCGTCCACCACGCCGAGGCGATCACCGAGTTCGCCAACGTCTCCGGGCCGGGCAGCAGCGAGGTGTGCGCGACCAGCCGCGTGGAGCCGCAGAGGGGCCCGGTATCGGACTACGACAGGTCGTCGGTGTTGCCGTCGGGGGCGGTGTGGGCCAGGCCCGTCCGGTAGGCGATGACGACGAGTTGCGCGCGGTCGCGGGCCTGTAGCTTCGTCATGGCGCGCTGCACGTGGGCGCGGACGGTGAAGGGGCTGAGGAACATTCGCTCGGCGATCTCCTGGTTGGACAGGCCGGTCGCGACCAGAGCCACCATCTCGCGTTCGCGCGGGGTGAGCACGGCGAGCTGTTCGGGGTGGTGCGGCGGGGCGTCGTCCGGTGTGGCCAGGAAACGGGCGACCAGGGAGCGGGTCGCGGCGGGAGACAGAAGAGTGTCGCCGTCGGCGATCGTACGCACGGCGTCCAGCAGATCCTCGGCCCCGATGCCCTTGCCGATGAAGCCGCCGGCTCCCGCGCGCAGCGCCTGAGCGACGTACTCGTCGGTCTCGTACGTGGTGAGGATCAGGATGCGGCTGGCACGCAGTTCCGGGTCCGCGCAGATTTCCGACGTGGCGGTGAGTCCGTCCACCTCGGGCATACGAATGTCCATGACCACCACGTCCGGGCGCAGCTCCCGGGTGAGTCTCACCGCCTCCCTGCCGTCGGCGGCCTCGCCGACCACGGTGATGTCGTCGGCGGAGTCGAGAAGCATCCGGAAGGCACCGCGCAGCAGGGCCTGATCATCGGCAAGCAGTACCCGGAGCGTCACGGCGCATCCCCGGCCTCTCCGTCGGCAGTACGTCCGTCGCCTGTCGCTCCGTGGGCCATCCGCCCCTCGATGGTTGTTGCTCCGTCAGTTCTCCGCGTCGTGTCCTTGGCGGGCGGGAGGGGCAGTTGGGCGGAGACGAGGAAGCCGCCCTCCGGGCGCCTGCCCGCGGAGAGGTGTCCCCCGACCGCGGTGGCACGTTCGCGCATCCCGATCAGACCGTAACCGGGCGGACGGTCCGGCGCAGTGGACGCACTCGTTCCCGTGGACGCACTCGTTCCCGTGGACGCGTTCGGCGCCGTACGGGCACCCCCTCCGCCGTCGGCGACGGTGATGGTCACGCGATCGCGGTTCCAGGCGAGGCGCACCCGGGCGCTACCGGTAGCGGCGTGCTTGGTCACGTTGGTCAGGGCCTCCTGGACTATGCGGTAAGCGGTGAGGTCCACTCCCGGCGGCAACGGCCTGACCGTGCCCTCCTGGTGCACCGACACCTCCAGACCCGCGCGGCGGAAGGACTCGAGGAGCGTGGGGAGCCGGGACAGCCCGGGCGCCGGTTCGGCGGGCGCGGCCGCGTCCCCGGACTGACGCAACAGACCGACCGTGGCCCGCAGTTCGTCGAGGGCGTCGCTGGTGGTCTCGACGAGTTCCTTCAGGCTCTTGCGGGTCTGCTCCGGGCGGGTGTCGAAGAGGTGGGCGGCGACCATGGCCTGCGCGTTGGCCAGGGTGATCTGATGGGCCACGAGGTCGTGCAGTTCCCGGGCGATGCGCACCCGTTCCTCGGCCACTCTCCGGCGCGCCTCGCTGTCCCGGCTCTTCTCGGCCCGCCGAGCCCGCTCCTCCACGGCTGCCAGGTAGGCCCGTCGGTTCTGCACCGAGTGACCGAGTACACCGGCCACCAGCGGGAACGCCGCCACCAGTCCCATCCGGCTCGCGTCCTTCCACGAGAGAGCCCCGAGCAAGGGGGTGAAGGCGACCAGCAACGCTGCGGAAGTGAGCGCCACCGCGCTCGCCGCGTGCCGTTCGGTACGCACGGCGAGCGAGTAGGCGGTGATCACGGCGGGGGCCACGATGAGCGGGCTCAGCAGGAGGCCCAAGGGCGGCACCAGCACGCCGCACGCGGTCGTGGCCGCCATGGCGGCCAGGGGCGCCCGGTGCCGCACCGGCAGCACGGCACAGGACACCACGGCGATGAAGTAGGCGGCGGCAGGCGGCGGTGACAGCGTGCTGCCGTCGTCCTGCACCACGCCGCCGAGGAGACAGAGCGCGAACGCCGTCGCCGTGATCGCCCCCTCCCGCCACCACGTGCCGCGTGGTCGCGGGCCACCGCCACCCGTGTTCGTCATGGCCCGGCTCAGTCCCGGCCGACGGGGAGCCGCGGCACCGCTGCGTCCAACTCGGTCGCGGAGGCCGGGACTTGCCTGCTCAGTGCCTCACCCTCGATATCCACATTCGGCAGCACGCGGTTCAGGATACGGGGCAGCCACCAGGCCCGGTGGCCGAGCAGTGCCAGGACCGCGGGTGCGATCGCCATGCGGACGACGAAGGCGTCGAAGGCGACGGCGGAGGCCAGGCCGACGCCCATCGTCTGGATGGTCGGGCTGTTCAGCCCGATGAATCCGGCGAACACGCTGATCATGATGATCGCCGCCGCGGCCACCACGCGTCCGCTGTGCCGGAAACCGTTGACGATTGCCTCGCCGGGGGACGCGCCATGGACGTAGGCCTCCCGCATCCGGGTGAGGAGGAAGACCTCGTAGTCCATGGCGAGGCCGAACACTATTCCGATGATGAGGATCGGCATCAGCGACATGACCGGTCCGGTCTGCTCGATGCCGAGCAGGTCTGCCGCCCAGCCCCACTGGAAGACGGCGACGAGGACGCCGAAGGCGGCTCCCACCGACAGCAGGAAGCCGAGCGCGGCCTTGACCGGGACCAGGACCGAGCGGAAGACCACCAGCAGCAGGAGCACCGCCAGGCCGATGACCACGGTCAGATAGGGGATGAGGGCGTCGGACATGGCTTCGGAGATGTCGATGTTCAGCGCGGTGGTGCCGGTCACCAGGATGCCGGCACCCGTGTCGGCCTCGACGCCGGAGACCGCATCCCGGATCGCGTGCACCAGGTCCTTGGTCTCGCCACTGTTCGGCGCGGTCTGCGGGACGGCGGTGAGGACGGCCGTGTCCAAGGTCTGGCTGAGAACCGGATCACCGACCGACGCGACCCCGTCCACTCCCCGTACGGTCTTGACGACGAGGTCCGTGGTGGCCTGGGTATCCGCAGACCCCGAGGACGCTGCCGTGTCCACGACCACGGTCAACGGGCCGTTGAAGCCGGGGCCGAAGCCTTCTGACAGCAGGTCGTAGGCACGGCGCTGGGTGGTCTCCACCGGCTTGGACTCGTCTCCTGGCAACCCGAGTTCGAGGCTCAGCGCCGGTAGGGCGACGGCGCCGAGACCGAGTCCGGCGATCATCAGCACGGCCACCGGCCGGCGCAGCACGAACCTCGCCCAGCGGGTACCGAGCCCAGATCGGCCGGCCGCGTTGGGCACCAAGTGCGGGTGCTCGCTTCCCGGTTGGGTTGCCTTGCGGACACGGCGGGACAGCACCCGCCGGCCGAAGTAGCCGAACAGCGCGGGGACCAGGGTCAGTGCGACGAGTACGGCAAGGGCTACCGCGCCCGCGCCGCCCATGCCCATCTTGGTGAGTTCGGGGATTCCGACGACCCCCAGCCCGGCCAGGGCGATGATGACCGTCGCGCCGGCGAAGACGACGGCGGATCCGGCCGTGCCGACCGCCCGGCCTGCGGCCTCCTCCGGCTCGCTGCCCTGGGCGAGCTCGTCGCGGAAACGGGAGGTGATGAAGAGTGCGTAGTCGATACCGACCGCAAGACCCAGCATCAGCGCCAGGATGGCGACAGTGGACGTCAGACCCAGGGGAACGGCCAGCGCGGAGACCAGGCCGAAGGCTATGGCCACGCCCAAGAAGGCGGTCAACAGCGACAATCCGGCCGCGACCAGCGACCCGAGGGCGAGCACCAGCACGACCGCCGCCACCGCCACGCCGATGATCTCCGTCGTACCGCCCGGTTCCTCTTCCGAATCCAGGGCCGAGCCGCCGATCTCCACGGTCAGCCCCGCGTTCCGGCCCTGGCGAACGGCGTCCCCGAGGGCGCTCTTCGTCGGCTCGGTCAGGTCGACGGCGTCCGCGGTGTAGGTGATCGTGGAGTAGGCGATGGTGCCGTCCTCGCTGACAGCCCCTGTCTCGTAAGGGTCGGTGGTCGACGCGACCTGATCTCCCCCGACCAGCGAGCCGAGCGTGTCCTCGACGGCCGCCTTGTTCTCCCTGGCCGTCACCCGCTGCCCATCCGGGGCCTGGAACACCAAACGGGCCTCGGCACCCTGGGAGTTGCTCTGGGGGAAGCGCGCGTCCAGCAGGTCGAACGCCTTCTGCGACTCGGTGCCCGGCATGGAGAGGTCCTCTTCCTCCCCGGCCGGCGCCACAGCGGCGGCCGCGACGGCCACCAGCAGGACACCCAGCCACAGACGAAGCACGAGCCGGCGCCGCAGGAAGGCCCACCGTCCGATCCGGTAAAGAAATGTCGCCATCTGTCGATCACTCCAGACGCCGTTAGGCAAGGGGGAATGCGCGCGATTCACGCGCCTCCCACACTTCCCTCCGGCGCCGCGCCGGGCATCGTCTCCCGTCGCTGTCTTCCTCTGGTGCACCGGCACCAGCCGCTCACGTGTCCTGGTGCCCACGCACCAGGCCGACTTGGCCTGGTCCCTTCCGCTCCGTGGTGCTTTTCGCGCGCACGCCCACCAGTACCAGGACGCAGGACTTCGCCTCGGCGCCCACCCCCCTGCCGTAGCTGTCGAGGCACGACCTCGTGTGCAAGGTCGCGTACGACGTAGGTGGCGTCTTTGGGGCTGGTCAGGTGGTGGCGGGGGTCTGGAAGTAGTGGCCCTTGGCGAGGTCTTCGAGCAGGCTGGGGTGGGTGGGCTGCCAGTCGAGCAGTTCGCGGGTCAAGGTGTTCGACACCGGGACGTCGAGGCTCATGAAGGGGCTCAGCCAGGTGAAGTGCTCCTCCGCGGCTTCGGGGTCCACGGAGGCCACCGGTACGTCGAGGTGGCGGCCGATCGCCTCGGCGATGTCGCGGAGGGCGACGCCACCCTCCGCGGCGCCGTGCAGCGCCGAACCGGCGGGCGCTTTCTCGACGGCCAGGCGGAACAGCCGTGCAATGTCGAGGCGGTGGACCGCCGGCCAGCGGTTGGCGCCGTCACCGATGTAGGCGGAGACGTTCTTGGCGCGGGCGGTGGCGACCAGGTGCGGCACCCAGGCGTGGTCCCCCTCGCCGTGGACGGTCGGAGAGACCCGCACCGCTGATGAGCGGACGCCCCGCGAGGCAAACGCGAGCGCGGCCTGGGCGGTGGCCGACCGAACCACATACGGCGAGCCGTCGAGGATGGGCGCATCCTGCTCGGTCACCGCGCGACCTTTCGGGAAGCCGATGAAGCCGGTGGCGAGGACGAAGGGGCGATCAGTGCCGGCGAGCGCATCGCCGAAGGTGTCGACGACGCGGCGATCGGCATCGGCGGCGCCCTGGTAATCGCCGGTGAACGCGCGCTCGCCATTGAAGGCGAGGTGGACCACCCCGTCCGACTTGGCGGCCGTGTCCGACAGAACCTCAAGGTCGTCGAGGGTGCCGCGGACGACCTCCACGCCGGCGGCGGTGAGCGCGGCGGCGGAGGAATCGGAGCGGGCGAGCCCGCTGACCTGGTGCCCCGCGCCGATGAGCTCGGGAACGACAGCGGAGCCGATGAAGCCGGACGCGCCGGTCACAAAGATGCGCATGAGAAACCCCAAGATTTGATTTCAGTTACTGCAATCGACCCTACATCCGATTGCAGCTACTGCAATCGCGTAAGATCCGCCCATGGGTAGATGGGAGCCGAACGCACGCGGGCGCCTGGCGACAGCGGCGCTGGAGCTCTACAGCGAGCGCGGATTCGAGCAGACAACCGTGGCGGAGATCGCCAAACGCGCCGGGCTCACGGAGCGGACCTTCTTCAACCACTACGCCGACAAGCGCGAGGTACTGTTCGCCACCGCCGGCGAGTTTCAGGACCGGTTTGTGGGGGCGGTCTCCGTTGCCCTGAAATCCGTGGCGCCGATCGCCGCTCTGGCCGCGGGTCTTGACGCGATCGCCGAGATGCTCGCCGACCAACGCGACTTCGTACGCGCCCGACAGGCTGTGATCATGTCGAACCCCGAGCTCCAGGAGCGCGACCTGATCAAGCTCGCCTCGACCTCGGCCGCGCTCGCCGACACCCTGCGCCGGCACGGCGTTACGGAACCGGACGCGAGCCTGGCCGCCGAGGCAGGGGTCGCCCTCTTCAAAGTCGGCTTCCACCGCTGGATCGCGGCGGACGAGAACCGCGAGCTGTCGCTGCTGATGCGGGAGGCACTGGACGCCCTCAAGGCCGTGACCGCGGGCAGTTAGGTCTTCTCAGGGATTACCGAGCGGGCGTGTATGTGAGGTCGTTCCGACCTCTGCGCGTAGGACGCAGAGCGGACAGTAGCCAACACCGAAGCGCGGCCGGAATGCGGGCCGCTCGGTGTGATCAAGGCACCTCGTCCGGCGCCGGTGCGATCCAGGTCGCTGTTGTGCACCGCGCCCGCAACGCTACGGAGCCGGTGACAACCATTCGTGCCGGGTGCGAAGGTGTTCCCATGGTGCTGCGCTATCGGACCAACGGTCCGGAGTTCGACTTCCCACCATTCACCGGTCTGCCGCCGGTCCGTTACGTGCTCGCGTCGACCCCCAGGTGCGGCAGCAACATGCTCGCCCGCGCCCTGTGGCACACCGAGCTGGCCGGCTTCGCCGAGCACTACCTCGCCGACGCCTTCGTGCTGGACTACTTGGAGCGGTGGGAATTCGACTCCAGTGATCCGCGGGAGTTGGCGGCAGGCTATGTGCGGCAGCTGATGACGTACCGGACCAGCCCCAACGGCGTGTTCGGGCTGCGGATCTCCGCGGGGCACCTCAGGAGCCTGGAGGTCGACCCGTACGACATCCTCCAGGCACCCCGGTACATCTGGATCCAACGCAGGAACCGGTTGCGGCAGGCCGTGTCGTACACCCTGGCTGAGCAGACCGGTGTCTGGATCCTGGACGGGACCTTTCTGCCGGAGGGGAGCACGCGCGCCGCTCCCCGATACAGCTATGAGGAGATCTGCCGACATCTGCGGCTGCTCGACCGCGAGGCGTCGGTCTGGGAGGACTACTTCGGCCGGCACGGTATCTCCCCGCATACCGTCATCTACGAGGACCTGGTCGCGGACTACGAGGCAGGCCTGCTGGGCTGCCTCGACTTCCTCGGTGTCGGCGCGCCCGCCTCGGTGCCGGCGCCGGGGATCAGGCGTCAGGCCGACGTGTTGACGGAACGGTGGGTCGAGAGGTTCCTACGGGATCGTCGTGCTGAGCGGCCAGCGTCGTAGGCGGTACGGCGTCCACCACAAGTAGCGCCCGGCGCGATGGACCAGGTTTTCGCGCAGGTGACGCTCCAGGACCCGCTCCGTCGACGCCGACGCGACCGCCGGGACGCCGTCCAGCAGCCCCTGGAAGCCCGTGCTCCGAGGGGCGTTGACGACCAGGCGCCGGAAGGAGCCCCAGCGGTGGTCGCGGATCTCCAGGAAGCCGGGGCCGCGGCGGTAGCCGCACTTCGCGATGTGGAACGAGTCGCGCCACGCGGTGACCACGCGTTCCTCGTTCTCCTGTCCCGTGGAGCCGTGGAAGACGGCTGCCGGGGGGTGCAGATGGCTCAGCGCCCGCCACTGGGCCGGGTCTGCCATGCGCAGTGTCCAGTCCACCGCGATGCCGTGGCTGGTGAGTTCCCGGACGAGAAGGAAGACTGCGACCGCGGACGCACCATCCGGATCGGTGAGGTCCACGGGCTCCTGCACCTGGACGAACTGGACGCCGGCGGAGGCGAGTTGTGCGACGGCGTTCACCGGATCGTCCGGCGGCCCTTCGAGGGTGCCGTAACGCATCCCCGGCAGGCGCATGGCCGCTGGATCGCGGTCCCTCCACAGCGTCAGCTCCGGCTTCATCGGGTGTCTCCCCCGGCCGGGGCCGCCAGGGCGGGGACGAGCGACATGTCCTCCCCGTGCAGTCCGGCGCCGTCGAGCCGCAGCAGGTCCTGGTTGGCCACTGCGGGCGCGACCTGCACGTACTGGCCGCCGTCGGCGAAGACCAGGCCGAGGGCGCGCCAGCGCGCCAGCAGCTCGGCGATGCGCTCTTCTGTCACCTCTCCTGCCGACTCCCGCGCGTCCGCATATCGGGCAGCGGTCTTGCGCAGCAGCGCCGCCGGGCTGTGCGGCGTGTCGAGCAGCCGGAACACCGTCACTTCGAGCGGGTCGGTGAGGTCGAGAAGCCGCCAGGAGAAGTCCGGCCGGGTGTCGACCAGGACGATGTGCGTGCCCAGGTCGCAGTGGGTCAGGCGGCTGCGCGGGTACGCCTGCGTCCAGTCGGCGACGGCTGTGCGCAGCCGGTCCAGGCATGCGCCGGCGATGCCCTGGTGCGGTGAGTCAAAGATGTACACCAGGTCGGCGAGTTCGTCCTGTGGCAGGTCGTAGATGTGGTGGTAGTGCGAGGCGGGGCGCAGCTCACCGAAGCCCAGTTCCGGCCGGTCGAAGTAGGGGCTGAACCGCTCGACCTTCAGGCGGGTGGAGTTGGCCGGTGGTCCGAGATGGTGCAGCGCGGGCAGCTGGTCGACGATCTCGTCGTAGTCCTGTTCCGTCTCCCCGGGGAAGCCGTAGAGGTAGTTCCAGCTGAGGTTGATCCCGACGGTCTCCGCGTCCCGCAGCAGCCGTACGTTCTGACAGCCGGTCACCCCCTTGTCCATCAGCTTCAGCACCCGGCTGCTGAGGCTCTCCACGCCGGGCTGCACGTAGCTGATTCCGGCCGCGTACAGCGTCGCCAGCTGCTCGCGCCGCAGGTTCGACTTGATCTCGTAGCACAGCCGCAGGTCGTACCCGCTCTCCTGGAGGAGCGGGGCCATGGAGTTGAGGTAGGACATGTCGAGGATGTTGTCGGTGACCCACACGTCGAGTACGCGGTGGCGCTCGACCAGGCCGAGGATCTCGTCCACGAACCGCCGCGGGTCCTTGCTGCGGAACTCCATGAACGAGCCGTTGAGGCCGCAGAAGGTGCAGTGGTGCTTCTCGCCCCACCAGCAGCCGCGTGAGCCCTCCACCACCAGCCGCGGCTCCACCCAGCCGCCCGCGGTGGACCGCGCGTGCCGCTCGAAGTAGTCGCCGTAGTCCGGGGTGACCAGTGCCCCCGGGGGCAGCGGGGTGGCGTTCATGGGATGTGCCACGGACCGGCCGTGCGGGTCGCGGCGGCACAGGCCGGGGATGGCTGCCAGGTCGTCGGCGTCGCCGTCGCGGAGCGCGGCGAGCAGCCGCGGGAACGCGATCTCGCCCTCACCGCGCACCACGAAGTCGACGTGGGGGAAGTTACGGTGCAGCGCGGCTCCCTGCGGGCCGTCGCAGTTCGCGCCGCCGAAGACGGTGGTGGTGTCGGGTGCCAGTTCCTTGACCACGCGGGCCGCGGCGAGGGTCGCCGCGTTCTGCGCGAACGTGGTGGTGAAGCCGACCACGTCCGGTGCCGTGGCGGCGATCTTGGCGGCTGTCTCCCGGACGAACAGCGGCGCGAGTTCGTGCAGTTCCCGCGCCTTGGCCAGCATGTGCTTCGGCATCTTCCCGCCGAAGTGTTCGGTGAACTCGGCCACCCGCCAACGCGGTTGATCGTTGAGCGCGGCCGAGAAGATCCACTCGCTGTGTCCGGAGAAGTACGAGGTCGAGCAGAAGTCGTACTCCTCGAAGCCGTATTCCGTACGAGCGGCCACCCAGTCGGCGAAGTCGAGGTTGGCGTGCACCACCTCGACGTCCGCGGCGCCGCCGGGGAAGACGTCGAGGATCCGGCGTTTGAGAATGCCGAGTGCGAGGGACGGCGCATCGAGCGACGACCACGGCATGTCCACCAACACGATGTGCAAGGCGGTTCCTCTCCCCGTCACCACAGTCCGCGGCGTGCCAGCGCCCGCCGCGCGGTCTCGCGCCGGGCCGCCGGTTCGGCCTCGAAGGCCGCCGCCACCCGCCCGGACACCACGCCGTGAGCCAGCCCGGCGGACGTGGTGAAGTACGCGTAGTGCACTGCTTCCGCGTTCGCGGTGTGCTCAGTTGCCTCGGGGCGCTCCGGTGAGGTGGCCCCCCAGGCGGCTACGGACGCCGCCACGTACGTACGCAGGGCGGCGTGGCCTCGGTCGGTGGGGACGATTCCCTCGGCCTCGATCACGAACGACAGCGGCTGCTCGCACGTCAGCGCGGTGAACAGGGCGATCATCAGCTCGTGGGTCACGGTGTCGCGCACCGCCCCTGCCCCGGCGGCATCCAGCAGGTAGGACGCGAACGCCTCCTCCGCCGACAACCCGGGAGCGGTGTACGGGATCAGCCGGAACCGGGCGAAGTGCGGTGAGCCGAGGAAGCCGGTGAGCAGGCCGGACTCCGTGGCACCGGCGTCCTGGAGCAGCCGCAGGCTGCGCGGGAACGTGGTTGCCAGGCTGCCGCCACTGCCTGGCCGCCAGACCTGGGAGCGCAGCCGACGCGCGGTGGTGTCCAGTTCGGCCAGGTCGACGGAGGCCAGGCACTCCAGCTCGCCGGGATCCGCCGCCACGGCTTCAGCGCCCTCGTCGGCGAGTCGGGCCCGCAGGTCCGCGTCCAGCAGAAGGCGCATGAGCAGGTCGGTCAGCCGCTCGCCGTCCAGCGACGCGCCCGGCTCCACCGTGCTCATGCCGCCTCCCCGCGCTGCCAGGCGGCGACCAGGTCCCGCAGCCGCGCGTAGTTCCGCCGGGACTTCTCGACCAGCTGTCCGTCCTCGCGGTACATCGGGTCCTCGTAGGACACCCCGAGGAGGTTCGGGCAGCGCGGCAGCAGATACTCGGTGAGCTCCAACTGCTCGTCCAGCAGCACGCCGTGGTGCAGGTCGCGGAACTTGCCGCCCACGATCTGGCAGCCCGACAGGTGCAGTTCGCGGCAACGGGTGAGGGGCAGGGCCTCGATCCCGTCGTACATGCTCTTTCCGGTACGTCCTCTCAGCCACTGGTAACTGAGCAGATGGCCGACGTCGAGCGTCACCCACACGTCGGCGTCCTCCGCCAGCCGGGCGAAGTACTCGAAGGCGTCCATGTGCCCCAGGACGAACGAGCCGCCCTCTGTGAAGCCGGGGAACTCGACGTGCAGCGGCGGATCGAGCAGCCGGGCCGCCTCGGCCACGTTCCGGGTGGCGATCTCCAGGCCCGGCTCGGTCAGCGGCGGCGGGAGCGGATAGGGCATCGGTATGCCGCGCAGGCTCCAGATGCCCAGGTCCTCGACCACCCAGGAGAAGCCGTAGCGGGCGGCCAGTTCGTTGGTGAACTCGGCGGCCGGGCGGCGGTCGTAGCGCTCGGGCGTGCCCATGTTCAGCTCGGTCTGGTGGAAGGCGCGGGCCGTCCCGGCGGGCACCGCCTCGAAGAAGCGGTCGTACGCGCGCACGTAGTCGGCCGTCCGTACGCGGGCGCGTGAGCGCGGCTGGAACGCGAGGGCCGAGTAGGCGAAGTCCCCGCCATGGCGGCGCAGGAAGGCGCGGACCCGGTCGGTGATGTCTCCGCCGCCGTCGTCGCTCTCCAGGAATCCGATGCCGCGCCTGCCGAGGCGTCCGCCACCCCACGGCATGTCCATGAGTACCCCCAGGCCCATCCGGCGGGGGGCTTCGGTGACGGTTCGGGCGCCGCCGGGTGCGGTGCGCGGCCGTTGCGTCATGACGAGCTCCTGGCTGAGGGGGCCGGGTCGGCTGAATGTGCCGGGTCGGGGGCGCCCGCCGCCGCGTCGGCCAGGCGGGCCAGCAGCCGGCTGCCGCGGTCGGTACAGGCCGTGAGCAGACCGTCGGAGCGCTGTTCCACGTCGTTGCGGGGGAGCGCGTAGAACCGCTCCCGGACGAGGTCGGCGAGGGTGACGCGGTCTGCCGTACGGTCGTCTGCGTACGCGGGCACGGTGCGTACCCACGTGTGGGGGCGCAGGGTCGCGACGGCGTGCGTGCGATGGCCGTTCGGGGCGGGGTGCGAGGGTTCCGAGGCGTTCACACGGCCCGGTCTGACGGTGCGGAAGATCCGTGTCAGCCGGTCCAGTGCCTCGGTGCGCGTCGGGCCGCCGCGGACGGACAGGGGGTGGCCGACCCGGCCGGCCAGGTAGCTCAGCTCGGGGTTGCCCGCGAGGCGGTCCGAGGTGTCGAGGGCGAGCCCGTAGTCCTCCGGGCTGCCGACGAGTCTGCTGCCGGGCTCCGCCACCATCAGCTCCAGCGCGTCGATGCCGATCCGCCGCTCGTTGTCGACGAGGAAGCGCAGGGATGCCTCGAACTCGCCGGGCGTCTCGTCCAGGACCTGGCCCATCACGGTGAACCGGACGGCGATGCCCGCCGCGTCGAGGTTGTCGAGGATCCGCTGGTAGTCGGCCGCGCGCACGCCCCGCTCCATCCGGTCCAGCAGGCGCTGCGAGGTGCCCTCGTAGCCGACCGAGATCATCGCGCAGCCGACCGAGGCGAGGTCGCGGCAGAACCCCGGGTCGGTCAGGGCACCCTCCAGCCGGCTGCGAACGCCGAACCGGACCCGGATGCCGCGTTCGCGTGCCGCGTGCATCGCTTTCTGGATCAGCCGCAGGTTGGTGTTCTCGTCCGCGACCGACACGTACCGGGTGCCCGTGGCACGGACCACGGCCTCCACGGCGTCGGCGATCTGGGTCGCGGTGCCCTGCTGGTAACCGCCTTGCGGGAGCGACCGGTTGCCGTACGAGCAGAACGCGCACCGCCCCCAGTAGCAGCCGACGCACGAGACGATCGCGAGCTCCAGGGCTTCGCTGAGATAGGAGCGGAACGGCAGTCCGGTGAAGTCGGGTGGTCCGAGGTCACGGAAGCGCAGGGTCACCGCGGGCCCCGTGCGCGGCCCGGCCCCGGAACGTGGCAGCCAGGTCATGCCGGGCACGGCGGTGAGCGGAACCGTCCCGTCCAGCGCGTCCAGCCAGCGTTCGAGCGGCTCTTCCCCGGCGGTCGGGCACAGGGCGTCGACCGTTTCCCGGACTCCGGGCAGCCGGGCAAGGCTGTCGTGGCGGAGCATCACCTGCTGACCGCCCAGACAGATCCGGGTTTCCGGCGCCAGCCGCCGGACCCAGGCGGCGATCAGCAGCGCGGGTGCGAGCTGGCTGAAGAACGCCACGGACAGGCCGACCACCCGGGGGCGATGCCGGCCGAGCAGCCCGGTCACCAGGCGGTGCAGCGCTACGACCGGTACGCCCGACGCGGCGGGTGGGCGGTCCGCGGCCTGGCGTACGGCATCGTCGAGCCGGCCGAGGTCCTCCCAGGTCTGTACCAAGAGGGTGTCGCGGACCAGCAGTTCGAGGGCAAGAGTGGCGAGCCGGACCGCGCGGTCCGGGCCCAGCTCGCCGGCCGGCTCCTTGTGCAGGACGTGGGCACGCAACTCGCCGATGTGCGCGGCGAAGACGTCGGCCACCGCTCGGCGATACCAGTCGCTCACGGCCTTATCGTCGTCGCCCGTGTCCTGGGCGCGGACCGCGTCGTCCAGCAGCGCAGGGCATCCCAGCAGTTCGTGGAGCACAGCGATGTTCAAGTCGGCCTGGTGAACCCGCCGCCCCCGGCGCCGCAGATGGCCGGTCAGGTAAGGCAGGCTCAGATACGGGAAGAACCTGGCCTCGGTCTGCGGCGGGAAGATCAACAGGACGTCGGTGCGGGTGCGGTCCGCCGACTGGCTGGACGGCACGACCCACCTCCTCGTCTCACCGGTCTCATCCGTCGGAGAGTTGCCTTGCCTCCCGCACGTCCTAGTCGGGGATGTCCTCCGTGTTCTCCGCCGCGATGTAGGTGTACGTGTGGTAGGCCGCGCCGAGCTTCAGCTCACTGGAATCGATCACCTGGAGTTCTTCGAGCTCACCGAATTCCTCATCGGCGAGTTTCTCAGGAGATACAGCAGTCATGATTTTCTCCCCTTCGCAAACGTGATGGGAATGTGCCGCTTGCCGTGTGTGGCGCCCACGCTAAGCCAGACCGCATGTGCGTCAACAGCCCATACGTCGTCGTTTAGTTGGACGACATTCAGCCAGATCAGCGGCTCATGGCGACTGCGGCACCGGAGTGGCGCCGCAGTCGCCACAATGACCATGACCCATAATCGCCCTCGGCACCGGGCGGTTTTGGAGAAAAATAGAGGACAACACCGTTGTGCTGCTGGAGGGCCGTTTGTACCGCCATGTCGATGCGGCCGTGGTTCGGGCGGCAATTTGGCGTCCCGACCACCCGATGGTCTGGCCGGACCTGACCGGCCCGTCCGCGCACAAGGAGTCGTGGCGGGCGTGGCTTCAACAGATGTGGCAGGCAACCGACTTCGCCACCGCGGTCGAGTTCTCCAGCCCGGACCTGGCGAGACGGGTGCACCAGATATGCGTCGGCGAGCCGGTGCCTGACCTCGCCGTGCGGCGCGCTGTGCTTTCAGTGGTGCGCTACCTGCTGCGCGCCCGCTCACGCGCCACTCCGTTCGGCCTGTTCGCCGGTGTCGGGGCCGCCCGCACAGGGGCCGCTCCTGTGCTGCGTGCGGGCACCGGCCACCGGGCGGTCACCAGACCGGACGCGGCATGGACCGCGGCTCTTGTCGACCGGTTGGAGGAACACCGTGCGCTCCGGCCCCAGTTGACGCTGCTCGCTTCCAGTCTCGCGTTCGAGCGCGACGGACGCCTGATGGTCGAGCACCGCTCAAGCAGTGCGAACGACGGCGACCCCGTGCACGTGGGGATACGCGCGACCGGGCCGGTCCGCATGGCCATGGACGGCGCGCGGGCGCCGGTTGTGTGGGCAGTTCTTGCCGAAACGCTCGCCGTCGGTTTCCCAGCCGCTTCGCCCACCGCGATCGAGAACCTGCTCGCGAACCTGGTACGACAGAGATTCCTGATCACCAGTCTGCGTCCTGCTGTCACGGCCTCCGACCCGATCGCCGCCCTGCTCGAACAGTTACGGCACCAGCCCGCGGTTGAAGCCACCGCATTGTCTGAGGTCGCGGCAGGACTGGCACGGCACGACGACGCGACCGCCGCCCCTGCGGGCGCCCGCGCCGAACGCGCACGGGTGACGGCCGCGATGACACGGCTCTGTCCCACCGCGAGACCCGCGCTCGCCCTCGACCTGCGGTTGGACTGGGACCTGGTGATACCGGAGGCGGTGGCCGAGGAGGCGGCGTCGGCCGCCGCGGTGCTCACGCGCCTGGCGCCGCGGGCGACGCTGAGCCCCGAGTGGGTCGCCTGGCATGGCCGCTTCCTTGAGCACTACGGTCCGGGAGCGGCGGTACCCGTCCTGGACGCCATCGACCTCCTCGGCTACCCATCCGGCTACCTCGGGTCCACAGCCGCGTCGACGGGCCCGACGCTGACCGCCCGCGACAGCCGGCTGCTGAGGCTCGCGTACACCGCCGCGACGCGGCGCCGCCACCACGTCCGACTCGATGATGCCGCGATCGACGAACTGGCGGTGGTGGATCCAGGCGGGCCCGTGCAGCCGAGCACCGAGGTGACCGTGCGGATCCACGCCGCGAGCGTATCCGCCCTGGAACAAGGGGAGTTCACGCTGCACGTCGTCGGGGTGGCCCGCGCGGCCGGAACGGCCACCGGGCGCTTTCTCCACCTGTTCGACGCCGACGACCGCCGCCGGATGACCGACGTGTACGCCCGCCTGCCCGGCGTACAACAGGACGCGCTGATCGCGCAGATCAGTACCACCCCGCTGTACATACGCTCGGTGAACGTCGCGCACGCCCCGCAGGTGGCGGAGCTGGTGATCCCCCTCGGCGACTACCACGGCCCGGACACGGGCCGGCTGCCCGTGACGGACCTGGCGGTGACCGCCGATGCCGAGCAACTGCACCTGGTCTCGGTCTCCCGCCGCCGCCCGGTGCACACGATGCTGCTGAACGCGGTGGATCTGACCCACCACACCCATCCGCTGGCGCGGTTCCTGATCGAGGCACCGGTGGCACTGGCCGTCCCCTGCACCGGGTTCTCGTGGGGAGCCGCCGTTTCCAGCCTGCCGTTCCTCCCCGCACTGCGCTACGGGCGCACCCTGCTGTCCCCGGCCCGCTGGACACTCGGCATCGACGACCTGCCCGACGCACGGACGCCGTGGCCGCAGTGGGACGAGGCCCTGGCCGAGTGGCGTCGTGAAGTTCTCCTGCCCGAGCACGTGTACCTGGGCGACGGAGACCGGCGCATGAACCTGGACCTGGCGGAGCCCTCGCACCGGGCCCTGCTCCGTACCCACGTGGAGCGCGAGGGCAAGGCGCTGCTACGTGCCGCACCGAAGCCCGGGGACCTGGGCTGGACCGGCGGGCACGCCCACGAGATCGTCATCCCCCTGGCCGCTGTGGATCGGACCTGCGCACCGGTCCGCGGATCGGGCGACGTCGTCGGTCGGGAGCACGGCCTTCTGCCTGGCTGCGGCAGCCTGCTCTCCATCAGGTTGCACGGGCACCGCGACCGTCAGGATCCGCTCCTGACCCGGCATCTGCCGTCCCTGCTCGGGGAGTTGGGGGAGCCCCGCTGGTGGTTCGTTCGCCACCGCGATCCCGAGGACCACCTACGCCTCCGGCTGACCTGCGCGCCCGGTTCACTCGGCATCGCTGTCGGGCAGATCGGCGAGTGGACCCGGCGGCTTCGGCACGCGGGCCTGATCACCCACGCGAGCCTGGAGACCTACTACCCGCAGGCCGCACGCTTCGGCGGCCCCGCGGCGATGGAAGCGGCCGAGGAGTATTTCGCCGCCGACGCAGCCGCCGTCCTCGCCCAGCTGACCGCGCAGGCCGCTGGGGGCGCTCCCGACGCTCGTGCGGTGACCGCCGCGAGCATGGTGGACATCGCCGTCGGCCTGCTCGGGGACGACGCGAAGGCGATGCGCTGGCTGGTCAGGCACACCCACACGGACAGGAGCGCCCCACCTCGAGCGGTCTACGACCAGACCATCGCCCTGACGACCGCCCTCGTCACACACCGGGCCCCCGGCACCCCGGTGCTGGACGCGCGCGTCATCGCGAGCTGGTCCGCACGCCGCGCCGCGCTGGCCGCCTATCGCAGCGCGCTTGAGGGTGCGGGGACGCTGCCCCCGCAGGACCTGCTCCCGGACCTGCTGCATCTCCACCACGTCCGCATGCGCGGGCCGGGATTTCCCGAGGAACGCGCACACCTTCACCTGGCCAGAGCCGCCGCACTGAGCTGGACGGCACGAGCGAGGAGAACACCGTGACCACGCCAGCCCCCGGCGCCGCCGTGCTGTCGGCCGTCGCCCGACCGGCCCATGCACTGGCCGACCGCGCACCGTGTGGCCGGCGGTCGGCCGGTCGACGCTCGGCCGGACGGTGGTCGGCGGTCGGCGGTCGGCGGTCGGCGGTCGGCGGTCGGTGGTCGGTGGTCGGTGGTCGGCGGTCGGCGGTCGGTGGTCGGCCGGACGGTGGTCGGCCGGACGGTGGTCGCGCGTGGCCGCAGTCTTTCGTCGGAGGCACCTCGGGCATCGCCCTGCCGCACATCGAGCGCGCCTGGACGGACCGCGGTGACGGGGACACACGGAAGGCCACTCCTGGAGGGTCCTCCCTGTCACAACCAGCCACGGGGACGCACTCCGTTCGGAGCGGCCGGGCACCGCATTTCGAGTCGTCAAGCCTGGGCCTCATCCAAGGAAAGACAACCGGACCATCCTGTCCGAATTGTCTCGGTTTGTATCCACCAGGCACACCGACTGCCACGTCCCCAGCTCCAGCCTCCCGCGCAGCACCGGCAGCGTCGCGTGGGGCGGGACGATGGCGGGGAGGACGTGGTCGCGGCCGTGGCCGGGGCTGCCGTGGCGGTGCTGCCAGCGGTCGTCCGCGGGGAGCAGGGAGTGCAGGGCGATGAGGAGGTCGTCGTCACTGCCGGCGCCGGTTTCGATGATCGCGATGCCGGCGGTCGCGTGGGGCACGAAAACGTTCAGGAGGCCGTCACGGCCGGCTGCCGCCTCCCTGAGGAAGGCCTCGCAGTCGCGGGTGAGGTCGACGACCCTCTCCGAGGAACCGGTGGCGACGTTCAGGACTCGGGTCGTGAAGGCATCGGACATGCCGCAATCCTCGCTCATACGCCGGGGCTCACGCCTGCTTCAACAGCGACCTGCCGCCGTCCACCGCCGCGCCCGGCGTCCAGACAGGAGTCGTAGCCACGACTGGGTCCTCCGGGAAGATCCCGGACCCCGGTCCGGTTAGCAGAAGCGTGAACGACACCGGGGTACAAGCACACGAAGTCGACGCCGAGACCGGCACAGCTGTCGACGTCGATGTCGACGTCGTGGTGATAGGCGCCGGTCAGGCCGGCCTGTCCAGCGCTTATCACCTGCGGCGCACCGGCTTCGAGCCCGGGCGGGACTTCGTGGTCCTCGATCACGCGCCGCGTCCGGGCGGCGCCTGGCAGTTCCGCTGGTCCTCGCTGACGTACGCCAAGGTGCACGGGATGCACTCCCTGCCCGGCATGGAACTCGCCGACGCGGACCCGGCACGCCCGTCGTCCGAGGTCATCGCGGAGTACTTCGACGCGTACGAGCGCGCCTTCGACCTGCGCGTACGCCGCCCGGTCGACGTACGCGCGGTGCGCGAGGACTCCCGGGACCGGCTGCTCGTGGAAACTTCGGACGGGAACTGGTCAGCACGCGCGCTGATCAATGCCACGGGTACCTGGGACCGGCCGTTCTGGCCCCGCTATCGCGGTCAGGAGACCTTCCGCGGGCGGCAGTTGCACACGGCGCAGTACCCGGGCCCTCAGGAGTTCGCCGGACTGCGGGTGATCGTCGTGGGCGGCGGCGCGTCCGGCACGCAGCATCTGATGGAGATCGCCCCGTACGCGGCCGGGACCACATGGGTGACGCGTCGGCCGCCCGTTTTCCGTGAGGGGCCCTTCAATGAGGAGTTCGGCCGGGAGGCTGTGGCGATGGTCGAGGAGCGGGTCCGTCAGGGGCTGCCGCCGCAGAGCGTCGTCTCGGTGACCGGGCTGCCACTGAACGACGCGATCCGGCAGGCTCTGCACGACGGTGTCCTGGACCGGCAGCCGATGTTCGACCGGATCACACCGGACGGTGTCGCGTGGGACGACGGGCGTCACGTGGACGCCGACGTCATCCTTTGGGCGACGGGCTTCCGGCCCGCCATCGACCATCTGGCACCCCTGCGACTGCGCGAGCCGGGCGGCGGCATCCGTGTCGAGGGAACGCGGGCGGTCGCCGATCCGCGAGTCCATCTCGTCGGGTACGGCCCCTCGGCGAGCACCATCGGCGCCAACCGGGCCGGGCGCGCCGCGGTCCGGGACATCAGGCGGCTGCTGGCGGGAGCGCCGGTCGCCGTCTGATGCCCCGTACGACAGCTCAGCGGGTGGGACTCGGGGAGGTGTTCTTCCGGTTCTGGTTGAACTCGGCGACGTTCTTCAGGTGCTCCTCGTAGCTGACCGTGAAGCGGGTGTCGCCCGGCTTGACCGTGACGAAGTACAGCCAGTCACCCGGGGTCGGAGCGATCGCCGCACGCATCGCCTCATCGCCGGGGTTGGCGATCGGTGTCGGCGGCAGTCCCATGCGCTGGTACGAGTTGTAGGGGCTGTTGATCTTCGTGTCGTTCTGGTTCGTGTTCAGGGTGGAACGATTCAGCGCGTAGTTGATGGTGGAGTCCATCTGGAGCGGCATGCCCCTCTCCAGACGGTTGAAGATGACCCGGGCCACCTTCCCCATGTCCTCCTTGGTCGCCGCCTCGGCCTGGACGATGCTCGCGATGGTGACCGCCTGGTAGACGTTCATCGCGTTGCGCTGCGCCCCGGCCGCGATCGGGGCCTTGTTGAACTTCTGGTTCGCGGTGCTGACCATGAAGGACAGCAGTGACTCCGGAGTCGACTTCTTGTCGATCGGATACGTCGCCGGAAAGAGGTAGCCCTCCGGGTTGCCCTCCGCGTCGTTCGGCAGTTTCAGGTTGGCCTTCCCGAGCGACTTCTTGGCAGTGCCCGGCGGGATCCGGAGAACCTTGTCGACGGCGTCGTAGATCTGACCCGAGCGCCAGCCCTCCGGGACCACGAGGGCCGCGGGCGGCGCTTCCTGGCCCCCCGTGTTCAGCAGCGGCACCGCCACGGCGGTGGCCGCCACGACGGCTCCGGTCGCGATGAGGGCGCCCCGGCCCCGACGCGTCAGTCGAATCGTGCTCCGTGGCGGAGTGTTCATCTGCATGCGGGCACGGTAACCCGCTAATGCCTATAAACCCGACATATCTTCATCTTGTCGGCTCCAATTGGGCGTCTCGGTGGACGAGGGCGGCATAGCGCCCGTCCTGCTCCAACAGCTCCTCGTGCGTGCCCCGTTCGACCGCTTGACCGGCATCGAGGACCACGATCTGGTCGGCACCCCGAATGGTGGACAGCCGGTGCGCGATGGTGAGCGTGGTCCGGTTGGCCGACAGCGCGTCGATGGCCTCCTGCACGGCATGCTCCGTACGGGTGTCCAGGGCGCTGGTCGCCTCGTCGAGGATGAGCACCGGCGGATCGCGCAGGATGGTGCGGGCGATGGCGAGGCGCTGCTTCTCACCGCCCGAGAACCGGTGGCCGCGCTCGCCCACGACCGTGTCGTACCCGTCGGGCAGGGACGCGATGTGGTCGTGGATCTGGGCGGCCCGCGCCGCCACCCGCAGTTCCTCGTCGGTGGCGTCCGGCTTGGCGAAGCGCAGGTTCTCGGCGACCGAGGCGTGGAAGAGGTACGTCTCCTGGGCGACGACGCCGATCGCGCGCGCGAGCGTGTCGAAGTCCAGGTCGCGGACATCGACGCCGTCGAGCGTGACCCGCCCGCCCGTGACGTCGTACAGCCGCGGCACCAGATAGCTGAGGGTGGACTTGCCGGCACCGGTCGGGCCGACGACGGCGAGGCTGCCGCCCGCGGGGACGGTGATGTCGATGCCGTCGAGGATCGGGCCGCTTGTGTCGTCGTAGCGGAACTCGACGCCCTCGAAGCGGATCTCGCCCTTGACACGGTCGAGGTGTACCGGGTTGTCCGGCTCGGTGATGTCTATAGGGAGGTCGAGGTACTCGAAGATGCGCTGGAAGAGCGCGAGCGAGGTCTGGATCTGCACACCGGTGGACAGCAGGCTGACCGTCGGACGGAACAGGCCCTGCTGGAGCGAGACGAAGGCAACGAGGGTGCCGATCGACACGGTCGGGCCGCCGAGCTGGAAGGCGATGCCGGCGGTCCAGTAGATGACGGCGGGCATGGCGGCCATGACGATGGTGATGACGGCCATGCGCCAGCGGCCCGCCATGTTCGACCTCACTTCGAGGTCGACAAGGCTCTCGGATTCGTCCCCGAAGGACTTCGTGAGCGAGTCGGCGCGGCCCATGGTGCGACCGAGCAGGATGCCGCTGACGGAGAGCGACTCGGTGACGGTGGCGGCCATCACGGCCATCTGCTTCTGGCGCTCCGTGGCGATCTTCTTGCGCTCGCGGCCGACCCGGCGGCTTATCCAGACGAAGACCGGCAACAGCAGCAGCGAGACGGCGGTGAGCCGCCAGTCCAGCGCGAGCATCGCCACGATCGTGGCGACGACGCTGGTGAGGTTGGAGACCAGCGAGGTGGCGGTGGAGGTGACGGTCGCCTGCATGCCGCCGATGTCGTTGGCGATGCGGGACTGGACCTCGCCGGTGCGGGTCCGGGTGAAGAAGGCGAGCGACATGTGCTGGAGCCGGCCGTAGACAGCGGTACGCAGGTCGTGCATGACGCGCTGGCCGACGGTCGTGGAGATCAGGGTCTGCAGCACGCCGAAGATGCTGGTGACGACCGCGCTGAGGATCATGCCGAGCGCGAGCAGACTCAGCAGACCGGTGCGGCCCTGCGGGATCGCCACGTCCAGAATTTCCTTCAGCAGGAAGGGCGTGGCGACGGAGACGAGGGACGCGGCGCCGACCAGCAGGCCGACGACCGCGAGACGGCCCCGATAGGGCCGGAAGAGCTTCAGGATGCGCCGCACCTGCCGCGGCTGTTCATTGTCGGCACGCGACTGCTCATTGCCGGCACGCGGCTTTCCCTTACGCGGCTGTTCCTTGTCGGCAGGTGACGGGGTCCAAGTGGGTCGGTCGGGACGCATGGGCTCCTACGGGAGGTGAGACGACGATGACTTGTGGTGATCGGTGATCGGTGATCGGTGATCACGGCTTACGGAAATTGTGACGCCTGCGGAGCATAGCTCACTGTTACCTATACTCACAATGAACAAGGTCCTGATATTGTTCCCACATGACCACCCCCGATGTCGACGGCTTGCTCGCCGAGCAACTGCTGCGGCTGACGCGCCGAGTGCACCGCATCCAGAAGCGCCATCTGGAGCATCGCGAGCTGGGCATCACACCGGCCCAGTCCCGCCTGCTCCGCACACTCGCGCACTACGGCTCACCGCCCCGCATGGCTGATCTGGCCGAGCGCCTGGAGGTGGTGCCCCGTGCCGTGACCACTCTGGTCGACGGTCTGGAGGCGAGCGGCATGGTGCGCCGGGTCCCTGATCCCACCAACCGGCGGGTGATCCGCATAGAGGTCACGGACGAGGGGCGCAAGGCACTGGGCGAGCTGCGCGCCGCGCGCCGATCGGCCGCGGACGAGATCCTCGCTCCCCTGACGGACGAGCAGCGCGAGGTGCTCGGCGGACTGCTGAACACGCTGGTGGACGGGGTGCCGGCGCGGGGGCACGGCTGCTGAGGTCCCCGTACACCGCACCGCACGGTGGGGCCACACCAATGGGACTGCGCCAGTGGGCCGCGGCACCGGCTCCGTAGTGCTGGAGTCGGCGCTGCGGCCCGATCGGGGACCACCTTCGGTCAGCTGACCTCGGCTGCGGACTCCTTGGCCGACGGAGCGGGTGCGTCCGCCTCAGCCGCCTGTTCAGGTACGTCGGCCTCAGCGGCCTGTGCCGGTACGTCGACCTCGGCGGCCTCCGCCCGTGCGTCGGCCTCAGCGGCCTGTGCGGGCACGTCGACCTTGGCCGGCCGAGGCTCCTGTACCGGCGCCTCCGGGTCCTCCGCTTCGCCTTCCTCCACGAACACGATCTCCCCGTCCAGCACCTTCTTCGCCCGGTCCGCGTCCAGCGCACCCTCCCAGCGGGACACGGCGAAGACGGCGACGCAGTTGCCGAGGAGGTTCGTCACGACGCGCATCGAGTCCATGATGCGGTCGACGCCCAGGAGCAGAGCGACGGCGCCGGCAGGGATGGCCCCCAGGGAGGACGCGGTCGCGGACAGCGCGAGGAAGGCCGAACCGGGAATGCCCGCCATGCCCTTGCTGGTCAGCATGAGCACGAGGATCACGGTGATCTGCTGGCCAAGACTCAGGTCCACACCGACGGCCTGCGCGATGAACAGCGTGCCGATGGACAGGTAGAGCGAGGCGCCGTCGAGGTTGAAGGAGTAGCCCGTCGGCAGCACCAGACCCACGGCGTCGTCACGGGCGCCGGCCCGGCGCAGCTTCTGCATCACGCGCGGCATGACCGACTCGGTGGAGGCGGTGCCGAGCGCGAGGAGGATCTCCTCACGGATGTAGCGGACGAACTTCCAGAGGCTGAGCCCGGTGACCGCCTTGAGCGCGACTCCGAGCAGCGCGATGAAGAGCGCGGCGGCTGCGTAACACAGGATGATCAGTTTGGCGTACGTCTCGATCACGCCGAGCCCGTACTGACCGATGAGGACAGCCATCGCGCCGAACACCGCGATCGGGGCGAGCCGCATGATGAAGCCGACGACCGCGAAGATGATCTCCTGGGCCTGCTCGATGGCGGGCAGGACCTGCGGCACCTTGCTGTGACCCAGGTGCAGCAGCGCGGCGCCCACCAGGCAGGCCAGGATGAGCACTTGGAGGAGCTCGTTCTCGGCGAAGGCGCCGATGAAACTGGTGGGAAGCGCGTTGAGGACGAACTCTGTCGTCGAGGGCAGTGAACCGCCACCCGTCTTCGCGTCGACCGCCGAGGTGTCGAGCGTGGACGGGTCGACGTTCATCCCCGAGCCGGGCTGGACGACGTTGGCGGCGACGAGACCGATGAACAGGGCCGCCGTACTCGCGACCTCGAACCAGAGCAGGGCCTTGAGCCCGATCCGGCCGAACGCCTTGAGGTCACCGGCCTTCGCGATACCGACGACGACCACGCAGAACACCAAGGGCGAGATGATCGTCTTGATGAGCCGGGTGAAACCGTCGCCGAGCGGCTGAAGTTCCGCGGCCGTGTCGGGCCACAGCTTTCCGACGATGATTCCGAGCACAAGCGCGCAGGCGACCTGCGCGAACAGTGAGGTACGCAGTATGTGTGCGACGCGTCGCGGGGACGGTACTGACGGCGGCACGGGGCACTCCTCCGAACGACTTCTGGTATGCGGAAAAGTGCTTCCGCGGTGATCACTATTGAGGAGTGATTGATTCCGCTGGAGACCTCCGTGTCACGTCCACGTAAATCATGGACGTGACACGCTCTTCCTCCCCGGGGCCTCTGCCGCCTCTGCTGCCTCAGCAGTTGCCGCGGTCCGCCGTCAATAGGCCCTGCACGGTGGCCAGGGTGCGGTCATAGCACCCGGCCGAGCCGTACAGCCGGTAGCGCTCACTCGTCGTACCGACCGCGTGGCGCTGGTCGCGCGGCACGTTCGCCGTATACGTCGTGTCGCCTGCGTAGGTGTCGTCTAGCCGTGACCACGCGGTGCGCCGCCCGCCGCGCTTTTCGTCGACCACCGCCCGGTCGCCGAGTGTCAGAACGGTGCGCAACCGGTCGCCCGCGCCCAGCGTGGTCGTCCCGTCCATCGTGTAGGTGCGCTGCGTGTGGGTCACCGTGGCCGGCCCCCGTCCGTCGACGGTGACCGTCTCATCGTCGCTCCAGGTGGCCTTGAGTCCGTCCGTGTTCTCGCCGTCGGTCCAGCGGTGCACGGAGGTGTTCGCCAGCTTGCGGCTCACCGTGGTCTTCACTCGGCCGTGCGAGGTGTCCACGTACCCGGCGACCGTCAGCCGGTGACTTCCTTGGGTGTCCAGACGGTGTTCCGAACAGGGTGTGTACGTAGAGGAGTTGGCGAGAGTGCCCGCCTTGACCTCTGTCAGCGCGCCGCTCACGTGTACCTTCTTCGCGTCCTGCCAGACGAGAACGTTGACCGGTGTGCTCCATCCGGTCTGCCCCTCGGGGACACCCACGACGGAGACATCGATCCGGTGCGGGCGACCGTCGTTGAGGAGCCCCGCGAACGGCGTCAGGTCGTACTCGATGGGCTTGATGTCAAAGGCGCGCGGACCCGGAATCACGTACCAGAGGAAGGGGTTGGACCAGCCGCCCGTCCATACGGTCGGAAACGGCTCCGCGATACCGGCGAGTTGGCCGTCGACCTTGATCTGCACTTCCCGGTAGGGGCCGTTGTCGGCCTTGCAGGAGTACGGCGCCGAGTCGGGCACCGTCAGATACCAGTACTCCTCGCAGCCGCCGCCCGACCCTGTCGCGTACACCTCGGCGACGATGCGCTCGCTGTTGCGCGGTGTGGTGAGGGCGCCGTCCTGGAGGGTGAGGACGCGGTCGGGAGCCGCGGCCGTGGCCGTGGCCTGCTTAGGAGTGCCTTCGGCGGCGTAGAACGTCAGGGTGACCTTGACGTCGATGACGCCGGTGTACGTGTCGTCGACAACGTTGCCGATGAGCATCTCGACGGGCTGTTCGGCGCGCAGAGTGTCGCTGTACCGCGTGACGTCCTTCTCGACGGACCACTCGATGCCGTCGGGCGAGGGCTGGGGAGTCGACGTACGGAAGATCTCGACGCCGCCGACGTGGAGGTAGCCGAGACGGTCGTACTGCCGTCCCTTGACCTTGCCGTCGAGCCGCAGCACGACCTTGCTCCATCGGTCACCGCAGTCGCCGGGTGGTGCGTAGTTGCCCTCGTACGGCGTGAAGTCCTTGAACTGTGCCTGGGCGACAGTGACTTCACATGAGCGCGTGTCGGGCTTGGCGACGGGCGGTGCCGCGGTCAGCGGGTCGTGCCAGTCGGTGCCGAACTCGGCGGGCGGGTCGGCGGCTTGGGTGGCGGATTCGGCGGGTGGGTCGGCGGATTGGGCGGCGGACGCCGGGCTCGCCCCGAGGAGCGTGCTCGCCAGGAGGGTCACTCCGGAGAGCATGGACATGATGATCCGTCTTCTCATGGGCGGTGTTCTACGGGGAGTTGGCGCCGACCGCAATGGCCCCTCCCTTCACACCCACCTCGCGCAGGCCCTCAGATCCCCCTTGTCGCCCATCACCCCAACAGGACGAAGCCGATCGGGTATGCGGCAGTAGAGCGAGGCCGATTCCTTGCCCTGCGGCGAAAAATCGTTTGCTTTCGACCACGCTCCGACGCGAACCTTTCACGGTTTGTTGCCAACAGTTGCCGAGCTTCGCGGTCGATCGACTGCGGATTCCACGGCCACGGTTTCCCCCACCCCCTGACACGAGCCACTGGGACGTCATGCAGATTCAAGACCTTCCGTACCCCGACCCGGGAGTGGCTGACGCGCGCTCGGGTCCCCGATTCCTGTGGTGGCTCGGCCGGAACCAGCTCGGTGGGCAGTTCAAGGCCCTCGCCTGGGGGCTGCTGCACTTCGTGTCGGTCGCCGGGCTGCCGTTCTGCGTAGGCCTCTCCGTCCAGGCCGTCGTCGATCGCTCCGGCACACGGCTGGCGCTGACCGGCGGGGTGATGGTGCTGTGCGGCGCCGGCATCGCGCTGGGCGAGACCATGCTGCACCGCGCCGCGGTCACCAACTGGATCCTGGCCGCCGCACGCGTCCAGCAGTTGCTGGCCCGAAAGACCGCCCAGCTCGGCTCCGCGCTGACCCGCCGGGTCGCGGCCGGCGAGATCGTCGCGGTCTCCACGGGTGACGTCGAGAAGATCGGCTGGTTCGTGGAGGCGGTGTCCCGGTTCACGGCGGCGGCGCTCACCATCGTGCTGGTCTGCATCGGTCTGGTCGTCTACCAGCCGGCCCTCGGCGTGCTCGTCGCCGTGGGCGTGCCCGTCCTGGCACTCGCCGTGCTGCCGCTGCTGCCCCGCGCCACCCGGCGCGCCGACTTCCAGCGCGAGAAGGCCGGCCGCGCCACCGAGCTGGCCTCTGACACCGTCGCGGGCCTGCGGGTGCTGCGCGGCATCGGCGGCGAGGAACTGTTCCTCGACCGCTACCGCCGCGCCTCCCAGGAAGTCCGCCACGCCGCCGTACGCAGTGCCCGGATGTGGTCGCTGATCTCCGCGATCCAGGTGCTGCTGCCCGGTCTGCTGCTGATCGCCGTCATCTGGCACGGCGTGGGTCTGGCCCGCGACGGCCGGATCACGGTCGGCGAACTGGTCACCGTGTACAGCGCGGTCATGCTGCTCACCTACCCGCTGCGGCACTTCGAGGAGATCGCCATGGCGTACTCCTTCTCGCGCCCGTCCGCCAAGCGCGCAGCCCGGGTGCTGTCTCTCGAACGCGCCATGGACAGCGACGGGTCACTAGCGGCAGAGGCGCCGACCGGGGATCTGTACGACCCCGCGACCGGCCTGCTCGCGCCCGCCGGGCAGCTCACCGCCGTGGTGTGCGGCGACCCGGACGTGGCGGGCCTGCTCGCCGAGCGGCTGGGCGGACATCCCGGCGTCGAGGGCACGTCGGCGCTCCTCGGCGGAGTACCGCTGGACGAACTGCCTCTCGACTCGGCCCGCACCGCCGTCCTCGTCCAGGACAAGGACCCGGTGCTGCTGTCCGGCTCGCTGCGCGAGCTGCTCGACGTGCCCTCCTCGGGCGCGGTGACCGCCATCGAGGCGCTGGCGGCCGCGCAGTGCGGCGACGTGCTGGACGCGCTCGGCGAGGGGTCGCTGGACACGGAGGATCCGATGGACGCCCGCCTCACCGAACGCGGCCGCTCCCTTTCGGGCGGCCAGCGCCAGCGTCTCGCACTGGCCCGGTCGCTGATCACCGATCCCGAGGTGCTCGTCCTCGACGAACCGACGTCCGCCGTCGACTCGCACACCGAGGCACGGATCGCCGACGGTGTCCGCTCCCTGCGCACCGGCCGCACCACAGTGGTCTTCACCTCCTCGCCGCTGCTCCTGGACCACGCGGACCGGGTCGTGCTGGTGCACGAGGGCGAGGTCGCGGCGGTCGGCATACACCGCGAGCTGCTCCACAGTGAGGCGCGGTACCGCGCCGTGGTGACCCGGGAGACCGACGAGGAGGCCTCCGCGGGCGGCGCCCTGGCAGCCGTACTCAAAAAAGAAGCCGCGCTGGAAGAGCTGGAAGAGATCGACGCAGACGTGCTCGAAGACGTACTGGAAGAAATCGAGGAGACCGCATGATCGGCCTGGCGCCACCGGCGTACGATCCGGCGGCCCCGACGACGGCGAACACGCTGCCCGTCGGCGCCCCCGCGACCGTACGCGCCTACGTGGCCGAACTGTTCCAACGGCACCGCCGGGCCTTCCTGTTGCTCGTCACCGTCAACACCGTGGCCGTCGTGGCCTCGATGGCCGGGCCCTACCTGCTGGGCTCGGTCGTCGAGAGGGTCTCGGACCAGGCGCGTGAGCTCCATCTGGAACGCACGATCGCGCTGTTCGTCCTCGCCCTCGTCGTACAGTCCGTGTTCGTACGTCAGGTGCGGCTGCGCGGCGCGATGCTCGGCGAGCGGATGCTGGCCGACCTGCGCGAGGACTTCCTCGTACGATCGGTGGGACTGCCGCCCGGCGTGCTGGAGCGGGCCGGGACGGGCGACCTGCTGTCCCGCATCACCACGGACATCGACCGGCTCGCCAACGCGATGCGCGAGGCCGTGCCGCAGCTGGCCATCGGCGTCGTGTGGGTCGCCTTGCTGCTGGGCGGACTCGCGGTGACGGCACCGCCGCTCGCCCCCGCCGTGCTGGTCGCCGTACCGCTCCTGGTGGTCGGCTGCCGCTGGTACTTCAAGCGCGCACCGTCCGCCTACCGCTCGGAGGCCGCCGGCTACGCCGCCGTGGCGAGCGTCCTCGCCGAGACCGTGGACGCCGGGCGCACCATCGAGGCCCACCGGCTGGGCGAGCGCCGCATCGACCTGTCGGATCGCCGGGTCAAGGAGTGGACCGCCTGGGAGCGCTACACGCTCTTCCTGCGCTCGGTGCTCTTCCCCGTCGTCAACGTCACCCATGTCACCGTCCTCTGCTCGGTCCTGATGATCGGCGGGGTGTTCGTCCTGCGGGGCTGGATCGACGTGGGCCAGCTGACGACGGGCGCGCTCCTCGCGCAGATGCTCGTCGACCCCGTGGGACTGATCCTGCGTTGGTACGACGAGCTGCAGGTCGCCCAGGTCTCGCTGGCCCGGCTGGTCGGAGTCCGGGACATCGAGCCCGCCGCGGGTGACCCCGGGGTGGCCCCGGACGGGCGTGACGTGCGCGCGGACCAGGTGCACTTCAGCTACCGCGCCGGCGTGGACGTCCTGCGAGACGTCTCCCTGGCGGTCGCGCCCGGCACCCGGCTCGCCCTGGTCGGCCCGTCCGGCGCGGGCAAGTCCACGCTGGGCCGCCTGCTCGCCGGGATCTACGCGCCCCGGGACGGCAGGATCACCCTTGGCGGCGCCGAGCTGTCGCGGATGCCCGCCGAGGAGGTGCGCTCGCACGTGGCCCTGGTCAACCAGGAGCACCACGTCTTCGTGGGCTCCCTGCGCGACAACCTGCTGCTCGCCCGGACGGGTGCCGTCGACGCCGAGCTGTGGGCGGCACTCGGCGCGGTCGACGCGGACGGCTGGGCCCAGGCCCTGGACGGCGGCCTGGACACCGAGGTCGGCTCGGGTGGGCTGGCGCTGACTCCGGCCCAGGCCCAGCAGATCGCGCTGGCCCGGCTGGTGCTCGCCGATCCGCACACACTGGTCCTGGACGAGGCGACCTCGCTCCTCGACCCCCGTGCGGCCCGTCACCTGGAACGCTCCCTGGCCCGCGTGCTCGACGGCCGCACCGTGGTCGCCATCGCCCACCGACTGCACACCGCTCACGACGCGGACATCATCGCTGTCGTCGAGAACGGCCGCATCAGCGAACTCGGCAGCCACGACCAGCTGGTCGCCGCCGAGGGTGCGTACGCGGCGCTCTGGCGGTCCTGGCACGGGTGAGTGAGCGGGCCGAGCCGGTCCAGGTGCGCCCGTGGACACCCATGGGCGCACCTGGTCGGGCCGTGTGCCGTTGCGCGGTGCCGAAGGGGGGTGGAAGGCTGGATGTGGACACCGGCCCGGGGAACCCCCCGAAACCACCCGGTTCGCGCCGGGCGACGCCTGTGTCCAACGGCCCGCGCGCCCGCCGTCGAGCGCGGCGCTACCGGGCCCGGCCCGCACCACCTGGAGGTACCCGTGGACAGCTCCGACGGATGGGGAGACGACGTCTACCAGCCCGACGGATCCGAGGTACAGGACGACGAGGGGCTGCTCGACGCCGAGGACACCCTCGACTCCGACGGCGTCGGTGATCCCCTCGACCGGGGCTGGTCCCCGCCGGAGCGGCCCTGGGCGGTGGAGCACTCCGGGGTGACCGCGGCGGAACGCCAGCAGGGCGAGACCCTGGACGAACGTCTCTCCGAGGAAGTCCCCGACATCGCCGAACCAGACGGAGACGGCATCGGCGACTTGGAGGACACCGACGGCGAACCTCTGGACAACGAGGTGGGTGACCTCCGCTCCGGCCGTCTCGTGGCCCCCGACGAAGGAGCTCACGAGGACGAGGAGAGCGAGCTCTTCGCCACGGACATAGGGATCGACGGCGCCGCGGCCTCCGCCGAGGAGGCCGCGATGCACATCGTCGACGAGGACTCCCCGTAGAGCTGACCGGGCCCCACCACTCCCCCGCAAGGAGCATCCACCATGCAGCAGGACAAGCAGCCCGACTACCACCCCGTCGTCTTCCGCGACCGCGCCGCCGGCTACGCCTTCCTCACCCGCTCCACCGCGACGAGCGACAGGAACATCGACTGGGACGACGGCGAGACCTACCCCGTCGTGGACGTCGAGATCTCCTCGGAGAGCCATCCGTTCTACACGGGCAAGGCACGGACGGTGGACACGGAGGGGCGGATCGCTCAGTTCGAGCGGCGGTACGGGGGCGGGGACCAGAGCAGTAACGGGGCCGGTACGGCATGACCGCGTGACCCGGTCACTCAGAAGACCCCGGTCACTCAGAAAACGTTGAGCGCCGCCGCACACCCCACCCCGCCCAGCAGTATGAACACCGGCATCAGGACCTTGAGCTCCACCCAGCTGCCGGCCCGGAAACGGAGCATCTTGGGCGGGCCGATCGGGTACCAGCGCCTGCGACCGACCGGGATCGGCCACAGGATCGGGCAGCCCGAGACCGTCAGGGCGTCCCCGATGTCGTGGACCAGGGCTCCCAGGACGATCGGCAGCCCGAGCCACAGGTACTCCTGCCCCGGGTCCGTGAACAGCCAGTCCGCGCCGTTGCCCGGCTTGTCCAGGATTCCCGCGAGGATCCAGGCGCTCGTCGCGGCCAGCAGCCACACCAGGACATCTGCGCTGGAACCGCGGGTCGCCCGCCAGAGCAGCCCCTCGATGGCGAGCACCAGGTGCACGAAGAGGATGGCCAGGACCGCCCAGCGGCCTCCCGTGATCGCGGCGACCGAACCGCCCGCGCCGAGCAGCACCGCCCATAGCCAGGTGTGCGTCAGCGTTCGATGCCCGCCTGAGCGGCGCGGGTCGCCCGGCTTGCGTGTTCCCTTGTAGACGGCGTACGAAAGCTTGTCGACGACCTCGCACATCCACTTGGAGAGGGGTCCGAAGGCGCGCGAGATAGTGGCCGCCTTGTGGTCCAGGTCGGGGGCGAGCGCGGCGCCCGCGCAGATCAGCGCGCCGACCAGGAGGACCGGCCAGGGCATGGCATGACCGGCGGCGGCCGCCGCCGCTCCGACGCCGAGCCACGTCGCGGCTCCCGACAGTGAGTGTGCTGGTCCCATCATGGCCGTTCCCCGCCCCATTCCTCTTGTGCCGCTGTCCAGTTGCCCGCATGCGCTGACGCTGCGTCGGCGCCACAGCGTAGCGTTCGCGATCTTCGGACGAGCATCCGATTCCCCCATCGAGTGGGTTCACAGGCAAGATGGGTGCGTGACCCTTATCGATCAGCTGCCGCAGACCGCAGACCCCGACGCCCTCTACGAAGCCTTCGAGTCGTGGGTCGGGGAACGCGGTCTCACCCTCTATCCCCACCAGGAGGAGGCGCTGATCGAGGTGGTCTCGGGTGCAAATGTGATCGTCTCGACACCCACCGGCTCGGGCAAGAGCATGATCGCCGCGGGGGCGCACTTCGCAGCGCTCGCCCGCGACGAGGTCACCTTCTACACCGCGCCGATCAAGGCGCTCGTCTCGGAGAAGTTCTTCGAGCTGTGCAAGATGTTCGGCACCGAGAACGTCGGCATGCTGACCGGCGACGCCTCCGTGAACGCCGATGCCCCCATCATCTGCTGTACCGCCGAGGTGCTGGCTTCCATCGCGCTGCGCGACGGCAAGCACGCCGACGTCGGCCAAGTCGTGATGGACGAGTTCCACTTCTACGCGGAGGCCGACCGCGGCTGGGCGTGGCAGATCCCGATCCTGGAACTGCCACAGGCGCAGTTCATCCTGATGTCGGCGACACTCGGCGACGTCTCGATGTTCGAGAAGGACCTCACTCGGCGCACCGGCCGTCCCACGTCGGTGGTCCGCTCGGCGACCCGGCCCGTGCCGCTGTCCTACGAATACGTGCTGACGCCGCTGACGGAGACCATCACCGAGCTGCTGGCGACCAAGCAGGCTCCCGTCTACATCGTGCACTTCACACAGGCGCAGGCCGTGGAGCGGGCGCAGGCACTGATGAGCATCAACATGTGCACCCGTGAGGAGAAGGACCGGATCGCCGACCTGATCGGCAATTTCCGCTTCACCACCAAGTTCGGCCAGAACCTCTCCCGCTACGTCCGCCACGGCATCGGCGTGCATCACGCGGGCATGCTGCCCAAGTACCGACGGCTCGTGGAGAAGCTGGCCCAGGCGGGTCTCCTGAAGGTCATCTGCGGTACGGACACCCTCGGCGTCGGCGTCAACGTCCCCATTCGCACCGTGCTGTTCACGGCGCTGACGAAGTACGACGGCACCCGGGTCCGGACCCTTCGTGCCCGCGAGTTCCACCAGATCGCCGGCCGCGCCGGACGCGCGGGCTACGACACCGCGGGCTTCGTCGTCGCTCAGGCGCCCGAGCACGTCATCGAGAACGAGAAGTCGCTCGCCAAGGCCGGCGATGACCCGAAGAAGCGCCGCAAGGTGGTGCGCAAGAAGGCTCCCGAGGGTTTCGTCGGCTGGACGGACAACACCTTCGAGAAGCTCATCACCTCCGAGCCCGAGCCGCTGACCTCCCGATTCCGGGTCACCCACACGATGCTTCTTTCGGTGATCGCCCGGCCCGGGAACGCCTTCGAGGCGATGCGGCACCTGCTGGAGGACAACCACGAGCCGCGCAAGCAGCAGCTGCGGCACATCCGGCGGGCGATCGCCATCTACCGCTCGCTTCTCGACGGCGGCGTCGTCGAGAAGCTCGACAAGCCGGACGCCGAGGGCCGCATCGTGCGGCTCACTGTCGATCTGCAGCAGGACTTCGCGCTCAACCAGCCGCTGTCGACCTTCGCGCTCGCCGCGTTCGAGCTCCTGGAGCCCGAATCCCCCTCGTACGCTCTGGACATGGTGTCGGTCGTCGAGTCCACGCTGGACGATCCGCGGCAGATCCTCGCGGCCCAGCAGAACAAGGCGCGCGGTGAGGCCGTGGGGGCGATGAAGGCGGACGGCGTCGAGTACGAGGAGCGCATGGAGCGGCTCCAGGAGGTGTCGTACCCCAAGCCGCTGGAGGAGCTGCTCTTCCACGCCTACAACGTCTACCGCACGAGCCATCCGTGGGTCGGTGACCATCCGCTGTCGCCGAAGTCCATCATCCGTGACATGTACGAACGGGCCATGACCTTCACGGAGTTCGTCTCCCACTACGAACTCGCCCGTACCGAGGGCATCGTCCTGCGCTACCTCGCCAGTGCTTACAAGGCCCTTGAGCACACCGTCCCGGACGACCTCAAGTCCGATGACCTGGAGGACCTGATCGCCTGGCTGGGCGAGATGGTGCGTCAGGTCGACTCCAGCCTCCTGGACGAGTGGGAGCAGCTCGCCAACCCCGAGGTGATGACGGCCGAGGAGGCCCAGGAGAAGGCCGACCAGGTCAAGCCGGTTACCGCGAACGCCCGCGCCTTCCGCGTCCTCGTCCGTAACGCCATGTTCCGGCGCGTCGAACTCGCAGCCCTCGACCATGTGAACGAGCTCGGTGAGCTGGATGCCGACTCCGGCTGGGACGCCGATGCCTGGGGGGAGGCGATGGACAAGTACTGGGACGAGTACGAGGACCTCGGCACCGGCCCCGACGCCCGTGGCCCCAAGCTGCTGTCGATTGTCGAGGAGCCGCAGAACGGCCTGTGGCGCGTCCGGCAGACCTTCGCCGACCCCAATGGCGATCATGACTGGGGCATCAGCGCGGAGGTCGATCTCGCGGCCTCCGATGCCGAGGGCCTCGCGGTCGTCCGGGTCACCGACGTCGGCCAGTTGTGAGCACAGGAGAATCCCACACATGACGAATCCAGCCGAGAGCCTTGTCGATCTGCTCGACCTGGAGCAGATCGAGGTCAACATCTTCCGTGGCCGCAGCCCGCAGGAGTCACTGCAGCGGGTGTTCGGCGGCCAGGTGGCCGGCCAGGCGTTGGTCGCCGCCGGGCGCACCACGGAAGGCGACCGGCCGGTGAACTCTCTGCACGCGTACTTCCTGCGCCCGGGAATCCCGGGCGTGCCGATCGTGTACCAGGTCGAACGGGTCCGGGACGGGCGGTCGTTCACCACCCGTCGCGTCACCGCCGTGCAGCAGGGCCGCACGATCTTCAATCTGACCGCCTCCTTTCACAAGCCTGAGGAAGGGAGCTTCGAACATCAGCTGCCGCCGGCCCGCGAGGTCCCGGATCCGGAATCGCTGCCGACGTTGGCGCAGGAGATCAAGGAGCATCTGGGCGCGCTCCCCGAAGCGTTGGAGCGCATGGCACGGCGCCAGCCTTTCGACATTCGCTATGTGGACCGGCTCCGCTGGACGCCCGAGGAGATCAAGGACGCCGAGCCGCGTAGCGCGGTGTGGATGCGCGCCGTCGGGCCGCTGGGCGACGACCCGCTCGTGCACACCTGCGCGCTGACGTACGCGAGCGACATGACCCTCTTGGACGCCGTGCGCATTCCGGTGGAACCGCTGTGGGGTCCGCGAGGTTTCGACATGGCGTCGCTGGACCACGCCATGTGGTTCCACCGGCCGTTTCGGGCGGACGAGTGGTTCCTGTACGACCAGGAGTCCCCGATCGCGACGGGCGGTCGCGGGCTGGCCCGCGGACGCATCTATGACCAGGCGGGCCGATTGCTCGTCTCGGTTGTCCAGGAGGGGCTTTTCAGAGCTCTGTAGCGAAGTGCTCTGGTGCTCTGGTGCTCTGGTGCTCTGGTGCTCTGATGGTCAGGGGGTCTTGCGGCGCAGCCAGCGGAGCAGCTTCCGCGGTCGCTCGTGCTCCTCGGGTTCCTCGGGCTTGGGGCGGTCCGGCGGGGCGATCGGCCCCGGCCGGGAGGGCATCGGCTGCGGGGCCATCGAGGGTGAAGGAGTCGCCTGTGCGGCAGTCGGCTGTGAAGCCCTTGGCGCAGGGCGCGGAGCAGGGCGAAGATCGCGGGCTTCGGCGAGAAGCTGGCCCAGGTCTGCCCGGAGCCAGCTGATCTCGTCGGGATCGCCGGCCGTCATGATCCGTGAAGCGGTCTGTGCAGCGGGAGAGTCGGGTGTGCCGTGGGAGGCGCGTTCGGGCCGGAGCCGGTTCACATAGGCGCGCTCGTGCGGATCCCTGACGATCTCGGCGACGTCGACCGGGTCGAGCAGGGACGCCACGATCGCGGCCCGCTCCCAGGAATCCTCGCTCTGCCGCAACAGGAATCCCATGTGGCGCCCCCGCCAGTTACGGGGACGGAGGTCCAGGCCTTCGTCCAGTTGGTCCCGGAGCCCTTCGGGTGTACGGCCGCTCAGCAGCCTGGCGTTGTCCTTGTCGGCCGCGAACTGCCGCAGCTCTTCCGCCCGATACAGCCACACGACCGCCCGGTAACGGTTGAGGTAGAACTTCACCGGAACCACCAGACCCAGCCGCGCGAGACGCGTGAACCTGGCGGTCGTCACCTCCATAAGAGCGGCTCCCTCGGTCGTGCCCACGGCCTTGACGCGATCCCGCAGGGCCTTGGGATAGCCGTCCTCGGAGCGCACCCGGTCGATCTCCGTGCGGGAGACTCGGCGTCCTCCTCCCCCTTCGTCGGGGATGGTCCGGACGCACCCGAGGTGTACCGCTAGGTCGAACTCACCGCGCTTGAGGTCGAGTTCTCGCGCGGCACGGCTGAGCGCGAGGGTCGGTCGGCGTGTCCCTGTGCCTGCCGGGTCTGCGGCAGGAGTGGCGGGCACGGAGGTGCCGACCGCAGACGTGGCGGTTTGCGTGATGGCCGTGATGGTGTTGCCGGACATGGCGATTCTCCCCCGTCGTACGAGTTGCTCGCGCTGGCGTGCGCTTGCCTCGGGAAAAACCGTAGCCGGTTCGGCGGATCTCGCGTCGAGCCTGTAGATAACTCGGGCCGTGACGACGTATGCGCAGGTCAGAGGTCTTCGACGGGTGCGCTCTCCGGATGTCGCTCGTCCACGCCGAGGTGCTCGCCGACACGGTTCACGAGCAGGGTCATCTCGTAGGCGACCTGGCCGATGTCGGCCTCCGCGGCGCTGAGAACACACAGACAGCTGCCGGCGCCCGCCGCGGTGACGAAGAGCACCGCGTCGTCGAACTCGATCATCGTCTGGCGCACCTGACCCGCACCGAAGTGGCGGCCGGAGCCCTTGGCGAGGCTGTGCAGACCTGACGAGACGGCTGCGAGATGTTCGGCGTCCTCACGCCGAAGTCCCGTACTCGCGCCCCTCACCAGCCCGTCGTTGGAGAGCACCAGCACGTGCCGTACGTGTGCGACGCGCTCTGTGAGGTCGTCCAGCAACCAGCCGAGTCCCGTCTGCGCCATGATCCGGTCTCCCCGTGGTGTCTCTCCCCCTGACCGGAGGATCTGACCAGCCAGCCTTCACCACAGCCGCTGCCCCGGCAAGGAGGATGGGGGCATGGCACAGAAGATGACCGACGAGCAATGGCGGGCGTTCGTCTCGCACGGAACCCGCACCGGAAAACTGTCGACCGTCCGAGCCGACGGAAGACCGCATGTGGCGCCGATCTGGTTTCTGCTGGACGGTGAGGACCTGCTGTTCAACACCTCGAAGGAGAGCGTCAAGGGACGGAATCTGGCCCGGGACGGGCGGGTCGCGTTGTGTGTGGACGACGATCGGCCGCCCTTCGACTTCGTCGTCATCGAGGGACGGGCCGAGCTTTCGGAGGATCTCGACGAACTGCGGCACTGGGCCGCCCGGATCGGCGCCCGTTACATGGGCGAGGAGCGGGCCGCGGAATTCGGTGAGCGCAACGGGACTCCCGGTGAACTCCTCGTGCGCGTAAGGATCAGCAAGGTTCTGGCCTACGCCGCGGTGGCCGACTGAGAGTCGCGATCCGCCCGCGGACGGGCCAAGGCCCTTCGGAGCGGCCGCGAGGTGTCTCAGCCGACGGAGTCGAGCAGCCGGGCGGTGTGAACCCGCCCGGCGTACTCCACAAGACGAATCAGCACCTCCTTCCCGGAGTCGCGGTCACGGGCGTCGCAGAGCACCACGGGCGTGCCCTGATCGAGATCGAGGGCACGGGACACGTCCTGAGCGCCGTAGGAACGGGCGCCCGTGAAGCAGTTGACGGCCACCACGAACGGGATGTGCCGGTGCTCGAAGTAGTCCACCGCGGGGAAACAGTCCTCGAGCCGCCGGGTGTCCGCGAGGACGACGGCACCGAGGGCGCCCTGTGAGAGCTCGTCCCACAGGAACCAGAACCGGTCCTGGCCGGGGGTTCCGAAGAGATAGAGCGAGAGACCGGACCTGATGGTGATCCGGCCGAAGTCCATGGCGACGGTAGTCGTGACCTTCTGGTCCACGCCGTCGGTGTCGTCCACCGACTGTCCCGCCTCGCTCAGCAGTTCCTCGGTGCGTAGCGGCCTGATCTCGCTGACCGCGCCCACCAGGGTGGTCTTGCCCACGCCGAATCCACCGGCGACCAGTATCTTCAATGCCAGGGCGGTCATGTCACCATCCGAGGCATCGGAGTTCTCGGAGACCATCGATCACTTCTCTCGGGAGTGCCCGCAACGGTCGACGTGGGTACGTCCGTGCGGGGTCCGGGTCGGTAGCTCTGTGCGGGTGCGCGAAGTCAGCATCATGACAACTCCGGTCCCCCTACGAGGGATTGGACCGTTATTAGTCCGTTGGGGCCGCCTCCCGCTCATCCGGTATCCGGATGTGCCAGCAAATGGGCGCAAGACAGGGCGACTTGGTTCACTGGCTACTTGGCTGTCGCTGACTTCGTTCTTCCTTGCCTGGCTCATCTAGAGCGCCCTCAGTCCATCGATCACCTCGCGGAGGATCCGCTCGTCGGGCAGTTGGGCGGGAGGCACCGGGCGGCTCACCGTGACGCAGCCCAGTTCCAGTAGATCGCCCAGGAGCACCCTGACCACGCCCACCGGCAGGTCGGCGTCGGCGGAGAGTTCGGCCACCGACTGTGTCTCGATACGGCACAGTTCGATCAAGGCCCGGTGTTCCGGTCCCAGTGAGGTGTCGTCGTCGACGCCAGGTGCGCTCGTGTCGAGCGTGACAAGGGCGATCAGGTCGAAGCGCACACCCGTAGGGCCGGGTTTGGTGCGGCCACCTGTCATCGCGTAGGGGCGGACGAGGGGGCCGGCCTCGTTGTCGTACCACTGGCTGCCCTCCTGCTGAAGGGCGCCCGACGTGTCCTCGGTCATCTGCTCCGACCGTCCTCGTTCATCCGGCTGCGGGCGGCTGTGCGCCGACGCGCGCCGGCGTGTAGAGGTGCTCGCCGACCCGCTTGACCAGCAGCGCCATCTCGTACGCCACCAGGCCGATGTCGGCTGTCACGGCGGTGAGGACAGCAAGGCATGAGCCGTCGCCCGCGGCCGCGACGAACAGGAAGCCGTCGTCCATCTCCACCATGGTCTGACGTACTCCCCCGGCACCGAAGTGCCGTCCGGCACCCTTGGCGAGGCTGTGGAAACCGGAGGCGACGGCGGCGAGGTGTTCAGCGTCCTCACGCTCCAGCGCGGTGGACGCGCCCACCGCGAGTCCGTCGTTCGACAGCACCACGGCGTGCCGCACCTCGGCCACGCGCAGCACCAGGTCGTCCAGCAGCCAGTCGAGTTCGCCGGACTGCGGGGCGGCCCTCATGTTCGGATCCTGGATCATGCGGGGTCTCCTTCACTGCTGTCGTTGCCCGCTTCGGGGTCGGGTGTGGCACGGAGGCCGGGTGGCCGGCCGCTGCCGCGCGCCCAACCGTCGCGGTAGGCCGACATGCGATCCCGTACGAGTTCGGGAGTTCGCTGATCGTCGGTGCGGTCACCCGCTGCTTCGAGCGGCTCTTCGGAGCGCTGTTCGCGCAGTTGGGGCGCGAGACTCGCCTGCCGCACCCGCCGGGGAAGGTCGTCGGACTCTTCGGGCTCCTCCGGAGGCCGGTGCAGCCGCAACGTGGTGACTCTTGGCGGCGGGTTCTCGGGCGAACCGTTGGCCGGGGTTTCCACGGCGGTCTGTATGGGCGGCACCAATGCGGGTCGCTCGGTGACGGCCTGGACGGAGTCCGGCTCCGGCGCGGCCGACACGCGCGCGTACTCGCGTTCCGCGGGCCTTTCCGTGCCGGCCCTGCGGGGGGAACGTTCCGCCGCGCCGCCGTGCAGCAGGGTGGTGGGCAGCAGAACGACCGCGGTGGTACCGCCGTAGGGCGAGGTCCGCAGGTGCACTTTGATGCCGTGCCGGGCCGCGAGCCTGCTCACCACGAAGAGGCCGAGCCGATCGCTGTCGAAGAGGTCGAGCGCCTCGGACTGCTCGATCCGGTGATTGGCCTCGGCGAGCGTCTCCTTGCCCATGCCAAGCCCCCGGTCCTCCACCTCCACGACGTAGCCGTTGCCGACGGGCTCGCCGCTGACCCGGACTCGGGTGTGCGGTGGTGAGAACTGGGCGGCGTTCTCGACGATCTCCGCCAGGAGGTGGGTGAGGTCGGCCACCGCACCACCCACCACCGGTGCCTCGGGAAGTTGTCGAACCTCCACGCGCGCGTAGTCCTCGACTTCGGACACGGCCGCGCGGACCACGTTCGTCAGCGAGACCGGCATCCGCCAGGCACGGCCAGGCGCGGCCCCGGAGAGGATGATCAGGCTCTCCGCGTGGCGCCGCATCCGGGTGGTGAGGTGATCCAGCCGGAAAAGGTCACTCAGCTCGTTGGGGTCATCGGACCTGCGCTCCATGCTGTCCAGCAGGTTCAGCTGACGGTGCACGAGAACCTGGCTGCGGCGGGCGAGATTGACGAAGACCCCGGAGATTCCGCCGGCGAGTTCGGCGCGTTCGACGGCGGCGCGGAGGGCGGCTCGGTGCACGGTGCCCAGGGCCTCCGCGACCTGTCCGGCCTCGTCCTCGGCGGGTGGCCCGGGCGGGGCCTCGGCGCGGACGTCGATCTCCTCTCCCGCGCGCAGTTTGCGCATGGCCTGCGGGAGTTTGTGACGCGCGATCTCAAGGGCGCTGTTGCGCAGGCCCACCAGCTCGACGACGAGTCCGCGTCCGATGCGTACCGAGATGACGAGCGACGCGACGACCGCGGCGAGTCCGAGCAGGACCGCGGCACCGGCCGGAGTGAGTACTCCGCGTGTGAACGGGTCGGCCCGGTCCGCGACACCGCGGGCCGCGTTCTCCTCGATCGTCCGCATCGCGTTCTGCACGCGCGCGTGGGCGGTGTTCCAGTCGGCTTCCGGCGCGGCGGCTATCGCTTTGCCGCCGGGTTGGGCCGCGAGCACCTTGTCCTCGGCGGCGCGCACGTCGGCGTACGCGCTCCCCTCCACGAGGTTGTCCCAGGCGGCTCGTTCGGACCCGCTGAGATCCGCCGCAGCGGCGTCGGTCAGCGTACGGCGGGTGTCGACGGCCCCCGTGAACAACCGCAACCGCTCTCCGTCGAGAGTCCTGGCCAGCCGGGCGCTGGACAGCACCGCGTCCTCCTGGGCGAGCGCCTCCCCTGCCCGGGAGAATTCGAGCAGCACGCGCGCGTCGGAGCCCAGTTCTGCGTCCTGGATGCCGGTGAGTGCGCCGTCCACGGCGTAGGCGGTCGAGATGGTTCCGGTGTATGTCCTGTACGTGTCGTCCCATCCCTTACGCCGGTCCAGTACGGCGGCGCGCAGGGATCGCAGCCGCTCGGCTCCGGTGACGAAGGCGTCGAGGCGCGCGGCCACTCCGGCGGGCAGGTCGGCGCCGTCGGCGACGGTGTTGTGCTCGCCCAGTCGGAGCTTCGCGACCGCGCGGTCGGTGCGCCTGGCCAGCTCTTTGAGGTCTTTCTCCTGCGCGGCGGCGGGTGCGGTCGCATACCGGACGGCGGCCGCGCGCTCGGTCTGGAGCGCGGCGACGGCGGCGTCGACCGGTGCGCGGACCGTCGAGTCCACGCTCTGCAACTGCCGTAGCCGTGCGACGTCCTGAGCGGTCGTCACTGTGGCGTACGCCCACAGCGCGAGCAACGAGACGACCGGCACCATCAACAGACAGACGATCTTGGCCCGTACGGTGCGGGGGCGAATGCGCCACGTACCCACGCGCGGGGGTGCTTGTGGCGGCGGCCCGGTGGCGGTCTCGTCGCCGTCCACGCGCTCGTCGGCCGGCGGGCCCGCGTGCGCGCGCCGGCCTCGGGCCGGGGGCTGAGTCGACGTCTCGGCGCCGGCCTTGGGGGTCCTACGGGGTGTACGCATGGCCTCCTCGCTCGGATGGTTTCGGGTCGTGCCTGCCGGCCCGGGGGGGGCCGCCGCTAGCGGGCGATGGTCTCGACCGGCCGCTGGGCCGACGCGGACGCCTCGCGCTCACCGGTCGTCGGCGACAGGGCGACGAACGCCGCTGTCAGGAAGAGATAGGACCCGAGGCCGACGGCGAGGGGGAAGATGAACTGCATCGCCGTGGCCCCGGGCAGGGCTTCGCCGGAGGGGCTGACACGCACGCTCACCGCGATCATTCCGGTGTAGTGCATGCTGCTCACGGCCCCTCCCATGACGAGGGAGGCGACTGCGACCGCCACCGGCGACTTGATGTTGAGTGCCGCCCACAGGGCGGCGGTGGCGGCGACCACGGCGATCACGACGGAGAGCCCGACAAGGGCCGGGTCGTAGTGCACGTCGCCGTGCAGCCGCAACGCGGCCATACCCAGGTAGTGCATGCTCGCGACGCCAAGGCCGGTGGTGAGCCCGCCGAGGGCAAGGGCTCGACCGCGGTCGCGGCCGTAACCGACGGCGAAGACGCCCGCGCCGACGACGACCATGGCGACGAGCAGGCTGACGATGGTCAACGGCACGTTGTAGCGCATTTCCGTCCCGCTGACGCTGAAGCCCAGCATCGCCACGAAGTGCATCGTCCAGATGCCGGTGCCGATCGCCGAGGCCGCGGCGAGGAGCCAGTTGCGGCGCGACCGCCCCGTGGCACCGAGCGCGCGGACGGTGCAGCGCAGCCCTAAGGCGGCGCCGATGCAGGCCATCGCGTACGACAGCACGGGGGTCAGCCAACCGAAGGCTGCGTGGTCCAGGTGTCCCATGGCTCAGGGACGCTAGTCCGGGCAGGGGCGCACCAAGGGGGCGCATTTCGAAAGGTGTTGAAATATGACGGAGAGGTGCAACTGAACGATCGTGTCCCGCTCGAACGTGTGCGTCGGGTCGTACTTCGTGTCGGTGAGGGATCATGCGGAACATGAGCGACCATCACACACATGTCCAGGAGTTCTTCGGGGCACGCGCGGCCGACTGGGACACCCGGTTCCCCGACGACGGTCCCGCGTATGCGGCAGCGGTCGCCGAACTGGGGCTGCGTGAGGGCGCCCGTGTGCTCGACGCGGGCTGCGGCACGGGGCGCGCCCTGCCGCCACTGCGAACGGCCGTGGGGCCCTCCGGAGTGGTCCTGGGGGCCGATCTGACTCCAGCCATGCTGGAGGCCGCCGTGCGGGCCGGACGGGACCGCGAGGGGCAGCTACTGCTCGCCGATGTCACCGGGCTGCCCCTGCGTACCGAGTCGCTGGACGCGGTGTTCGGGGCAGGCCTTATCGCCCACTTGCCGAACCCGGCGGAGAATCTGCGGGAGTTGGCACGAGTCGTACGGCCCGGCGGGGTCCTGGCGCTCTTCCACCCGATCGGCCGGGCGGCACTCGCGGCCCGCCAGGGCCGGCGACTCACTCCGGACGACCTGCGCGACGAGGCCAACCTGCGCCCCCTGCTTGCCGGCTCCGGCTGGGACATGACGTCATACGTCGACGAGGACAGCCGGTTCCTCGCGCTGGCCGCATGCCGCCACTGACGCCTCAGGCCCTTCCGGCGACCTCCGCCACGAAGGCATCGGGGTTGTCGAACATGATGTTGTGCCCTGCGTCGGGCACGGTCACCACCCGCACTCCGGCGGCCTCCAGGCCCTCCCTGCCCGGGAGTTCGCCACTCAGCTCGCCCTGGAGATATACGCGGTCCGCCGTCAGGTCTCGGAGCATGTGGCGCATCGTGGGTTTCGTGCCCCGCGCGAGCCCGGTTGCCGTGCGGTGCAGGGCGCGCGGGTCGGCGAGGCGCATGGTGGCCGCCCAGGAGGCGCCGACCTTGTCGAGCACGCGCGCGTGGCCGCCGTTTTCGACGTAGTCGTCCTCCTCGTACGAGGCGATGCCGCTACTGCCCGCCACGGCCGGAGGGTACGGATCGAGGTTGGCCTCCGCGAGAACCAGCCGCGCGACGAGGTCCGGCCGCCGATGGGCGAGCACGATGGCGACGGCGCCGCCCATGCTGTGCGCGACGAACTCCGCCCCGGTGACGCGGCCCGCGTCCAGAACCGCCGCCAGTGCATCGGCGTGATCCTCCAGCGTGTAGCCGAAGTCCGCGGGTCTGTCGCTGATGCCGTGGCCGGGCAGATCGACGAACAGGGTGCGGCGGCCTGCCAGTTCGGGCCGGGCCGCGATGTGCGCGTTGTAGACCGTCGATGCCGCCCCCAGCCCATGGACGTACACGCGCGCCGGTTCGGCACCCGCCGTCTCCGTCCAGCGGATCTGGCTTCCTTTGCCGTCGAACTCGGCCTGTCTCATCACGCTCTCCTCTGTGCCGCTTCACCATTTTCTCGCGCCTTCAGGAGAATACATCGGACACGATGTATAGATGAAGCGATGTACAGCGAGAGTGCGGCAGAATGTGGTCATGCTCGAGCTGGCCATCCTCGGTTTCCTGTACGACGCCCCGCTGCACGGCTATGAGCTGCGCAAACGCATCACCGCGCTGACAGGCCATGTGAAGCCCGTGGCGGAGAGCACCCTGTATCCCGCGATCAAGCGACTGGAGCAGGCCGGCTTGCTGGCCCGGGCGACGCAGCCCGGATCCGTGGCGGCTCCGCGTCACGTTCTGACACTCACCGAGGAGGGCGGACGCGAACTGCGTCACCGGCTGGCGGAACCGGCGCGGCGCGACATCACCGACGAGAACCGCTGGTTCACCGTGCTCGCCTTCCTCAGACACCTGGAGAACCCGGCGGCGCAGGCCGTCGTACTGCGGCGCAGGCTCGCCTTCCTGGAGGAGCCCGCGAGCTTCTTCTACGAAGGTGACAGACCGCTGCGCGCCGAGGAACTGGACGATCCTTTCCGGCGCGGCATCCTCACCATTGCACGGGCCACCAGCCGGGCCGAACTCGCCTGGCTGCGGGACACGATCGACTCACTCGACGGGAGCGGCGAGGGAGACGGGTGATGCGATGCCGGGCGCCGGAGGTATGCCTGGCTCGGGGACGCGACAGCCGTCCGCGAAGCCCTTGATCTCCCCACCGTCTGCCGCGCACAGTTCGGGCGCGGACGGGTGCGGGTACCAGGTGGCCATCAGCTCCTGGGCCACTCCGAAGGCTCGGCGAACGCTCTCGCCCTTCCAGTCGGTCGTGCCGCTTCACCGGCGCGACCCTCTTCTGCCGCCGAGGCTCCAACTCTACGTTGAGTAGCATTAGTTGAGCGATGAGCGACGACCCGCTCGGGTCGTCACGGGGGAAGGCGGCCAGATGTCCGGAATATTCGGCAGACTCCGCAAGACGTGGGGCAGGAAGACGGCCGAGCGGTCCGAGGAAGGACAGCCCGCGGCACGACGGCCGCAGAAAGCCACGCACAACCTGTTCGAGGCGGCCGCGGCGTACGTATCGGCGTGCGCGGAGGATGACCAGGACCGAATCGAAGAGGCCGCGGCCTGGGTGTCGCCGGAGGCTCTGTCGTTCGGCGTGAACGAGCTGGCCTGCCGGGCTGTCATCGCCCTGGCACGGGAGCGTGACGAGTCGACGCAGACGGTGGCCCGGACACTGCTCGGACTGCCCGCCGTGTGACGGGCAAGGGCTCCGGACGGTCGTTGCGCCTTGTCCAGCCTGATAGCCGCAGCTCTGACTGCGCTTGGCACTCGTGACAAGCGCCTTCCGATCGCATTAGGGTGCGCCGACGGACGTAGGCGATGGGGAGGCTGGGATGGCCGGGACGGACGATGACGCCATCGCCACCGTGGACGACGACGCGCTTTTTGTGCTGACGGCGGTGCTGCTGACACCGGCGAAGTTCCCCAGCGTGCTGGGGGACGACTACCCGGCGGCCTGCGCGGCGCTCGACCTGGCACCCCTGGCCGATGGGTACGGTCTCGTGATCGGCCAGGACGGCGAGGGCGCGCGGTGGACTGTTGTCATCGACGACGTCTCACTCGTCGCCGTCGCCATCGCCACCTGGGACTGCGGCATGGAACACGATCTGTCGCCGGACGAGCGCACGGTCGTCTCCGCGCTGCCCGGCTGGCCCCTTGACGTCGCCGTCGCCGCCCCAGGGGTACCGGCCCCGCACGACCCCGGGCCCGAGCTCACGGAGCGGCCCCCACTGCGCCCGCCGGACACCACCACCTGGGGCCCGGCCCAACGGCGCCTCGGCGCCGACGAGATCGCGCTGCAGTGGGCGACCTGGCGAGAGCAGATAGACGACGCGGATTTCGTGAAGCCGGACGGCGAGGCGCCGACCGAAGAAGCCCCTGAGGATCCTTCGGACCGGACCGAGAGCACCGAAGACGAGCCACTCAGTGGTATCCGCAGGGTCCTGGCGGAGGCACGCTCCTACGTGGACACGCCACCTCCGCTCGGCCGCGTCCGCTCGGCCTTCGCCACGACCGACGCCCGGACCCTGCGCGCCGACGGCCCAGGCTGGTCGTTGGTCGCCAGAACCGACGACATCGCCTTCGTCCTCCTCGACGAGGAGCCCGGAGAAGTCCTGCCCGTCGGACGCGGTCCGGAGCTGCCCGGCCTCCTGGACGCCCTCGACAAAATGGCGGTACGCCCCAGCTGAGCGACCGCGATACGCGATACCCGCACAACACGATCCTCCTGGGATGAGCGCCCTGAGTTTCCGGGCTGCCGCCGGGCGCGGCGACACGTGGCAGCCGGGAGCACAACCCCACTCGCGGACGGCGCCGATGGCGGGCCCGCGAGCGGTGCTGTGGTCGGCTCCGGCGCGCTGGGCGGAGGCGTAACCGATCGGTGGCCCCTCAGCGACCGATCTCCTTGCGCGTGACGCGGCGCAGCCTGCGCCGCTGCGAGGGGTCCAGCGCCAGGTACGCGGCCGCCGGGACTCCCAGCACGATCAGGAAGGCGGCCCACCAGGGCAGCCAGATCAGCAGGATGAGCCCGACCGCCACACCCCCTGCGGCGATCTTCGCTTTCTTCGACATGTGTCGCCTCCTTCGCGGCTAATGCCGCTCTCTGTCCTGAGAACGGGTCCGCGCCTCCCACGGTTCCGGACCGAGACCCTGATACGACCCTGAGGCCCGACCCCTAGCCAACCCTGAGAGGCTCCCCGCCCTCATGCATGTGGCGCAGGGCCTGTCGCCAGGAGTCGACGAGCCCAGGCATCCGTATATCCGTATAGTGGATACCCAACTCTCGGCAGTGCGCGCGCACCAGAGGCTGGGCGACCGCAGACGGGGCGGGCATCTCCCTGGCCCCGCGATTGGGCGCGCAAGCCGTGTCCCGGTGGATGACGAACATTGCCCGGTGTCACCCCCGGCAGAAGGCGACCCGCGCAACGGCTCCGCCGTTCTTGCCTGTCAGCCGGAGTGCTGTACCCTCGGCGACCCGCCCGGTAGTCAAATTTGAGGAATGCGTCATCGCTGTGCAGAGGATTCCTGCGGCAACTCCCGCCGAGATCGCTGAACTGGCCCGCTGCTGTGCCGTTTTCGTACCCGCCGACCTGTCCCGCACCGGCAGCGTCGCCTTCTGGCACGCGAACGGCGACGCTCCTCCCGAGGTGGCGTCCGGTTCCGCAGAGGATCTGACCGTCGTCCTGCCCGCGGACGAGGGCATCGACCTCGTGACCGTACCCGCCGTGTTTCTGCCCGTGCGTGCCGCTCTGCCGGTCCTCACGCGCACGCGTGCCGCCGCGCAGGCGCACCGGGCGACCTCGTTCTGGGGCGCGGCCGCCGTGCTCGCTCTCCAGTTCGCCGCGCGCGGACTGCTGCTGCCCGGACTGACCGTCGACGACCACGACACCTGGCGCGCGGGTCCGCTGCGACCGGAGGACCTGGAGCGGGTCCGTGAGCTGGCCGCCGCGATGCCGCCCCATGCGCACGCGGTGCCGGTGGACGGCGATGAACCGCTGCGGCTGCCCGATCCGGAGCGGCTGTTGCGTGCCTTCCTCGACGCGGTCGCCGACGCGCTGCCGCGCTCGCCCGCGGCGGGGATCGCGGCGGGCGGTCACGCCTTCGCGGCGCAGGAGCCGCAGCACGTGCCCGAGCAGCGCGCCTGGGTCGCGGACATCGCCGCAGGGCACGACGCGGACGTACGGATTTCTCTGCGCGTCGAGGTCCCGGGACTCGCGTCGGCCGTGTCGGAGGAGACCCGGCTGCCGTTCCACGCGGTGCTGCAGGTGCACAGTGTGAGCGATCCGACGCTCGTCGCTGACGCCTCTGCCGTCTGGGCCGACGCCTCGCCCTTCGGCCCGCGCGCGCGGATGGCCGCCCTGCTCTCGCTGCGCCGCGCGGTCCGGGCCTGGGACCCGCTGGCTCCCCTGCTGTCGGCAGCCGTTCCGGACGCCGTCGAACTCGCCGACGAGGACGTCACGGAACTCCTCGGTGAGGGTGCCCGCACGCTGGCGTTGGCGGGCATCGACGTGCACTGGCCGAAGGAGCTGGCGCAGAAGTTGACCGCACGCGCGGTCATCGGTCCGCCGGACGACGAGAAAGGCCTGGCCAACGCCTCTTCGGACGCGCCCTCGTTTCTGTCCGCGGACGCCCTGCTCGCCTTCAACTGGTGGTTCGCGCTGGGCGATCAGCAGCTCACCCGGCAGGAATTGGACCGGCTCGCCGAAGCGAACCGGCCCATGGTGCGGCTGCGCGACCAGTGGGTGCTGGTCGACCCGCAGGAAGTACGACGTGCTCAGGCACAGCAGGACCGCAAGGTCACGCCCATCGACGCGCTGAGTGCCGCTCTGACGGGCTCCACGGAGGTGGACGGCCTCCCGGTCGACGTCCGGCCCACGGGGTGGCTGGCGGCGCTGCGGGAGCGGCTGGCGGACCCGGAGGCGCAGGAGCCGGTCGGGCAGCCCGCCGCCCTCACCGCGACGCTGCGGGACTACCAGCTTCGGGGACTCAACTGGCTCGCCCGCATGACCTCCCTGGGACTGGGCGGCTGTCTCGCCGACGACATGGGCCTGGGCAAGACCATCACGCTGATCGCGCTGCATCTGCACCGACAGAGGGACGAGTCGGCTGCGGGCCCCACACTCGTGGTCTGTCCGGCCTCCCTGATGGGCAACTGGCAGCGCGAGATCGAGAAGTTCGCCCCCGGCACCCCCGTACGGCGTTTCCACGGCTCCCGGCGCAGCCTGGAGGGCCTGGCCGACGGGGAGTTCGTCCTCACGACGTACGGCACGATGCGCCTCGACGCGCCACGGCTCGCCGAGGCGACCTGGGGCATGGTCGTCGCGGACGAGGCCCAGCACGTCAAGAACCCGTACTCGGCGACGGCACGAGCTCTGCGCACAATTGGCTCACGCGCGCGTGTGGCGCTCACCGGCACGCCGGTGGAGAACAACCTCTCGGAGCTGTGGGCGATCCTCGACTGGACGACTCCCGGGCTGCTCGGCAGGCTCGGTACCTTCCGTACGCGGTATGCGCAGGCCGTCGAGGGCGGCCAGGATCCGGCGGCGGCGGAACGGCTCGCCCAGCTCGTACGACCGTTCCTACTGCGCCGCCGCAAGTCGGACCCGGGCATCGCACCCGAGCTGCCTCCGAAGACCGAGACCGACCGCGCCGTATCGCTCACCAAAGAGCAGGCCGGGCTCTACGAGGCCGTGGTCCGCGAGACCCTCGCGGAGATCTCGGGCGCCGACAACATGGCGCGGCGGGGTCTGATCGTGAAGCTGCTGACCGGACTGAAGCAGATCTGCAACCATCCTGCGCAGTTCCTCAAGGAGGACCGGCCGAAGATCCCGGGCAGGTCCGGGAAGCTTGAGCTGCTGGACGAACTGCTCGACACCATCCTCTCCGAGGGAGCGAGCGTTCTGGTCTTCACGCAGTACGTGCGAATGGCGCGCCTCATCGAGAGTCACTTGGCGGCGCGCGGTGTGTCGACACAGTTCCTGCACGGGGGGACGCCCATCAGCGAGCGCGAGGCGATGGTGGATCGCTTCCAGGCGGGCGAAATCCCTGTCTTCTTGTTGTCGTTGAAGGCGGCCGGCACGGGGCTGAACCTGACGCGGGCCGAGCATGTCGTGCACTACGACCGCTGGTGGAACCCGGCCGTCGAGGCGCAGGCCACGGACCGGGCGTACCGCATCGGCCAGAGCCGGCCCGTGCAGGTGCACCGGTTCATCACGGAGGGGACCATCGAGGACCGGATCGCCGACATGCTGCGGCGCAAACAGCAGTTGGCGGACGCGGTGCTCGGCGCCGGGGAGGCGGCACTCACCGAGTTGACCGATGCCGAGCTGGCCGACCTGGTGGAGCTTCGAGGGGGAGCACGATGACGGATCGCGACAGGGAACGCACGTTTGCGGCGCTGCCGCCCGCGCCCGGGCGCAGTTTCGCGCAGACCTGGTGGGGCCGGGCCTGGTTGCAGGCACTGGAGGACGCAGCGTTGGACACCGCGCAGGTGAAGGCGGGCCGCAGGCTCGCGCGCGCCGGAGCGGTGGGTGCCGTCTCGGTGCGTCCGGGGCGCATCACGGCCGTCGTACAGGACCGCGACGGCACCGCGCACCGGGCGGATGTGCTGCTTCAGGAACTGTCCGAGGAACAGTGGGACCGCTTCCTGGTCATGGCCGTCGAACGCGCGGGGCACATCGCCGCGCTGCTCGACCGCGACATGCCTCCGCATCTGGTCGAGGACGCGGCGGCCGCCGGAGTCGAACTCCTGCCCGGACTCGGCGATCTGGAGGCGGAGTGCGACTGCGACGCCTGGGACCACTGCGGGCACACGGCCGCGCTCTGCTATCAGATGGCGCGACTCCTGGACCGGGATCCGTTCGTCCTGCTGCTGATGCGGGGGCGGGACGAACGCACCCTCCTGGAAGAGCTTCAGGCGCGTGGCAGCGCACCCGCAAAGGAGCAGGCGAAAACGCCGAACCCCTGCCCGGAGGGCGTAAGCGCCGCCGAGGCCTACGCGGCCGGGGACATCCTTCCGCCGCTGCCTGCCGTTCCGGCGCTGCCCGAGGGGCCGGGACAGCCGCCTTCCCTGGACACGGAGGCCGCTCCGGCGCCCGGAGTCGAACCGGCCGCCCTGGAGTTCCTGGCCGCCGCGACTGCGGGCGAGGCGTATCGGCTGCTCGCCGAGGCGCTCCGTCCCGGGCACGGACAGCGGACGATCGAGGCCGAGTTGACGCCCGCCCAGGACGCGGTCCGGATTGCTGCCGACCACCCGGAGACCGCGATCGCCCAGCGGCTGGCCGACGGTTCGGGGCGCGACGCGAAGGAGCTGGAATTCGCCGTACGGGCCTGGCGGTACGGCGGCGTGGCCGCGCTGTCCGTCCTTGAGGACGAGTGGACCGTCGAGCCGGACTCTCTGGCACGCGCGCGTGCCGCGCTGGAGTCGGCCTGGGACGAGCACGAGCGGCCGCGGTTGCGTGCCACGCACAACCGTTGGAGCACGGTCGGCGCGTCGGCTCAACTGCGGTTGGGGCGCGACGGCCGGTGGTGGCCGTATCGCAAGGAGCGGGGCCTGTGGAGCCCCGCGGGGCCGGCGGTCGGGGATCCCGCAACGGCTCTCGCCCTGGCCGAAGAGGACCTGAGCGGCGATCCGACGAGTGGTTGACGCGCCACGTTCACTTAGGGATCATGCTGCGTTTGGTGCCGGGGCGAACTCTGGCCGCTGTCAGTCAACTTGTGTCCCAGGAGGCCAGATGTCCCCGCACGCCGTCAGCCGGCGCCGCGTCCGCCGATCCGTCGCCGCGGGCGTGCCGCTCGCCGTGGTGGCCGCCCTCATGGTGACCGGCACCGCGAGCGCGGAGGGGCACCCGTCGCAGGCGCGGGTGACAGGCACCGCGACGCTCGGCGACATACCGCTGGGCACCTTCAGCAACGCGCTGCTTCCCGGCACCGTGGCCGACGACCGAGGCGTGGACCTCGGTGGTATCGGCAGCGACATCTACCCGGCCGGGCGCAAGGGCGAGTTCTGGACGGTGACCGACCGCGGGCCCAATGGCCAGATCAAGGTGGACGGCACCAAGCGCCGTACGTTCCCGGTGCCCGGCTTCGACCCGGCGATCGTGAAGATCCGGGTGTCCGGTGACACCGTGAAGGTGCTCGACGCGATCCCGATCACCACGTCCGGCGGAAAGCCCGTCACCGGACTGCCCGACCAGGCGGCGCGCGACGAGGCGCCGTACTCCTATGACGCTCAGACCCCGCTCACGTACAACCCGAACGGTGTCGACACCGAGGGCATCGTGCGGGCCGCGGACGGCACGTTCTGGCTCGTCGACGAGTACGGCCCCTCGCTGATCCATGTCTCCGCGCGCGGGAAGGTGCTCACGCGCTATGTGCCCAAGGGGCTGAACCTGACCGGCACGGACTACCCGGTGGTCGAGGCGCTGCCCTCCGTCCTGCTGCACCGCAAAATCAACCGTGGCTTCGAAGGGCTCGCGCTGCTCCCCGGCGGTGACCTGGTGCTCGCGGTGCAGAGCCCGCTCTCGCTGCCGGACGGCGACGCGGGAGACGCCTCCCTCACGACGCGGCTGCTGCGCTTCTCGCCGAAGAAGCGGGCCGTCACCGCCGAGTACGCGTACCGCTTCGACCCGGTGAACGTGGTCGACCCGAGCGAGGACGACACCTCGGAGCTGAAGATCTCCTCCGTGGTGGCCGTCGGCCGCGACGAGCTGCTCGTGGAGGAGCGCACCGACAAGGCGGCGCGCCTTCAGTCGGTCAAGCTCGCCAGCAGCGCGAACATCCTCGGCAGCCGGTGGGACACCGCCACGACGTCCCCCTCCCTGGAGCAGCTCGACGACCCGGCGGCCTCCGGCGTACCGGTGCTGCGCAAGCGGCTGGTCGTGGACCTGGGCACGGTCGAAGGGGTGCCCGGCAAGATCGAGGGCGTCGCGCGCGTGGACGACAGGACGCTCGCCCTCATCAACGACAACGACTTCGGAATGACCGACGGGACCGGCGCGTTCGACGCGCAGGGCCGACTGGTGGACAGCGGTATCGAGACGACAGTCACGTACGTGCGGCTGCCTCGCGGTATCTGAACCCCACCCCCTCAAGGACCCCTTCGTGCGGCACGCGCGCGTGAGCCTCGAACATCGGCCACGCACGCGTGCCGTTCACGTCAGCGGCTTGGTGAGCTTGTGGGTACCGCTGCCGATGTCGGCAGCGAGACTGCAGGCGACGTTGTCGATGCCGACCTCGTAGCCTCCGGGGTCCGGGTACTGCACGAGTGTGCCGCGTATCGTGCCCGCGGGCTGTTGGGCCGCCCTGCGTTCCAGAGGGGCTTCGCACAGGGCCGACGCGGCCTTCTGGAGGGCTGCGTCGGTCGTGTAACTGCCGTTGAGTTCCGTCACCTTCACGACTTCGGCATCATGCGGGGTGCCGCACGAGCGCTTGGCGGCCTGCCCGGGCCGGCTGTCGTTCGTGTCGAAGCAGTCGCCCGTCCTCAGCAAGTAGAAGGGCACTTCGTCGTCGGCCAGGGTCGGGAAGAGCGATTCCAGGCCGCTCGGTAGTTCCGAGGGCAGGGACGGTAGCTCGCTGGGCAGTTCCGAAGGCAGTTCGCTCGGCAATTCTGAGGGCAAGGACGGCAGTCCGCTGGGCAACTCGGACGGGATGCTGAACGACGGAGTGGGCGATCGCGTGCTCCCGCTGCTCTCCGTGGGTGACTTCTTGTCCTTTTCGCCACCTCCGTTGGTGGCCACCAACGCCACAACGACGATGACTCCGAGGCCCACGAGTACGGCGAGCACAAGGAACAGCGTGCTGCGGCGCCGTCCTCCACGGTGTCCGTCGGGTCCACCTGGTGATCCCGGCGGTTGCGGTGGCTGCCAGCCTCCCCCACCCTGCCCGGGTGGCCAACTGCCGCCCTCTGACGGTGGACCGTAGCCGCCGGAGCCTCCAGGAGGCGGACCGTAGCCGCCAGAGCCGGCGGGTGGTGGAGGCCCGTAGCCTCCAGACGATGGTGGGCCGAAACCACCGCCTCCAGAAGGCGGTGTTCCTCCCGGTGGCCGAGGAGGCTGGGGCGGTAAGGGCGGCATGGCCATACCATCAAGAGTCGCCTCGAACCGGTCATGAGGCGACCCCTGCGGGGAAGTTGATACGGGCCCATGCCATGGAGCGCACGATTCCGGAGAATTCCGCCCGGAGAGCAGCGGAAAGCAGCAGGGACAGACAGAAGGAGGCGAGGGCCCGCACCCGCCAAGCGCCGGCCCCCAATCTCCCCGCAGATCAGCCTCGCGCACCCAACAGGTGGTCCATGGCCAGCTGGTCCAGCCGCTCGAAGGCCATCCCGCGCGCGGCGGCCGCCTCCACGTCGAAGTCCTCGAAGGACGCGCGGTCCGCGAGCAGCCCCTTCAGGCCGTCCGCGGCGGTGGGCTGTGCCAGCTCGTCCAGACGCGAGGCACGCAACGCGTCCTGGACCTCGGAGTCGGCACGGAAGGCGGCCGAACGCTCGCGCAGGATCAGGTAGTTGCGCATGCACCCCGCCGCCGATGCCCAGACACCGTCCAGGTCCTCGGTCCGCGGCGGCTTGAAGTCGAAGTGCCTCGGCCCGGCGTAACCGGCACTCTCCAGGAGGTCGACCAGCCAGAACGCCGAGCGCAGATCGCCCGCCCCGAAGCGCAGGTCCTGGTCGTACTTGATGCCGGACTGACCGTTGAGGTCGATGTGGAAGAGCTTGCCCGCCCACAGGGCCTGCGCGATGCCGTGCGTGAAGTTCAGCCCGGCCATCTGCTCGTGGCCCACCTCGGGGTTGACGCCGTACAGCTCCGGACGCTCAAGGCGCTCGATGAAGGCCAGGGCGTGGCCGACCGTGGGCAGCAGGATGTCGCCGCGCGGCTCGTTCGGCTTCGGTTCGATCGCGAACTTCAGGTCGTACCCCTGCGAGATCACATACTCGCCGAGAAGGTCGAAAGCCTCCTTCATGCGGTCCAGTGCGACGCGTACGTCCTTGGCGGCGCCGGACTCGGCACCCTCACGGCCGCCCCAGGCGACGTACGTCCGGGCGCCCAGCTCGACCGCCAGGTCGACGTTGCGGATCGTCTTGCGCAGGGCGTAGCGGCGTACGTCACGGTCGTTGGCGGTGAACGCGCCGTCCTTGAAGACGGGGTGCGTGAACAGGTTCGTGGTAGCCATCGGCACCTTCATGCCGGTCGCGTCGAGGGCCTGCCTGAACCGCTTGATGTGGGACTCGCGCTCGCTGTCCGAGGACCCGAAAGGGATCAGGTCGTCGTCGTGAAAGGTCACTCCGTGGGCGCCGAGCTCGGCCAGGCGCTGCACCGACTCGACCGGGTCCAGGGCACGCCGGGTGGCGTCGCCGAACGGGTCCCTTCCCTGCCAGCCGACGGTCCACAGGCCGAAGGTGAACCTGTCCTCGGGGGTGGGCTGGTAGTTCATATCGCGGCTCCTTGCTGGCTCCGACTATTTCGTCATGGCGCTTAACAAATTAGTATGCGGAGGCATCCCTGGGAAGAGACAATGGGAAGAGACAAGGTGTCTGAAGGCGGAGACAACCAGTCTGAAGGCAGCGACAGGCTTGTCTCAGGGCAGGGACAAGGTGCGAAACCCGGGTCACAGTGGTCCGGGGCACCCGAAAACAGGCCGACCCCGCGGAGCCGCGGAAGAGGGAGAAGCGATGTCAGCAGCCGAGGGTCCGCTCGTCGTCGGGGTGGACTCGTCCACCCAGTCCACCAAGGCCCTGGTCGTCGACGCGTCGACCGGACAGGTCGTGGCGAGGGGGCAGGCACCGCACACAGTCACCACCGGAGCGGGCCGCGAGAGTGACCCGAGGCAGTGGTGGGACGCGCTCTGCGAGGCGCTGCACCAGTGCGGCGACGCGGCGCGCGAGGCCGCGGCGGTGTCGATCGGCGGCCAGCAGCACGGCCTCGTCACCCTCGACGCCCAGGGCGACCCCGTACGCCCGGCCCTGCTGTGGAACGACGTCCGCTCGGCGCCACAGGCCCGTCGGCTGGTGGAGGAGCTGGGCGGCCCCAAAGCCTGGGCCGAGCGCACCGGCAGCGTGCCGGGCCCCTCCTTCACGGTCACGAAGTGGGCCTGGCTGGCCGAGAACGAGCCCGACGCCGTCCGCGCGACCACGTCCGTGCGCCTGCCCCACGACTACCTCACCGAACGTCTCACGGGACAGGGCACCACAGACCGCGGCGACGCCTCCGGTACGGGCTGGTGGGCATCGGGGAGCGAGGCGTACGACGACGAGATCCTCGCGCACGTCGGCCTCGACCCGGCTCTGCTCCCCCGGGTGGTCCGGCCCGGCGAGGTGGCCGGAACCGTGCATGCCAGGGGGGAGCTGCCCTTCTCCAGGGGCACGCTGGTCGCCGCCGGCACCGGCGACAACGCGGCCGCCGCGCTCGGACTCGGGCTGCGCCCCGGCACGCCGGTGCTGAGCCTCGGCACTTCGGGCACGGTGTACGCGGTTTCTACGCGGCGCCCCGCCGACTCGACCGGCACGGTGGCCGGCTTCGCCGACGCGCGCGGCGACTGGCTCCCGCTGGCGTGCACGCTGAACTGCACACTCGCCGTCGACCGCGTCGCCGCGCTGCTTGGCCTGGACCGCGAGGCCGTCGAGCCCAGCACGGGAGTGACGCTCCTCCCCTACCTGGACGGTGAGCGCACCCCGAACCTGCCGCACGCCTCGGGGCTGCTGCACGGGCTCCGGCACGACACGACCGGCGGGCAGCTGCTCCAGGCGGCGTACGACGGTGCCGTCCACTCCTTGCTGGGCGCCCTCGACCTGGTGCTCGACCCGGACGCCGACCGCTCAGCGCCGCTGCTGCTCATCGGAGGGGGCGCCCAGGGTGCGGCCTGGCAGCAGACCGTACGTCGTCTGTCGGGGCGGCCGGTTCAAGTACCGGAGGCCAGGGAGCTGGTGGCACTGGGCGCCGCGGCCCAGGCCGCTGGTCTACTGACCGGCGAGGACCCGGCCGCGGTCGCCCGGCGCTGGAACACGGCTCGCGGACCCGTTCTCGACGCCGTGGAGCGGGACGAGGAGACGCTCGCGAGGATCGCCGGGGTACTCTCCGACGCGGCCCCGCTGCTGGAGCGGGAGCCGAAAGGGAACTGACGCGGACCGCCTGAACTGACGGGCCGCACAAGGACTGAGAGCGGACCGCCTGAACGGACAGGCCGCACAAGGACTGAGAGAGGCATGACCGTACCGTTGCACGAGGCCCATCCGAACGGTTCCGGCCGGCGCCTGCCCGACACCCAGCAGGGCATGCGCCGCCGCAACCTCTCCCGGGTCATGCACACGGTCAGCGCCGAGGGGCCGCTGTCACGTGCCGCCGTCGCCTCGCACATCGGTCTGACACGGGCGGCCGTCTCGACGCTGGTGGACGAGTTGATCCGCTCGGGGCTCCTCGAAGAGCTGGGACCCGAGCGGCCTGGGCGGGTCGGGCGGCCCGGCTCGGCGCTTGCCGTCAGCGGCCACGGTCCGGCGGGGATCGGCGCGGAAGTAGGCGTCGACCATCTCGCGGTGTGCGCGGTCGATCTGCGTGGTGAGGTGCGGGCACGAGCGGTACGGCACGGTACGAATCGCGGCCGGGCGCCCGAGCCCGTGATCGCGGAACTGACCTCGATGGTCCGTCAGGTAATCGCCGAGGCGGAGCGGGAGCGGCTGTGGCCCGCGGGCCTCGCGGTCGCCGTGCCCGGTCTGGTGGCGCGGGACGCCCGGACCGTGGTCCGCGCCCCCAACCTCGACTGGCACGACACCGACCTCGGCGCACTGCTGCCGGGCGAGCTGCCGCTGACCGTGGACAACGAGGCCAACTTCGGCGGCCTCGCGGAACTCTGGCTCGGGGACGCGACTCCGCGCGACTTTCTGCATGTGTCGGCGGAGATCGGCATCGGAGCGGCAGTGCTCGTGGACGGGCGACTGCTGCGCGGAACGCGCGGTTTCGCTGGCGAGTTGGGGCATGTGCCGGTCCGGCCGGAGGGTCCGGAGTGCCCCTGCGGTGGACGCGGCTGCCTTGAGCAGTACGCCGGCGAGGAGGCCGTCCTGCGTGCCGCCGGGCTGGAACCTGGCGGGGACCGCGTCGGCCTGCTCGCCGAGCGGGCGGCCCAGGGTGACGCGGACGTACGACGTGCGCTGCGCGAAGCCGGAACCGCGTTCGGCATCGCCCTGACCGGGGCGGTCAATCTGCTGGATCCGGAGACCGTCGTGCTGGGCGGAGCGCTGTCCGGCCTCGCACCATGGCTGTTGCCGACGCTGGAGAGTGAGTTGGCGCGGCGCACGGCAGGCCCCGCCTGCGCCGTGTCCGTCTCGCAACTGGGGCCGGAAGGACCACTGCTGGGCGCGGCGCACTCGGTGGTACGGGCTGTGCTCGATGATCCGGCGGCGGTGGCAGGGCGCTCTTAGCGGGCGGTCGGCAGAGGTCAGCCCCAGCAAGCCGCGGGCTTACGTCAGGACGCCCGTCGCCGGACATCTGTCGCCGTACACCTGTTGCCGGACGCCCGTCGCCGGACACCTGTCGCCCCGTTCGGGTGGCCGAGTTGTCCACAGTACGGATCCTGTCCACTGATTCACGGCCGTCTCCCCTGCTCAACCGACAAGCGCCGTACCGTGATTCACGCGAGGCACAGCCGTCGGACCGATGGCAGCGTGTCCCGGTCAACCGATCCCGGCAGAGCGGAGCCGTGCAGCCATGAGCGATCCCCGAATCCTGACCGTGCGGCCCGAACCCGGCGAGTTCGCGTGGACGTTCGGTGGCGCGCCGCCCGTCGCGCGGATCGCGCCCGGCACCGTCCTCGACCTGTACACGGAGGACTGCTTCGCCGGGCGCGTGCGGTCCGAGAAGGACCTGGTGTCCGAGGTCTGTGAGTTCCCCTTCCTCAACCCACAGACCGGACCCTTCCACGTGGAGGGAGCGGAACCGGGAGACACGGTCGCGGTGCACTTCGTGTCGATCGAACCGGCCCGTGACTGGGCGGCATCGACGACGGTCCCCCTGTTCGGAGCGCTTACTTCCACGCACACCACAGCCACGCTGCAGCCACCGCTGCCGGAGACCGTGTGGATCTGGCAGCTCGACCGGGAGCGACGCACCGCACTGTTCCGCGCGCGTGAGAGTGACATCCGGATCGAGCTGCCCATGGATCCGATGCACGGGACCGTCGGCGTGGCGCCCGCGAACCTGGAGGTGCGCTCCGCGCTGGTGCCCGACGCACACGGCGGGAACATGGACACTCCGGAGATGCGAGCCGGCGTCACCTGCTTCCTCGGAGTGAACGTCGAGGGCGCCCTGTTGAGCCTCGGAGACGGACACGCACGGCAGGGTGAGGGCGAGACCTGTGGTGTCGCCGTCGAGTGCGCGATGAACACAGTGGTGATCGTCGAGCTGCTCAAGGGAATCGCCACCCCCTGGCCGCGCATCGAATCCGACACGCACATCATCTCGACCGGTTCCGCACGCCCGTTGGAGGACGCGTTCCGGATATCCCAGCTCGACCTGGTGCGATGGCTGGTGCGCGACTACGGATTCAGCGAGCTGGACGCCTACCAGTTCGCGACCCAGGCGGTCGAGTCGCCGCTCGCCAACGTCTGCGACACCAACTACACGTGCGTCGCCAAGCTCCGCAAGGAATGGCTGCCGGCACGCGAGACTCATCGTGGGCTGCACGCGCAGCTGCGCGGGACGGCCGCGGCACTCGGGCTGTGAGCCGACCGTCTTCCCTACACCGGCGATGACATTCCAGCACTCAGGCGATGGCGATCCGGCCCTGAAGGTACGGGGCAGTACGGCGCTCAGGCCACGGCTCTCCGGCACTGAGGCCACAGTGCACCGGCACTGAGGTCATGATCCACCTGCACTGGACCATGGCTCTCCGCTACTGGGCAACGGTTCACCCGCGCTGAGGCCACGGCTCTCCGTCGCGGTGCCGAGCCGAAGGCACTCCCGCGGGGCGTTCGCCCCACCCCACAGAAAGGCAGATGCCCCATGGAACGGGCCAGATCGTCCCCCAGCCGACGACGCGTCCTGAAGGGCGCTGCCCTCGCCGCCCTCCCCTACGCGTTACTCCCCGACACGCGAGCCACGGCACAGGCCGTGGCCGTCGACTACCCACCCGCCGAATGGGTTCCGGCGACCACGTCCAACTACACGGCGTCCAGTCGGCCGACAAGTTATCCGCTCGACTACGTGATCATCCATGTCACCCAGGAGAACTACTCCGACACCCTGTCCATCTTCCAGAACCCGCTGAAGAAGGTGTCCGCCCACTACCTCGTGCGATCGGCCGACGGGCATGTGGCGCAGTGCGTGAGGGAGCGCAACATCGCCTGGCAGGCGGGGAACTGGGACTACAACACGCGCAGCATCGGCATCGAGCACGAGGGCTGGGTGGACCAGCCCGCCTACTTCACCAATGCCCTGTACGAGGAGTCCGCCAAGCTCACCGCGGCGATCTGCACCAGATACAGCATCCCCAAGGACCGCGCGCACATCATCGGCCACTACGAGGTGCCGGGCACCGACCACACCGATCCGGGGCCGAACTGGGACTGGACGCGCTTCATAAGGCTCGTCAACTTCGCCTGAGCCACCGGCCCGTCAGCTGTCCGCCCGGCCGAAGGAATGGTCACAGAGCTTGTCCGGACCCGCACCGGGCGTGACGATGGGGCCAGCCGCATCGCTTTCCGGGAGGCCGAGTTGACCGATCCATGGGTGGCTCTGGAACCGGGCGCCGATCCCGCCGAGCGGGTGCGGGTCCTGCGCCGTGCTCACAAGGTGTTCACCGAGGCGGGCACGGTGCCGCGACCGGTCCGTTCGGTGGTGGCCGACTCGTGGCGGCGTTCGGCACGGGCCGGTGTTATACCGGACGGCACCGCGAGCGTGGAGCTCACGGACGGCGATCTCGGCTCCTACCGGGCAGAGCATCCGCTGGCGCGGGTCATGCCGCTGTTCCGTGAGCTCATGGGGACGTTCGCGGCGGACGGGGAGCATCTCCTGGCGGTGTGCGACGCCCAGGGCAGGCTGCTGTGGGTCGAGGGCCATCCCGCGACACGACGACAGGCGGGGCGGATGAACTTCGTGCCCGGTGCGCGCTGGTCGGAGACCTCGGTCGGTACGAACGCGCCGGGCACGGCGGTCGCGGTGGACCGGCCGGTGCAGGTGTTCGCGGCCGAGCACTTCTTCCGCCGCGTCCAGCCCTGGACGTGCGCGGCGGCGCCGGTGCACGATCCGCGCACCGGGCGGATGCTCGGTGCCGTCGACATAACCGGCGGGGACGGGCTCGCGCATCCGCACAGCCTCGGTTTCGTGCAGGCGGTGGCGAGGGCCGCGGAGTCCCAGTTGGCGTTGCTCGCACCGCCGCGGGCCACCGCCGACTCCATCGAGTTGTCCGCGCTGGGCCGCGACGAGGCTCAACTGGTCGCGGGCGGCCGGAAGGTCAGGCTCAGCCGCAGGCACAGCGAGATCCTGGTTCTGCTGGCACGGCACCCGGAGGGGCTGACGGGCGACGAGTTGCTGTGCGCGCTGTACGAGGACGAGTCGGTGTCGCCGGTGACGTTGCGCGCCGAGCTCACCCGGCTGCGTCGACTGCTCGGCCCGGGGCTGCTGGACTCGCGCCCCTACCGGCTCACGACGCCGGTCGAGTCCGATGTCGCGGTCGTCGAGCGGCGGCTCGGCACCGGTGCGGTGACGGCTGCCGCGTCGGCGTACACGGGTCCATTGCTGCCCGGTTCGGGGGCCCCGGCGGTGGTTCGGTTGCGGCGCCGGCTCGCCGACGGGCTGCGCATGGCGCTCATCGCCCGCCGCGATCCTGACCTGTTGGCGGACTGGGCCCATGCTCCGTGGGGCGAGGAGGACCTCGACGTATGGCGGGCGCTGGCCGCCGTGCGGCCGACAGCGGCCGTACGGGCGCGCCTGAGCGCGCTGGAATCCGAGCTGTCGGCCGCCCCTTCGCATTCGGCCGCCCCTTCGCACTCGACGGCTCCCTCACAATCGGCCGCCCCCTCGTACTCGACGGCTCCCTCGCCGTCGGCGCACCCGCCGAGGACGCGGCCGGCACCCCAGGGGGACCCGAGAGGCTCCGCAACGTACTTGCAACGTCGCCGCTTCTAGCCTCGCGGCGAGAGCTGCCCAACGGCGGGCAGCGCTTCTCCGGGAGGCAGACCCGCATGACTCGTTACACGGCGCCCGGCACTGACGGCGCGATCGTCTCCTACCAGGCGCGTTACGACCACTTCATCGGCGGAGAGTACGTTCCGCCGGCGCGTGGGCAGTACTTCGAGAACCCGAGTCCGGTGAACGGGCAGCCGTTCACCGAGATCGCGCGGGGCACCGCCGAGGACGTGGAGCGCGCGCTCGACGCGGCGCACGCGGCCGCGCCCGCCTGGGGGCGCACCTCGGTCTCCGCGCGCGGCGACATCCTGCTGAAGATCGCCGACCGGATGGAGGCGAACCTGGAGAAACTGGCGGTCGCCGAGAGCTGGGAGAACGGCAAGCCGGTGCGCGAGACCCTGGCCGCCGACATCCCGCTCGCCATCGACCACTTCCGCTACTTCGCGGGGGCGATCCGCGCTCAGGAGGGTTCGGTCGGCGAGGTGGACGACGACACCGTCGCATACCACTTCCACGAGCCGCTCGGCGTCGTCGCGCAGATCATCCCGTGGAACTTCCCGATCTTGATGGCGGTCTGGAAGCTCGCCCCGGCCCTCGCCGCGGGCAACGCGGTCGTCATCAAGCCCGCCGAGCAGACTCCGGCTTCCATCCACTACTGGATGAGCCTGATCGCGGATCTGCTGCCGCCGGGTGTGGTGAACATCGTCAACGGTTTCGGCGTGGAGGCGGGCAAGCCGCTGGCGTCCAGTCCACGGGTGGCGAAGGTCGCGTTCACCGGCGAGACCACGACGGGCCGGCTGATCATGCAGTACGCCTCGGAGAACATCAAGCCGGTCACGCTGGAGCTGGGCGGGAAGTCGCCGAACATCTTCTTCGACGACGTCTGGGCCAAGAACGACGACTTCCGCGACAAGGCCCTCGAAGGCTTCACGATGTTCGCGCTCAACCAGGGCGAGGTGTGCACCTGTCCGTCCCGGGCACTGATCCAGCGCGGAAACTACCGGGAGTTCCTGGAGGCGGCGGTCGCCCGCACCGAACTCATCAAGCCGGGACACCCGCTCGACACCGACACGATGATCGGCGCGCAGGCCTCCAACGACCAGTTGGAGAAGATCCTCTCCTATCTCGACATCGGTCGGCAGGAGGGCGCCAAGGTTCTCACCGGCGGCGAACGCGTCGACTACGACGGGGAGCTGAAGGGCGGTTACTACGTCCAGCCGACGATCTTCGAGGGCGACAACCGGATGCGGATCTTCCAGGAGGAGATCTTCGGCCCGGTCGTCTCGGTCACGTCGTTCGACGACTTCGACGACGCCATCAAGATCGCCAACGACACGCTGTACGGGCTCGGGGCCGGCGTATGGACGCGGGACATCAACACCGCGTACCGCGCGGGCCGCGCGATCCAGGCGGGCCGCGTCTGGACGAACTGCTACCACGCCTACCCCGCACACGCGGCGTTCGGCGGCTACAAGCAGTCCGGCATCGGCCGCGAGAACCACAAGATGATGCTGGACCACTACCAGCAGACCAAGAACCTGCTGGTCAGCTACTCCCCGCAGAAGCTCGGCTTCTTCTAGAGCCGCTGCGATGGATCCCGCCCCGCGCGTGGAGCTGACCCCCGCGGCCGCCGAACTGGTGCGGCGGCTGCGGGACATCCACGGCCCGCTGATGTTCCACCAGTCCGGCGGCTGCTGCGACGGCAGTGCGCCCATGTGCTATCCGGAGGGCGAGTTCCGTACCGGCGGCTCGGACATCCTGCTCGCCGAGTTGGAGGTCGATGGAGTCGAGGAGCCGGTGTCGTTCTGGATGGCGACGAGCCAGTACGAGCTGTGGAGCCACACGCGGCTGATCGTCGATGTCGTGGCGGGCCGAGGCAGCGGCTTCTCGCTGGAAGCACCCGAAGGAGTGCGTTTTCTGACCCGTTCCCGTCTGGTCGGCGGGTGGCCACTGCCACAGCCACCCGCCGTCTGATGAACTCCCCTTGAGTTCTCCGGCAGTTGATGAGACATCAGAGACATCAGGGGGCACGGTGACACGTCGCAGTGGACGTTTCAGAACAGTACTGACGGTTCTCGCGGCATCGAGTGCGCTGGCCGGTACTGCCCTTGTGGGGGCGGCACCGGCCAGCGGTGCGCCGAGCGGCACGCGGATCGCAGCCGGCGTCCAGTACACGGAGATGGACATCCCGGCCGCAAAAGGTGTGGCGCACGCACATGTACTGACCGTCGATATGCGCGACCCACATGTGCGGGTCGACCTGCTGTACCCCGGAGCCGTCGCGTCCCGGGCGCCCGTCTCCCAGCTGGCCGGCGCCCGAGGTGCCGTCGCGGGCGTCAACGGCGACTTCTTCAACATCACGGAAACCCAGCATCCCGGGGTCACGGCGACGGGCGCGAGCGTGGGCCCGATGATCGCGAGCGGACACGCCCTGAAAGCGGCGGTCCCGGACGGCCAGCGCTTCGGACCGGCTCTGCCGCCGGGGACGACCACCGAGGACGTGCTCGGTGTGGGCGTCGACCGCAAGGCACGGCTGGACGGTCTGGCTCTCGACGGCTACGTACGCAGCTACGAGGGGAAGTGGCCGCTCGGCGGGCTCAACCAGTACGCGCTGCCGGTGGGTTCGATCGGCGCGTTCACCTCGGACTGGGGAAGTGTCTCCCGGGTGCGCGCCACCTGCGGCACGGACACCGACCGGGCCGCGCCCTGTAGTGCGGACACCTATGAGGTGACGGTCCGCAACGGACGGGTCGTGTCGACGGCCAACACACCCGGCAGCGGGCCCATCGCTGCCGGCACGACCGTCCTGGTAGGCCGCGAGGCGGGCGCCCAGCAGTTGCGGAAGCTGTCGGCGGGCCTGCCGATCCGGGTGGGGCACCGTCTGGTGGCGGACACCTCCAGGATCCCGTACCGCTTCGCGCTCGGCGGCTATCCGGTGCTCGACGACGGCCTGCCGTTGCCCGGTCTCAACAACACGACCGCGGCCGTACGGACCGCCGTGGGCATCGCGGACGGCGGGCGGCGCCTGTATCTGCTTGCCCTCGACGGCGCGCCCGAGTACCAAAGTGGACTCACCATCGCCGAAGTCGCGGAGACCATGCAGAAGTTGGGTTCCGTCGACGCCTTCAGTCTCGACGGCGGCGGCTCCACCACGATGGTCGCCGAGCAGCCAGGGTCGAGCGCCGTCAGCGTCGTCAACCACCCCAGCGGCGGCGCCGAGCGCCCGGTACCGAACGCCATCGGCGTTTTCTCAAGCCCCTGATGCCACAGCCGACCGGGCGCCTCATCGACCGCCGGGGGTTCACGGCTTGAGGCTGCTCACGATGTCCGCCGTCGCCGTGAGCCCGTCATGGATGGTCGGCGCCATGCTCGTGCTCGCCAGATAGAAGCCGAGCAGCACGCAGACCACGGCGTGCGAGAGCTTCAGTGCGCCGTTGCGCACGAAGACCACCGCGAGGATCAGGAGCAGTACCACCACAGAGATGGAAATGGCCATCGTCAACCTCCTCCGCCACGTCGACATCGCGGCTTTCGGCCGCAAGTGTCGCGTAGCGGAGGGTTCGTCCGGGCGGCTGACGTGTCCCCCGAACGTGTGGTGTCTGCGACCAGGCGTGCGATCGCTCAAGCGTGCGTTTGGGTATGCGCGTTGCCGGGAGCTAGCGCGCGTCCAGGAACGCTTCGAGGCCCGCGAGGTCGTCGGTGTTGAAGTAGTCGACGTCGGCGGCGAGGAGTTCGGTCCACAGGGCGTCACGAGCCGGGCCCGCCAGATCGGGCGTCGCCCAGAACCGCACCTTCTGCCGACGCGCGTGCGCCGCGGAGATGATGCCGCGCAGCTTCTCACGCTCGGCGGCCGGGAAGGGTCCGTTGCCCAGCCAGGTGAAGTTGAGCGTCCAGTTGTCGCTGATCAGCGGAACGAAGGAGGCGGGCGCCGCGCTGCCGAGATCGGCGAGCCGACCGTCGTAGAAGGCGCGCCGCACGCTCTGGGCCTCCATGGGCGTACGGGCGGCACGGTCACCGGAGATCACGGCGGTGACCGCGCCGGGGTACACACGACCGTGCTTGTACGTGGTGAAGAGGTTCTTGTAGCGGCGCAGATGGCGGTCGAGTTCGAGGTATGTCGAGGAGCCCTCGGTCTTGATGTCGATGAGCAGTTGCAGGGGCGTGCGGTAACCCCGGTACACCGAGCCATGGTTGGCCTTCACACGGGCGGCGAGGGGGGTGAGGTAGAGGGATTCGATGGTGCGGGCCGGGTCGAGGTCGACGGGGTCGTGGGCGACGAGGAGCTGGTCGCCCACGAGGTAGATGTCGGCCTCGACGCTGCCGAAGCGGTGGTCGAGGGCGTCGAAGAGGGGGCGCGGGTGGTCGTAGTCGTTGTGCGCGTGGGCTCGCCACAGCGGCCGCGGGCGGTGCTTCTGCTCACCCGCCAGTGCGGACGTGGCGGGCAGCGCGACGGAGCCCGCGAGGGCGGCGCCGAGGGTGGTGAGGGCTCTGCGACGGGTGGTAAGGGCCATGTCTGCCTCCCTGGAAGTGCCGTAAGGAACCTCAGCGAGTATGCGATCCATGGCGTCCCAAGGAGCAGGCCCGTGCGGGGAGTTGGCTGGACTGCCGCCGTACGTTCACCTCGTCGGCCGTACGTTCAGAAGTGGGCCGCATGACACGCGGACACTTCACGGCAGGGCAGCTCGAAGGCCCGCCCCTCTCTTCTTCCGTTCTAGTGGTCGTCGCAACACCCCAGTTCAGGGGATGCGATGGACTTCAAGATCCGGGAGATCCGGACT